>CAYOXD010000129.1:0-4298 GCA_964407825.1 uncultured Desulfobacterales bacterium | reverse complement strand
GACGGATGGGATTAAAATGTGTGGCCCAGGGAAAATCCAACCATGGCATGAAGACTTCCAGATCGATTTCCAGAACAACAAGGATTCTCTCCGAGGTGGCAAAGGTGAAGGCCGATAAGGGAGATAGAGCCGAGGCGGCCGAGCTGCTGTGGCGCGTGCGGACGCTGGATCCGGCAAGCGCCGCGGCCGGCGCGGTAAATTGACCAGAAAGCCATGGGGCTATCCGCTTCGATCCGTTCGCGGGTTTCGGAGCCCTTAAGATCGGTTTGTCCTTTCAAGAGCCGCTTTCGCTCTAAACAACACTCCCTTTGTGACCGGAGAACTGTTGAAACCGGTCTCGGCGACCCATTCGCCATCCACGAAACCGGCTTGCTCCAACATGGCCAGGAACTCCTTTCCCGGTATGGCGCCCCCCTCTCATGCGGCCCATTTGGCGATCCTGGCCCGCTTATCCTCCGGGAGATCACCGGTCAGGATCTGATCGGCCATCATGAGGCGGCCACCGGGTTTCAGGACCCGGTGGATTTCTTCTAAGGCCCTGGCCTTTTCCGGGACAAGGTTGAAGGCCCCGTTGGAAATCACCACGTCAAAAGACGCATCGGCAAAAGGCATGTCGTCAAGGGAGGACTGTCGAAAGCTTACATTCTCGAGAGCGGTCTGCGCGAGGTTTTCCTTTGCACGGCCGACCATCTCCGGGGTGAGGTCGATTCCAACGGCGATGCCCTCCGGGCCGACCATCATGGCTGCGAGAAGGGTATCCACACCGCCTCCGCATCCGGCATCGAGAACCGCTTCTCCTTGGTGGATCGGCCCCAGGGCAAAGGGGTTTCCCACCCCGCAGTAGAAAGCCGTGACTTCGGAGGGAAGCGCGCTGATGGCTCGACGATCGTAATGAAGTCCTTCAAGCCCCGCCCTTCCGGTCGGATATCGAAAAGACCCCTCGGGCGTGCTGGCGACTTGCGCATATTTCTTCCGGATGCCTTCCTTGATCCGTTGCTTGTCTTCAGCGTTCCATATGACCATAACCGACCCTCCCAAATAGGTGGCGCCCATCCACCCGATTTGCCTATTTGTGGATGGACTCTAGTCAAGCGCCTGATCGGCAGGATTCAATGAAAGTTGTTTCACGCAATATTTCGAGGATAGCCCAATTATGGAATTGCGTAAATACGCAATGACAATGAACCATGACAACGACAACGAGAGGGGCAACCGTTGTATGGGGGCTTCGAGAGAACCGGGAAAGGTGCGAAAATTTGATCCGGTTGGCGGGTTTTTCTGCGTAAAAATTACGCACATGCCCCATCTGAACTGGCCCGGACGTTCATCGCCGCCTTTGCCGATAGGCTCTCACCGGGGCGCTGTCAAGAGCGGGCCGTCCCCCATGGCTGCTGGGCGGAACGGGGAATATCTCCCGATGATCGATGATGCTCGCAATGAACACGCACCGCTGTCCTATTTTTCTGGCATGGCAGTTGCTCTATGCTCTATTGGTTAGGGAGCAACGGGGGAGGGGCATGGCTGCTCTCTGGATGCGCCCTCTTTCCCGTTCAGGAATGAATTGCTAAGATGAGGACTTCAAACTCAATAACGACGAATACGAATGGTCCGATGAAATTATACCGCTTCAAGAAGATGTACCTGCCGCCCCTGTCCATCCTGTTGGCCGTGCTGTTCATGCTGGCCCTGATCGGCGTTTCCACTTACCGGAACCTGGACCGGGCGAGGGGAAGGGCCATGGCCGCCCTCCACCGTCAGGGGGTGAGCCTTCTTCATTGCCTGGAGGCGGGGGCCCGTGTCGGCCTCATGAGCGGACTGGGAGATCGTGCCCTGGAGGGAATTGTCCGGGAGACGGCCAAGAGCGATAATATCGCCTATATCTACATTTCCGACCAGCGCGGGGTGGTGCGGTTCGATTCGGACCCGGCGCTGGTGGGAAAGCGCGCCCCCTGGCAGGCCAGGCCCGATGCCGCGGGGGGCGTGGAGAGCCGGGTGAGGGAGATTGCGTCGGGGCAACGGATCTACGAGCTGGCCGCGTGCTTTTTGCCGGACGCTGAATCCACCCGGTCCATGTCCGCGGGGGGCGCAGTGGTGCCAGGCAAGGCATCGGCGCTGCGGCCCTCTGTCATTGTCCTGGGACTGAAGATGATCGAATTTGAAAAGGCGGACGCGGCGGACCTGCACCATGCCGTTTTCATGGCCTCGATCCTGGTGGCCCTGGGATCCGCGGCCTTTTTCTTTCTCTTTGTCATCCAGAATTATTACCTGGTGGACAAGGCTCTCAAGCAGACCCAGGATTACACGCGCCAGGTGGTGGCCCACATGGCAAACGGCCTGTTGAGTATCGATACCAGGGGGCTGGTGCTTTCCTGCAATCGCCTTGCCCTCGATCTGCTGGATGTGCAGGAAGCCGATATCAGCGGCCGGGATCTGAGGCGGTGGATCGACTTCGATGCCACGGGGATCTCGCTGACCCTCTCGCGATGTCAGGCGGTGATGGACCGCGAAATTATTTTTCAGCGAAAAAACGGACGGGCCCTTCCCCTGTCCCTGAGCGTGACCCCCATCTCCGCGGAGGGTGACACGTGCAGCGGCGCGGTCATCCTGCTGCGGGATCTGCGGGAGATCAAGCAACTGGAGGCCCAGGTGAGACGGGCCGAGAAGCTGGCTGCCATAGGCGAGCTGGCGGCCGGTATGGCCCACGAGATCCGAAACCCTTTAAGCTCCATCAAGGGGTTTGCGCAATACCTGCGTCATTCCCTGAAGGACCGGCCCGAGGAGCGCGAATACGCCCAGGTGATGGCCCGCGAGGTGGACCGGATCAACCGGGTGGTGACGGATCTATTGACCTATGCCCGTCCCATGCGCGTGGACCTCTTGCCCGTGGACCTGCCGGAGCTGGTGCACCACACCCTCAGGCTGGTGGCGGCCGATGCCGAGGCCAAGCAGGTGTCGCTGACTCCGCGACTGGCCGGGGAACTCGTCGCGGTGAAGCTCGACGGCAACCAGATCACCCAGGCCCTTTTAAATCTGCTCTTGAATTCGATCCATGCCGTTACCGGGCAAGGGAAGATCGAGATCGGGGTCAGGGTGGAAAGGGCAGGACGCCTCCTTCGTCTCTGGGTCGAGGACGATGGACCGGGGATTGCCCGGGAGCACCAGGAGAAGGTCCTGGACCCCTTTTTCACCACCCGGAACAAGGGTACCGGGCTGGGGCTCGCCATCGTGCAGAAAATCGCCGAGAACCATCGAGGGTGGGTTCAGATACAGAGTCCGCCTGAGGGCAGGGCAGGGGGGACGCGGGTGTCCATTTTGATTCCCCTGGGAACCGGAGACGAGGCAAGTTAGTGTCCATCCAGAAATGGCCAATTTACCCGATATCTGCGTTGCGCGAAAAATTTAATCCTCGGAATATCAACCATATGCCTGCGGTTAAATTTTTCGTGCGCCTTGATCTCGACCCAATTTGCCTATTTCCGGATGGACACAAGTTAAGAGAGAGGAAGCCATGAAGCCCAGCATTCTGGTCGTGGACGACGAGGCGGCGCACCGCCGCATGATCGAAACCGTACTCAAGGCCGAAGGCTATGAGGTGACCTGCGTGGACGACGGCCTTGGGGCCGTGGCGGCGGTGGAGGAGAAATTCCATGACCTGATTCTGATGGACATCCGCATGCAGGAGCTCAACGGCATCGAGGCCACCCGCCGCATCAAGGAGATAAGCCCCGGGATCCCCATCGTGGTCATGACCGCCTATGCCAGCATCAACACGGCCGTGGAGGCGCTGAAATCCGGTGCCCAGGATTACCTCATCAAACCCCTGGATATCGACGAGCTGAAAATCCTGGTGAAAAAATCCCTCCATCACCGCCGCCTGGAGCAGGAGAACCGGTTCTTGAAGGAGCGGCTCGATGACCGGTTCAATTTCGATCAGATCATCGGCAACGGCCGGGCCATGCGAAAGCTCTTCGATACCATGGCCATGGTGGCCCCGAGCGACGCGACGGTGCTGATCACGGGGGAAAGCGGGACGGGAAAGGAGCTCATCGCCAACGCCCTCCACATGGCAAGCGCCCGGAGCGATCGGCCCCTCATCAAGGTCAACTGCGCGGCGCTGCCCGAGCCCCTCCTCGAAAGCGAGCTCTTCGGGCACGAAAAGGGCGCTTTCACGGGAGCCGTGAGCCGCAGACAGGGCCGCTTCCAACTGGCCCACCGGGCCTCCATCTTCCTGGACGAGATCGGTGAGATGTCGCTCACCACCCAGGTGAAGCTGCTCCGGGTGCTCCAGGAACGGGAGT
>CAYOXD010000128.1:0-5939 GCA_964407825.1 uncultured Desulfobacterales bacterium | reverse complement strand
AGATGCTGGCATTTTTTATGGAAAAGTATCCGGCCGCGAACGCATGGCATGCTGAGAAATCGCTGGCATTCTTTGACGATGCAGAAAATGATCCGGATCCACGGAGTCTATGGAACAGATCCTGGCATGAGGTCAAACAAATCGTTGGTCAATCGTTGAAATTATAGAATTTGAAATTCCATCTTCGGGTGTATGAGGATGATTTGATGAAAAAGTTTATAATCCCTTTGACATACTTTTCTTGAATTCAAGGTGGTGGCGCTGAGTGAGGCGGGCGGGGCGTTCGATCAGATCAACTCCAGGGGGTATGTCAACCACGCAAAGGACGGTTGATCGCTCCCGCACAGTTCGCTCTTATCGCGAATGAAGAAATTGAAACCCTTCAACGCCATCATTACAACTGCGCAATCTATAGCGATGACGGTGGAAGGACCTGGCACACCTCGGAGCCCGTCCAGGACGGCACGGGCGAGGGGTGCCTGGCGGAGCTTTCCGACGGACGCATCTATTACAATTCGAGAGCCTATTTTCTTGACGGTTGGCGACGGATTGCCTGGAGTTATGATGGGGGAGAAACATTTCCCGACGCACAGCCCTATCTGTGTCTGTCTGGTTAATCCGTAGAAGATTACGCAGCTTTTCGCAGATTAAAGACGGCATTCCTATTCCACTTTATAGCCAAATCGTCACGGCCTCATGAACAAGTTTGCAACTATCAGTAGTTATGCACATATATGGTTATATCCAAATTTTGATCGCAAAATATCCCCATGGCCGCATATTGGGCAAGTCACGGCGCATGGGCAAGATTCAGGCGATACCCGTTGCGCCGCTTCCGCTCGCGATATTCCGACTTTGAAGCTTTGCTGGGAGGGGGGATAGTGGGCAAGCAATACTTCCGGGGCCATTTTCCTCTTTGCGCGGCAAAGGCGGCATGCTAAATAGGAAATTACCAAATGAAGCGGTAGCGTGCCGCAGGATTTCAGCGGAGGTGACGGTTGTATCATATTCGGAAACGTGTATTGGTTACCGGCGGTGCCGGATTTATAGGATCCCACCTGTGTGATCGATTGCTCAAGGAGGGTCATGACGTTTTATGCGTGGATAATTTTTTCACGGGCACCAAGGACAATGTCCGGCATCTTCTGGGGAACCCCTGTTTTGAACTGATGCGGCACGATATTACCTTTCCGCTCTATGTGGAGGTGGATGAAATATATAATCTAGCCTGTCCGGCATCCCCCATTCATTACCAGTTCGACCCGGTCCAGACCACCAAGACCAGCGTACATGGGGCCATCAATGTGCTGGGGCTAGCCAAACGCGTTCGCGCCAAGGTGTTTCAGGCCTCCACCAGCGAGGTTTACGGAGATCCGAAACAGCACCCGCAGACCGAGGAATATTGGGGGCATGTCAATCCCATCGGACCGAGAGCCTGTTATGACGAGGGCAAGCGATGTGCCGAGACGCTCTTTTTTGACTATCACCGCCAGCACCGGATGAAGATCAAGGTCGCCCGGATTTTCAATACCTATGGGCCGCGCATGCACCCCAACGACGGCCGGGTGATTTCCAATTTCATTGTCCAGGCACTCGAAAACCGGCCCATCACGGTTTTTGGGGACGGGAGCCAGACCCGGTCCTTTTGCTACGTGGGGGATATGATCGAGGCGTTTATTCGATTGATGGACAGTCCGGATGATTTTACAGGACCGGTGAACCTGGGCAACCCGGCGGAGTTGACCATCCTGGAGGTGGCGAAAAGGATCATCGAGTTGACCGGATCCACTTCGGAAATTCATTTTTCAACCCTGCCTGTAGATGACCCCCTCCAGCGACGTCCTGATATCACCATGGCCAAAGCGAAGCTTGGCTGGACGCCTTCGGTGAGCATCGAGGACGGCCTAAGAAAGGCCATCGCTGATTTCAACGCGCGGTTCGAGAGGGAGAGCGGCGCGATGAGCTTCGACGTTGGCGGATAGGCCAATCCGGTATTCATTCTTTCAAAAAGGTCTCCTGGGGGCGGCGAAAGCCGCCCTCTTTTTTTATCGGAAGAGTTGGCGGATGGGCTCGGTCCTGGCGTCAAGGATCTGACATCCTGCGAGCAGGCTTTGACATCGGATTGGTCTGAAGGGCCTGGTCATGGCGGGGGAGGCGGTCACGGCAGGTATGGCGTTTCATGCAAATGCAGGGCGCTTGTTGGGTTGGCATAATATCTGCTTTCCATAAGGGGAAGAATTGCCAGGTGATGAATGATTCCCGCTGAGCGAGGGACGTGAATGAGGCCCGTGGACGAGACGACGCAAGAAAATACGAATGCTCCCCCGGAGCAGGAGAAGCCAACGGACAGTGCCTTCCGGCCGAGGGATGTCATGGCCGATTATTTCACCTGCCCCGGGGTCCACAATGAGCAGGATATCTTCTGCCATGTGAAGCAACCCCGCCGCGTGCACTGGTCCATTGCCTGGTCCGACCTGATGATGACCATGTTCATCCTCTTTGCCGTGATGTTCATCTACCAGGCGGCCCACCGGGAACTTCGGTATGGGGGCCTGGGAAGCTCCATTTCGGATGAAACCATGGGGCAGCGCTCCCAAACCACCCCCGGTGACGACCGAAGGCACGATGAGCACGGACGGGTCCGGATGGAAAGGGCCGAAGCGGTCCGGCGGCCCCAGGCGTCCCTTCGACTGGCATCGTTGAAGGATCTCAAGCATGTGAAACTGGCAAAGCAGGAGACTGTCCGGATTGTCCTGCCGGCGGATCTGCTCTTCGATACGGGCAGCGCCGACCTGAAGCCACAAGCCATCGGCTCCTTGAGGGAGGTTGCGGCGGTCATCAGGGGAACCGACGACATGATCAATGTGGTGGGACACACGGACAATGTACCGATTCATTCGGCGCAGTTTGCCACGAACTGGGAGCTGTCCGCGGTTCGCGCATGCCAGGTGGCCCGGTTTCTCATCAAACAGATGAACCTGCCGGCCGACCGGTTCCATGTCAGCGGGTATTCCTGTTACCGTCCCATCAAACCGAATGACACACCGGAGGATCGCAGGCAGAACCGGCGGGTGGAGATCATACTGACGAAGGGTAGACCGCCGGCTCCAGGGCCGGTCAACTGAAGATATCGAGGTCCCCCGAAGCAGGGAGACAAGGACGCTATGAAACGGATCATCAGCCACAAACTAAACCTCATCAGGCACAAATTTAAAACGGTTCGGGGCTTTTTAGGCATCCACCGAAACCTCGTTGGTCTGGTGCTCTTTTTTCTCCTGTTTCTATCCGGTTTTTTGGTCCATGGGCAGATAGGGCTCTATTTCAACCTGGCGGGGCTGGTGATTGTCATTGGCGGCACCATGGGGGCCGCCATGATCAGCTTCAGGGTGGAGCGGCTGCTGGTGGTCTGGAAGGTGCTGACCACATCGCTTCGAACCCGGGAAAAGGCTCCCGGTGAGATCATCGAGGTGCTGGTGGATCTGTCCCTGAAGAGTAAATTCAAAGGCTTGCTCTCACTTCAGGAGGATGAGGAGGAAACCACCGTTCTGTTTTTAAGACACGCCCTGGGACTGCTGGTGGATGGGTATACCATCGCCCAGATCCGAGATTTTTTGAATACCGAGATGTATTTTTTCAGGATGCGCCGCGAAGAGGTGGAGCGGATCTTAAGGACCCTCTCGGAGGTCAGCCCCTCCTTCGGGCTCGTGGGCAGCGTGGTGGGGTTGATCAGCATGCTGGCTGGCATCGGCAATACGGCCACCATTCTGGCAACGGTCCCCATCGCACTCACCTCCACCCTCTACGGCATCGTGTTTGCCAATTTCCTCTTTTTACCCCTTGCCGCGCACATCCGGGAAAGGACCGACCGCGAGCTGCTGCTTCAGAAGATTATCCTGGAAGGGGTGGTCGCCATCGGTGCGGACCTGCATCCGCGTACCCTGGAAATGAAGCTCAAGTCCTTTCTCACCCCCTCCCAACGAAAGGGAAAACTGGTGTCCCTGGAGAGAATCAGGGAGCGTTTCAGCGCCTTGCGGAAGGCCGACGAAACGGTACAGGCGCCGAAACCCCTTTCCCGTCCAGCGGCTGAGAGCCCGCATGGGAGAGCCCGGACCGGGATGCTCAAGCGAACGGCCTCCTGAGCCCTCTTTTTAATTGTAGGAAGTGCAACCCCGGCGTCAGCGGAGCCCTGGCCTCCCGGCCTATCGTCACGAGGGCACAAGCGATCATCAAGTTCACCGGATATATTTTCCCCTGGAAGCCGTGAGAAAGGCATGCTACACAGGGGCCTATGGAACTTGAGAGGCTCAAAGAGGAACTCGCCCGCTTCATGCGGCGGCTGTACGAGCGGCGCCTGACCACGACCCTTGGGGGTAACATCAGCCTGCGCGCGTCGGCGGACCTCGTTCTCATCACCCCCTCGGGGATGGACAAGGCATGCATCCAGGCCGATCAGATCGGGCAGATCCGGCCGAACGGGGACAACCTTTCCCCGGTGCTGAAGCCGAGCATGGAGACCCCGATCCACCTGGCGCTCTATGCCAGCCGTCCCGAGATCCGGGCCATCATCCATGCGCATCCGGTGACGGCATCGAGCTTCGCCGCGTCCGAGCGGAACATCAACTGCCGATTGATCGCCGAATCCCGGCTCTTCCTGAAGGAGGTCACCGTTGCCCCCTATGCCTGCATGGGCACCGAGAAACTGGCCCGGAGCGTGGTTCAGGCGCTGGGGGACAGGGGAAACGCCGTTCTCATGGCCAACCACGGCGCTTTGACAGTGGGGAAAACCCTGGTGGAGGCCTTCGATCGGATGGAGGTCCTGGAGTCCGCTGCCCGGATCACCCTCTTGACGGGACTGTTGGGAGGGGAAAGGGAACTGTCCTCGAATCAGCTAAAGGAAATCGATTCCCTGATGTCGTGCCCCTGAGGCGGCGTCTATCCGGTTGCCTCCCCTGACTCGAAATCGGTATCGGTACTTCCCTATTATTTAAAGAGCCGATACCGATAGTGATGTCAAAGGCCGCAACTTAAATTGGGCGTGCTTATCGGATAGGCGGTGTTGGCCTCTTGCCAGGACGATGGATAAATGTCGATTCGACTCATTGCCAAGGAGATATACCGGCTCATCCGGGAATCGCAGGCACTGGCCGAGAAGATCAAGGCGGCACCACCGCTCGAGCGGGGTCCTCTGGAAGACAAGCTCCGGGGCGTGAATGCGGAGCTGGCCGCCATGCGCCGGAGTCTTGCCGGTGCCCTGGACAGGAAAGGATAGAAGACAATGCTCGTGGATGGAAAAAACATGCGTCCCATCTGGCTGGATGAGGCCACGGATACCGTTACCATCATCGATCAGCGGCGCTTGCCGCACGTACTGGTGCCTCTGGCGCTTTACGGTGTTTCGGATGTGATCCAGGTCATCAAGGAGATGGGGGTTCGCGGCGCCCCCCTCATCGGCGTGACCGGCGCCTACGGCATTTTCATTGCGGCCAAGGAGACGGAGGCGGGCCCCGGCTTTTTCGAGAAATTCTCCGAGGCCTGCCGTCGTATCCGGGATGCCCGGCCCACCGCCGTCAACCTGGCCTGGGCCGTGGACCGGGTCCTGAAAAGGCTGGGGGATGGGGCCAGTAGGGATCGATGCATCCGCATTGCCCGGCAGGAGGCAGGGGTGATCGCCGAAGAAGAGGCGGTCAACTGCCGGAAGATCGGAGAAAACGGCCTCTCCCTGGTGAAGGCGGCTCAGGAAAAAAAGAACGGTGGCACGGTGAACATCCTGACCCACTGCAATGCGGGATGGCTTGCCTGCGTGGAATACGGCACGGCCACGGCTCCCATTTACGCGGCGGCAGAGGCGGGGGTCGATGTTCATGTCTGGGTGGACGAAACCCGTCCCTTGAACCAGGGCGCGCGTCTTACCGCCTGGGAACTCGGGAAATGCGGCATCC
>CAYOXD010000127.1:0-6425 GCA_964407825.1 uncultured Desulfobacterales bacterium | reverse complement strand
AGTACTTGTTTAATAGTACGTATTATTACATATTTTTCAGTCATTCACCTCTTCTTTTGAAAATCGCTCTTTCCCTCGGGACCTGTGCCGTGTCTCCGTGGATACGTCTCCTTTTGAGGGTTATACATTCTATGTCACAAATTTACAAAAATGCAATACCCTTTTGCCGCGGTCCCCAGGCGACCGCCTAAGCTTGATTGCCGCGGTCTCCAGCTAAATGCCGGAGCCCTCTCTGCTCCGCTGCCACGGTGGTTGCGCTGTCGCCATGAGATGGCCCTGACGATGAAGCCGTTTTACAGACGGCAATCTATGACGTGAAAGGACAGGGTGGAGCCGGTGACCTCGCTTTTGCCGGTTCGCACAAACATGAAGATCCAAAGAGCCTGAAGGAAGAGGATCACGGAGGGATGCCACAGGAGACGCAGGCCGGTGCCCACCGCCAGGGGCATTCCGGCTGCTGGGAAAAGGGGAAGGAGAAGCATCCCGTAAGGGATGCTGATCAGGCTCATCCACTGATAAACGCTGATTTTTCGGTCACCCCGGTAATCGAACCGGAAAAACTCCGATAAAAGCCGCCATCCCTGGGTGACCGCCAGGCACAGGACAAAGGCAATGGATGCCTCTCCCCAAAGGAAGAGCCAGGTGCCCGTAAGGGCGGCGGCGCTGTACAGCACGGCGGTGAGCGCCTGGACGGCGAATATCGGTTTTCCTTCAAGGCGATGGGCATAGGCGATCTTCTTGGTGTCGCCCGAGTAGATAAAGGACATCCATGGGAAACAGCGCTGAATCACGCCAGGCATCTCATCCATGGGTCTTCCGTAGCAGCATCCGAAGCTGATGCAGCCCAGCCGGCCGATGGCCTCTCCCAGGGCATAGCCCAGCATGAGGGCCGCCAAGACCGCCATTGCATCAAAAGGGGGGAACAACAGATCAGAGGACAGGATCTGCACCAGGCGAACCAACCAGGGACCCGCCACGATCCCCAGAAAAGAAGCGGCGCCAACGCTGAAGGTGCACGGTTTTTTCTCGACCCACCGGGCGATTATGCGGGAGGCCGGCAGACAGCATCCCAGCAGGAGGCAAACGACCCCTGCCAGGATCCTCAGGTCGACACCCGCGGCACCGGTAAGGACGATCACCAGCAACACGGCCGCGCACAAGGCCATGGCGTTGAAGAGGCCATAATAGGTCAAATTGAGCCCTGTCCAGGTCCCGCTGCCCCCCTTTCTGAGGGGCATGGCGCAGAGGATCTGCCACCTCTCCTTGGGCAGGGTCCTGAAGCTCCAGGTAAAAATAACCGCCAGGGTCAAGGCCATAATGGTGATAAATATCCAGTTTGCCATGGGAAAAGCTCCTTCAAGCCTCAGCTATGTCGCGCGCATCGGGTTTCGACCGGACCGCGCGCCGACCGATTTCCGATCGCACCCTCACATCCGTCTCCACCAGGGGGGTATAAAACCCATGGGTAAAGCGGCTGGAGACGTCCCGTCGTGCCATATTGGCCAGGATATCCGCTGAAAAGGTCACTCGCTGCCGCTGGAATATCACCACATCGACGCTGCTTCCAGGTCGGTATAGACTCTTGGGCCGTCCACGCTCCAAGAAAAGCCCCGACCGGATCGCCATCGGACCGTCATAGGCGCGAACACTGTAGCACTGGACGATCTCGCCGATCATCATGGCCACGATTTCGATCATGGCCACCAAGCCCACGCCCGAACCGCCGGGAATATCCGTATCAATCACCGTCACCACCCGGCGGTTCTTGGAAAAGGGAGTGACCTCGGTCACCACGGCTCCCGGGTTGCACGAGTGGCAGTGACCGTGGATCTCGTAGAAGTCCAGTACCCGTCCCGAAACAGGCGTGTGGTTGTAATGATACTTATCCGGAGTCAGCCGGAAAATGGCGAAATCTCCGCCGTGGAAAGCATCGATCCACTGTTGTTTGTCCGTTCCAATGAGTTCAAAAAAGGAGAAGAATTTCTCCTTGAGGAAAAGGGGGCTGTGCCCGTGGAGGGACCCGACGATCATCCGGGCATCGGCAGGAGATACGATCCGATCCACAGCATCGTGCATGGGGCGGCAGCGCCAGTACCGAATCTTTCTCTCAAATAGCTTGCGGACCGTATCCAAGGCCTCGGGCGGCTCAAGGCACTCCGATGGATCGATACCCATGGCCCGGATGCGCCCCGCCCTCTGACGGGCGACGCTGGCCAGGGGACCATCGTAGTTGAGATATCCGAGAAGTCCGGACATGCGGTTCGAAATGGCTGCCCGGAAGACAAGGGGCGCGCTCTCCCTTGCCCGCGAATAGAGGCTGCGGATCAGCGGGTCGGCCACGAGCCGCTCGGTCACCACCCGCCGCGAGCGCCGGTCGATGTACTGATGGGGGATCGCCGGTGCCTTCATACTTCGAACACCTCCTGTGCAGAGGGAACGCTGGTGCGCCGTTTCAAGTGGTCCAAGGTGAGGAGCATGAGGTGAATGAGCCGGGTCAGCTCCGCTGCCGGCAGCTTTTCGGCGAGGAACGCGGATCGCATCTGGGTGATGAAATCGGCAGCGCCGGCCCCCTTCAAAATGGAATAAAGCGCCTGGTTGGAACGGCCCTGGCGCCAGGCCCTCAGGCTGTCCAGTTTTCGGACCTCGCCGCACCACAGGTCCAGAGCCTCGCCCATCTGTTCCCTTCTCAGGCGCTCCCTGTAGAAAGATTCGGCCGCAGCGTTGAACTCCCCCTGGGTCAGGGCCGTGGGAGAGGAGATACCCGCCTCCCGGCAGATGCGACGGGTGAGCCGATGGGAAACGCCTTGGCGACCGCCGTCCTGGAGCCTCTCCTCCAGATCCCGAAGTGTTGGATGGAGATTTCCCGCCTCGATCAGATCGGCTGCATCCTCCCGCAGCAGCGTCAGCAGGGTCCGACGGAAGGCCCCCGCCAGCACCCGGATATAGCCGGCGTAGCGGCGGCTGGGTCGTGTGTTGGCGGTTCTTTTCACCATGCGGGCCAGGAGTCGGTTCGGGGTGTCGGTCTTCACGTAGAAGGTGGGAATGCCGATGGCGGCACCGAAGAAAATCTGACGGCGCTCGCTTTCCACAAAGGGATGATCGGGAATGTCCGCGTGGCCAACCTCGCCGGCGCAGATGTACTTAAAGGCCAGGGCGGTAACCAGCATCTGGAGATTGGCTGCATGCCCCAAGTCCCCAACCAGATTCTCAAAGAGGCTGTAATGGCGCCCTTCAAAACCGGTAAATCCATGGGTTCCGAAGCTTCGGGGCCGGCAGAGCATGTACAGGGGCATGCAGGGATCAAACACGCCCATGTCCCCCAGGTCCTGCTTCAGTCTCGCCTCGTTCCCCGGTCTGCCGTCCAGAGCCGGGCTCTCGTCCGTGCTCATGAGAGCCACGAGGTAATCGATGAGCCTGAAGTCCGGGATAAAGTCCCCCTTCAGCCTGAAACACCGGGCGAGGGTGCGATCCAGCCATTCGGGGCCGAAGGGGGTGATGCTTCGACTCAGAACCTTGAGATCCGCCTTTTTCTTCCAGCGGCGCCAGAGCATTCGAAGATGTGTGAAATTCAGTTCGTGGGGCAGAAAGCCCAAGACCCGCTCCGGGTGAAATTCCCCGAAATCGATCCGGTAGGGGGCGGCCGAATAGAGGCCCACGAAGAGGGGCAGAAAGTGCTCCATGATCTTGATGCTCAAGTCCCCGTAATACTTCTCCTCCAGGGGACCGAAACCGGATCCTGGGTCTGCCATGAGAGCCGTCAGCTTCCGGCTGCCCAAACTGAGGTGGGTGCCGTTGTTGGCCAGACTGATATTGGAAGGATTGGGCAGCACTACCAGGTTGTTGACGATGATCCCCGCCTCTCGGAGTTTCAGGACTGCGTTCAGCTGACTCCTTGAGAGCACCGTGTGACAGAGGTGCATATAGCGATGCTTGGCCTCACCGTCGGTCCAACCAGACAGGCAGGGGCTCATGAAGAGCGTCCGGTAGAA
This sequence comes from uncultured Desulfobacterales bacterium, assembly GCA_964407825.1. Taxonomy (GTDB): domain Bacteria; phylum Desulfobacterota; class Desulfobacteria; order Desulfobacterales; family JAFDDL01; genus CAYOXD01. The sequence goes on along the minus strand of CAYOXD010000127.1, from coordinate 2,436 downwards.
GCTGTCCGGGATCAGATTATTGAGAACCTTCTGACGCACCGGCGGGTGGGGGGCGAAGTAGAGCAGGGCCCGCTGCCCCCTCTCGAGAAGGCCGAACCGTCGGTTGGCATGTTGAATAAGCAGTTGGGAGAGCAGAAACCGGAGGGCGCTCTCCCGGGCAATGCCGACCCCCCGGTCAAAAGTTTCCGCCATGGACACCGGATGAAATGAGAAGGTCTCGGGCGAAGTGTTGTCCGAAAGGAAATGGGCCATGGCGCGGCGGCCCATCTCACGGACAGTGGCGTGGATTCCGTCTCCCCCCACGGCGGCAGCCAGGGACAGTTTCAGCAGATAACTCACCGGGAGCCGGAGATACTCCCGACCGTCCACCCTGATGAAAAACCGGTGGGCATCGCCCCTCGCCGGGCTCTCCGGCAGGTTTTTGTCGGCGCGAAGATCCTCCTGCAAAACCGCCATGGCGTATGCGCCGAGGGCCCGCTGGGGGAAACGCACCCAGCTGTTCTCCCAGATTCGGCCCCTGTTTTCCAACAGGAAACGCTCCAGATCCATGACCGCGGACCTGGGCGCGTCTCCTCGCAGGGCCCGCTGTCTGAGGTTCTTGAAATAGGTGGAGTCCCGGATCTCGCAGGCCAGATCCACCTGTTCGCCGTCTCCTTCAACTGCGGTCTGATACTCGTTTTCAGCGCCTGCTGTGGTGTCTTCCGGTGTGAAGGGCAAACTCCGGGCCAGTCCCTCGGCGGTGGCAGCGTCGATGCCGAGAAGGTGGATCAGCTTGAAGAGGTTGGCCGGCCTGAGATCGGCCAGAACGGAGGCATCGCCGGGATACATGGGAACAGTGTCCTTTGAACCTGCCAGTGATATCATGACTTTATTCTTCATGGCGCCACAAATAGGGTTGATAAACCTTCCGCCCGGGTCTTCCGAACAGGCTGACAGAGGGTATGTGCCCTTGATTCGTCCTTCGTTACCGCCTAGTTAATTAATGGTTAAACCCACATTTCAGGCCGTGTAAGCGAGATTCAAATACGTTCCTAATCCGTTGCTCATACCCACGCTCCTAATAGAGGTTTCGACCCATACGAACGGGTGCCCCCATAAACTCCTTGTAAGGATCAGCCATTGATTTCCACCGCACCGATACTCCGCTGCCTGATGCGCCGCCGCGTCCCCGGGCAGCTCGTCATCCAGATCACCGACCGCTGCAACGCCCGCTGTCCCCAGTGCGGCATGCGGGTCGGCGAGCCATTTCCCAGATCCACCCTTGCCACCGACAGGGTCAAGCGGATGATCGACGCCGCCGCCCGGCTGGGGGTTCAGGCCATCTCCTTTACAGGAGGCGAGCCCCTTCTGGATATCCGTCGTCTGACGGAGCTGATACGATATGCCGGCAGCGCTGGCATTCCCTTCATCCGGACCGGTACCAACGGATTTCTCTTCGCCCGCCCGGAGAAGGGACACCTGGAGAACCGGATCGCCCGGATCGCGGATCAGCTGGCCGACACACCGCTTCGCAACTTCTGGATCAGCCTGGACTCGGCCGTGGACGAGGTCCATGAGCGCATGCGGGGCTTTCCCGGTGTAGTGGCCGGCATCGGCCGGGCCCTGCCGATCTTTCACAGGGCAGGTATCTACCCGGCGGTGAATCTGGGCATCAACCGCATGGTGGGAGGAGCGTCCACCGCCGAGCATCGAAGGGCGGACGCGCAATCGGAGGAAGCCTACCTTTCTGTCTTTTACCGCCGCTATCGAAACGCCTTCGAGGCGTTTTACCGGCGGGCAGTGGATCTGGGCTTTACCATGGCCAACACCTGCTATCCCATGAGTATCGAAACACCGGAAGCCGCTCAGGGGTTGAGCCCCGTCTATGGGGCCACCACCGCCGATGCCATCGTCCGGTTCACCCCTGCCGAAAAGCGGGTACTCTTTGGCGCCCTGGCAGCGGCCATCCGCGGGTTTCGGCACAAGATCCGTATCTTCTCTCCCCTTTGCTCCCTACAGGCCCTGGCGCGCCAGCATAGCGGCCAAGAAACGGGACCACAACCTTATGGATGCCGCGGAGGTATCGATTTCTTCTTTGTGAATGCCGCCAACGGCCACGTCTACCCCTGTGGATACCGGGGCAATGAGGACCATGGCCTCCTATGGGATATGGATATCCGCCGGATCCAGAGCCTGAGCGAGGAGAATACCTGCAGGCGCTGCGACTGGGAGTGCTTCCGCGATCCATCGGAGATGGCCGGCCCCCTGCTCGATCTGCTCAGGAACCCCCTTGCGCTCGTCCGCACCCTCTTAAGGGATCCACGGGGGCTCTCAACGTGGGGAATAGATATGCGCTATTACCGCGCCTGTGGGTTATTTAACGGCCGCCGCCCCCCCAACCTGCGCAGGCTGGAACGATTTGCCGAGAGCCGCCTGCGCCGGACGCTCTTTTCCCGC
>CAYOXD010000126.1:0-7117 GCA_964407825.1 uncultured Desulfobacterales bacterium | reverse complement strand
TTCCAGAACATGGGCGCGCAGATGGTCAAGGAGGTCGCCAGCAAGACCAGCGATATGGCCGGCGACGGGACCACCACTGCCACGGTTCTGGCACAGGCCATTTACAGCGAAGGCCAGAAGCGGGTGGTGGCCGGTCTCAATCCCATGTCCTTGAAACGGGGCATCGACAAGGGCGTTCGGGCCGTTGTGGGGGAACTCAAAAAAATGTCCAAACCCACTAAGGACAGAAAAGAGATCGAGCAGGTGGGCGCCATCTCGGCCAACAATGATGAGACCATCGGAAAACTGATCTCCGAGGCCATGGAGAAGGTGGGCAAGGAGGGGGTCATTACGGTGGAAGAGGCCAAGAGCATGGATACCTCCCTCGATGTGGTCGAGGGGATGCAGTTCGATCGGGGGTATCTCTCTGCCTACTTCGTGACCAACGCGGAAAAGATGGAGGTGGTTCTCGAGGAGCCCTATATCCTCGTCCACGAGAAAAAGATTTCCACCATGAAGGATATGGTGCCGCTGCTGGAAGAGGTGGCGCGTGCCGGCAGGCCGCTTCTCATCGTGGCAGAGGATGTGGACGGAGAGGCCCTGGCAACTCTTATCGTCAACAAGCTGCGCGGGACCCTGAAGGTCGCGGCCGTAAAGGCGCCGGGTTTCGGCGACCGCCGAAAAGCCATGCTCGAGGATATCGCCATCCTGTGCGGTGGACAGGTCGTATCCGAGGACCTGGGGATCAAGCTGGAAAACATCAAGGTCAAGGACCTGGGGACCTGCAAGACCGTCAAGATCGACAAGGACAATACCACCATCGTGGACGGCGCCGGCAGCCGCGAGGCCATCGAGGGGCGCATCAAGCAGATTCGGGGTCAGATCGAGGAGAGTACCTCCGATTACGACCGGGAGAAACTCCAGGAGCGTCTGGCCAAGATCATCGGCGGCGTGGCGGTCATCAATATTGGAGCCGCCACGGAAACAGAGATGAAGGAGAAAAAGGCCCGGGTGGAAGACGCGCTGAACGCGACCCGGGCAGCGGTGGAGGAGGGGATCGTACCGGGGGGAGGCGTGGCCCTCGTCCGGTGCATGGGCGTTCTCGACGAGGTGACGGCCGAAGGAGAGGAGAAAAACGGGATCGAGATCCTGAAAAAAGCCCTTTCCGAGCCGCTGCGGCAAATTGTCAATAATGCGGGGCAGGACGGATCGGTGGTGTTGAACCAGGTCCTGGCTGGAAAGGATGATTACGGATTCAACGCCCAGAGCGAAGTCTTCGAAAACCTGCTGGCCGCCGGCGTGATGGATCCCACCAAGGTGGTCCGCTTCGCCCTCCAGAACGCCGCCTCGGTGGCCGGTCTGATGCTGACCACGGAGGCCATGATCACGGAAAAGCCGAAGAAGAAGAACACGGCGTCGGCCATGGACGAGATGGACGAAGACATGTATTGATTTTCCGGTATTGATTTCCCGGCGCCTTGTGAACCTGGCGGCGTCGGTCGGGGGTTATGCGCGGTCATTTTCCACAACCACCGCCATCCCTTGACCGCCGCCGATGCAGAGCGTGGCAAGGCCGTAGCGGGCTTGGCGGGCCCTCATTTCATACACGAGCTTGGTTAGGAGGATGGCGCCGCTGGCGGATATGGGGTGACCCAGGGCGATGGCCCCGCCGTTGACGTTGACTCTCTCGGGATCCAGATTGAGCTCGCGGATGCAGGCCAGGGCCTGGGCGGCGAAGGCCTCGCCCAGCTCGATGAGATCGATCCGGCCGAGGGTTAGCCCGGCCCGCTCGAGGGCCAGTCTCGTCGCCGGAACGGGCCCCATTCCCATGAGGGCGGGGTCAACGCCCACAGAGGCATAGGAGATGATCCGGGCCAGGGGGTCGATACCGAGGGCCTCGGCCTTTTCCCTGCACATGACAAGAAGGGCGCAGGCGGCGTCGTTCATGCCGCAGGAGTTGCCAGCGGTGACGGTCCCATTATTTTTGAATGCGGGTTTCAGGGCCGCCAGGTCCTCCGGCGTGATGCCGAAGCGGGGGTGCTCGTCCGTGTCGAAGACGAGGGGAGGTGTGCCCTTTTTTTGCGGAATCTCGACGGGTACGATCTGCTCCCTGAAACTGCCTGCGCCGATGGCCCTTTCGGCTCGCCGATGGCTCTCGATGGCAAAGGCGTCCTGATCCTCCCGAGAGATGCCATAGGTGCGCGCCAGATTCTCCGCCGTTTCCCCCATGGTCATGCCGCTCAAGGGGTCGAAGAGGACCAGTTGGTCCTGGAGTCGGCCATGGCCCATCCGGTACCCCCAGCGTGCCTTTTTAAGCAGGTAGGCGGCATTGCTCATACTCTCCATACCGCCGGCCACGAGAAGGTCCGCATCCCCGGATTTAATCACCTGGGCCGCCAGGGTGACGGCCCGCATGCCACCGCCGCATGCCTTGGAGAGGGTAAACTGGGGGACGCTCACAGGCAGACCGGCCTCTACCGCGGCTACTCGGGCCGAATTGATGGGGAGCTCCCCGGTTCGATACCCCGAGGCAAAGATGACCTCCTCCACCTGATCCGCCGCCAGCCCAGTCCGTCGCATCACCTCGGCAATGGGAACCGGGCCGAAGGCCCTGTCACTCAAGGGCATCAGCGCCCCCCCGAATTTGCCGATGGCGGTCCGGCAGGCGCCGGCGATTACAATTTCGCGCATTTCCTATCCCTTAGGAGTCTTGTCGATTCAATTTGAGAGTCTTTTTTTCACAATCGCTCATCGCCTATTTCGGGTCATCAAACATACACTTCAACGTGACGATGTCCGCATCATAGGTGCTCCGGACCTTGTAAGGCAGTGAGCTGAACAAGCGGATCATGCCGGAATTCTTGTGGCTGGTGTAGGCGATAAGACCGGTGATGCCGTTGTTCCGGGCCGCCTGCTGAAGTTTGGATATGAGGATCTTTCCCAGACCGCAGCCCTGCCAGTCCTTGCTCACGGAAAATGCCACCTCGGCCATGAAGGTCGACTCTTCGAGCAGGTAGGTGCCCACCCCCACCACTCGCTGGAACCCGATTTCACCGACCAGGGCAACGACCGTGAAGTCCTTGATGTAGTCCATCTGGTAGACCCCCTCCATCTCCCCCTTCAGGAAACGGGTCTTCTCGTGGAAGAAGCGGGAGACTACGTCCGCCCGGTCCAAAGAGTAGAAGTGCTCCTGGATCCGGCGTTGGTCCACCGTCTTGGCGGGCCGGAGGGTGACGGTCTCCCCCCTTAGGTGAAGCACCTCCTCCAGGTGGACCGGATAGACACCATGGAGGGAGTCCGAGAGGGAAGAGGAGGGGTTCAGCAGCTCCATCTCCTTTGCCTGGGCAAAGAGGTCATTCCTGAAGTCCGGATGAGCCAGGGAAATCATGGCCATGGCCCGCTCCTGGAGGCTTTTCCCGAAGAGGCGTACCATGCCGTATTCGGTGACCACATAGTCCACATCTCCTCTGGGAACCACGACGGCCAGGTCATTCAACCTCGGCACCACGCGGCTGCGGGTGCCCTGCCTGGAGGTGGAAGGCAGGATCAGGATCGATTTCCCCCCTTCCGAACGGACGGCACCGCGCACAAAGTCGAGCATGCCGGTGACACCGATGAAATTGTTGTGCTGGAAGGCATCGGCGGCCACCTGGCCGGTGAGATCGATGGCTTCGGCGACGCAGACCGAGACCATCTTATGGTGCCGGGAGATGATATCCGGGTCGTTGACATAATCCGAGGGCTGGAAGTCCACGGACAGGTTGCTATTCAAAAACTCATAGAGATCGGTGCTGCCCATGGCGCTGGAGCCCACCAGGCGGCCCTCGTTGTATCCCTTTTTCCGGTTGGTGATGACTCCCTCGGCCACGAGGCGCATGATGCCGTCGGTGATGTATTCGGTGTGGACCCCCAGATCCCTTTTACCGGAAAGGGCCAAAAGGATCGCCTGGGGGGTGGCGCCCGGATCGATGTGAAGGGTGGCGCCGTCCTCGATGAGACGGGCGGTGTTCTTTGCGATGGCGGCGGCGGTGGGCTGATCGGGCGGCAACCCCACGCTGAGGAGCGGCTCTTCATGTTCCACCACCGCATCCACATCGTTCACGTGAATGACGCTTCTTCCAATGATGGTGGGCATCCGGGGATTGACCTGGGCGATCACGAAATCCGCCGACTGGGCCGCCGCCAGGGTGATGTCGACCGATACCCCCAGGCTCATCCAGCCGAAGTCATCCGGGGGCGTGACTTGAACGAGGGCCACGTGGATCGGCAGCCTGCGGCTCTTGAAGAGCCGGGGAACGGCGCTGAGGTTGATGGGGGTCAGAAAACGGCGGTTGGCGGCGAAGGACTGGGGAGCCGCAGATCCCAGATAGAGGGAGCGGATATTCAGGGTCTGATCCCTGCTGGCATCGGCGATCATGGAAAGAGAGGTGCTCTCCCGGCTCATCATGCGGACGATTTCCAGATCCGCAAAGCTTGATGCCCTTTCGGCGAGGCATTTGACCAGAAACTGGGGTTCGCCGCAGTTTGACCCGATGAAGACCCGTTGACCGGGTTTGATCATGGCGATGGCGTCCGGGCCGTCCATCTGCTTTTCCACGTAATCATCCGCCCAGTAGTTCATGTGAGCGCTCATGCCTGTGGCCTCCAACAAAAAGGCGCCGCTGCCCACCGGAAACGGCGCCTTCTGTTATAAGATGATTCATTTGATATCGTGAAATGTCGGCGTTATTCGCTCTGACAGCTGCAGATACACGGGACCTGTTCCATGCGGCAGATAGATTCGTCTTCGCCCCGATTCAGACAGGCTTCCAGACGATCGTCGCAGTCCCTGAAGCAGCTGGCACCTTCGTCCTTTGATGGATTTTTCATAATTCACCTCGATTACGACGCTTCATTCTTTATGCGTTATTCGCTTCGGAACCTGCCCTTCACCGATGTTCCATTATAATCATGCTTTCCCCTTTCGGCAACACCCGCGGTGCCCAGGCGAATACGGCCGGGTCAGATGAAACTTGTGTATACAGTCGCTCGGAAATTGGCAGGTTCGTTGACAATATGCCAGTGACCCCTATGTTTTGGCAGGAGGTTCGGTGGCCTTTTCGATCCATGACGGAAGAAATTTTCAGGCTCGGGGGATGCCATGGCAACCATGAAAGGATCGAGGGATGATCAGCTAAGCCGGCTCCAGGAACAATGCCGGAGCCTCGAATGCCGGTGCGCCGGTTATGTCAAGGAACTCGAGCGCGCCCATGAAGACCTTGAAAAGCAGGTTGTCCAGCGGACTTCTGAAATTCGGGTGCTGAAGGACCGGCTCCAGGCAGAAAATGTGTTTCTCAAGCAGGAGTTGGCGGACAACCACACCTACGGTACCATCATTGGAGAGAGCAACGCGATCCGAAGCGTGGTTTCCCAGATTGAGCTGGTGGCGCCCACGGACGCCACGGTGTTGATTCAGGGGGAATCGGGTACGGGAAAGGAACTGATCGCCCATGAGATCCACCGGCACAGCAACCGAAGGCATCATCCCCTCATCAAGGTCAACTGCGCCACCATCCCCAAGGATCTCTACGAAAGTGAATTTTTCGGACATATCCGGGGGGCCTTTACCGGTGCGCTCGCCGATCGGATGGGGCGATTCGAAGCCGCTGACGGCGGCACCATCTTTCTCGACGAGGTGGGCGAAATTCCGATCGACCTTCAGAGCAAGTTGCTGAGGGTGCTCCAGGAGGGCGAGTACGAGCGATTGGGGGAGGAGAGGACCCGGAAGGTCGATGTGCGTATTATCGCCGCAACCAACAAGGACCTCAGGGAAGAGGTGCGGGCAAAACGCTTCAGGGACGATCTTTTCTACCGGTTGAATGTATTTCCCATTCAAATTGCCCCTCTGAGGGAGCGAAAGGAGGATATCCCCCTCTTGGCGATCCATTTCGTTCGGAAGCTTTCCGAGGAGTTGAATACGCCCAGTCCCCCGCTTACCGAGGCAAATATTCAGGATCTGCGCACCTGTGACTGGCCTGGCAACGTCCGGGAACTGAGAAATAGCATTGAGCGGGCGATGATCCTGTGTCGATCGAAACCCATTCGATTCAACCTGAGCGCCGAGGGGGGCGGGAAGGCGGGGGTGACAGCCGGCGCATCGAAGACCGACGACAGGAAGGGGGAAATATTGACCGACAGGCGGCTAAAGGCACTGGAGAAGGAGAATATGATCCGGGCCCTGGAGCATTGCAACTGGAAAATTTATGCCGATGACGGTGCTGCCGCTCTCCTTGGCATCAACCCCACGACCCTTATCGAGCGCATGAAGCGAATGAAGATCAAACGGCCAGACTCTCCGCAAAAATCAAAAATATGAGTATTCCAATCAAAATATTGATCAACTCAATTTATTGAGTTCCAAAAGATGTTGTGAATATTATATTTTAAATATCAATTCAGTCGGTTGTTAGAGGTTCCAGCACCTGGCATGTTCCTTGTAAGTTCTTTGTAAGTTCTAAGAAATCAACAAATAGCCAAGCCGCATCACTTGAATGTTTTATACGCAACACATCATAGGAAACACAAACAACTTGAAATCTAAAACACTTCAGAGGGAGATTCGCACCATGAACGATAACCTGAAAAGAGACACAACGGGAAAATGCACCATCGGTCAATGCCGGGACAGGGCGCTGGAGGGTCAACAGGAACGGCAGGGAAAGATCGTCGCTTCCAGATTCCAATCAGAGGAATCATATCCATCTCCTCCGGGCGCTTCTTTTAGAAATGAGCCCCCGGGATTCTTGGGTGGCCACGTATAGCAGGCAGCGGCCCGTCACGATGGATGGGGATACATCCCGTCGTGTCGGGTCGCAGGCATTGAAGAGGCGACACAAATGTAAGAAATACAGACTTAGGAGCACGGTCATGGATAAAAATAAGTCCGAGAGGGACAGCGAAACCAATGAGTGTCAGTGGGATGAAGCCCAGGCAAAGGAATGCCAGGACCCGGATAGCTGTTGTGTCGAGAGTCTCTGCGGCTGCGATGTGGACCCCTGCTTTATCGAGTCCTGTTGCTGCTGCTGTTAGTAAGTGTCCATCTAGAAATGGCAAATTTGCCCGATATCTGCGTTGCGCGAAAAATTTAATCCTCGGAATA
>CAYOXD010000125.1:2638-7338 GCA_964407825.1 uncultured Desulfobacterales bacterium | reverse complement strand
ACGACAACGACAACGACAACGAATTAAGGACAAGGGCAAGGCAGCTATGGCTGAAAGGAGGACCAAAGTCGCCCTGCTGGACAGGATCACGCCCCGATTCTGGGACCATCTGGATTCCGGAAGCCAGCCGGGCCGCTCCCTGTTCAATTTCCGCAGGATCTGGATCCATGCAGTGCTCTGGAGCAGCCTGGTGGCCGTCCTGCCGCTGGTCACCCTCGCCCTGGTGGACTATCGGATGACCCAGCGGTCCATCGAGTCGGAGATCCTGCTGAGGGCAGGCCGGCTGGTTTCCAACACACGGCGGACCATCTCGTTTTTCCTGATGGAGCGAAAGGCGGCGCTCGATTTTATCATTCAGAACCATACGCTCCAGGAGCTCCTTTCGCAGGAGCGACTCACCCGTATCCTTTCGGACCTGAGGACGAGCTTCGGCGGCTTTGCCGATATGGGGGTCATCGATGCCTCGGGCCGACAGGTGGCGTATGTGGGACCTTACCACCTGGTGGGAAAGGACTACAGCGGCCAGGCGTGGTTCCGGGAGGTCCGGGAGCGCGGCTACCATATATCGGATGTGTTCAAGGGGTACCGCAATGTCCCGCACATGGTGATCGCGGTGGCCGCTGGCCGGACATCGACGGATTTCCATGTGCTGCGCGCCACGCTGGACTTCGAGCGCATCAGCGGGCTTCTCTCGCACCTGGAGCTGGACGGCCGGGGGGACGCCTTTATCATCAACCACGAGGGGACCCTGCAGACACCCTCCCGCTGGCACGGCAGCGTGCTAGACAGGATGGCCCTGGCCGTTCCCCCGTACCATGAAAAAAGCATGGTTCTGGAGGGTGCGGACGCGGATGGCGCGGCATTGATCATTGGCTACGCCTATATCGATCAGTCCCCCTTTGTGCTGATGATCGTCAAGCGGAAGCAGGAGCTGATGGCGCCCTGGGAGGTAACCCGAAGGGAGCTGATCGGGTTTCTGGGCATCAGCCTGATCCTGATCCTGGTGGTCATTTTGAGTGTGGGCACCTATCTGGTCAACCGGATTTTCATTGCGGATCAGAAACGGGTGATGGGACTTCACGCAGTGGAGTACGCCAGCAAGATGGCCTCTGTGGGACGTCTTGCCGCCGGCGTGGCCCACGAGGTCAACAATCCCCTGGCCGTTATCAACGAGAAGGCCGGGCTCCTCAGGGACCTGCTGTTGCCCCTGCATGAGCTGCCGAAGCAGCTCAAATTGATCGGCCTCATCGATGCAGTGATCTCCTCCGTGGACCGCTGCGCCACCATCACCCACCGGTTGCTCAATTTCGCCCGGCATGTGGACGTGACGGTCCAGCCGGTGGATCTGGCGCAGACCGTTCGGGAGGTCCTGGGTTTCCTGGGAAAGGAGGCCGAGCACCGCGGCATTGAGGTGATCCTGACCGCCGCGGAGGATCTGCCATTGGTGCAAAGCGATCGCGGCAAGCTCCAGCAGATCTTTTTGAACCTCTTCAACAACGCCTTGGACGCCATGGCTGACGGCGGGAAACTCGACATCGCGATGATCCGCCGGGACGATTGCCTCGAGATCCGGATCTGCGATACGGGCTGCGGCATTCCGGCCTCGGATTTGAACCGGATCTTCGAGCCCTTTTTTTCGACCAAGACCCGGCAGGGCGGCACCGGCCTGGGACTGTCCATCACCTATGGCCTGGTTCAGGAGATCGGCGGCAGCATCTCCGCGACGAGCCAGGAGGGGCAGGGGGCTTGTTTTCTGATCACCCTGCCCATGGAAGGGAAGGGAAAAAACAATGCTTCCCATACGTGTGCTTTTGGTGGATGATGAGGTGGAGCTGGTTTCCACCCTGGCAGAGCGTCTGAACCTCCGGGGAATGGCGGCCTGCTGGGAGGCCGATGCCGAAGGGACCTTGGGCCGGGAGGATCTTTGCTCCTTCGAGCTTGCGGTCCTGGATATCAAGCTGCCCAGGATGGGCGGCCTTGAGTTGAAAGAGAAGATCGAGGAGCGGTGCCCGAATATGAAGTTCATTTTTTTCACGGGCCATGGCTCGGGCGTCGATTTCGAGAGGGGCGCGGCGGTGGCCGGCGCCCCCTTTTACCTGGTCAAACCGGTGCGCATCGATACCCTCATCGATAAGATCAACATGGCCCTTGCCGGCCGCGGAGCGAGCCAATGAGAGCTTCATGCGATATCCTTGGGGAGACGGGCCTGCGGTTTTTTGGCAGGGTTTCCGCCTCCATTTCCCATGAGCTGAAAAACGTGCTCTCCATCATCAACGAGAATTCGGGACTTCTGGAAGATCTGGCCCTGATGGCGGAAACCGGGGCCGGTCTCGATCCGGCCCGGGTGCAAACGAGTACGAGACGCATTCAGGAACAGGTCCGCCGGGCCGATGCCATCATCCGGAACCTCAACTGCTTCAGCCACAGTGTGGACCGAGCCAACGGCGTCTTCGACCTTCACCAGTTGGTCGGATGCCTCGTCGCCCTGACACGGCGTCTCTCGGATATGAAAGGCGTGAAGGTGGTCCATGCCCCGGTCGGGGCGGTCCCTCTCACCCTGGCCACCTCTCCCTTTTTTCTCAAGACCCTGCTTTGGAACCTGCTGGATTTTTCCATGGAGATGGTGGACGAGCGAAAAACGGTTCTGCTCCGGACGCTGGCTGCCAGTGGAGCCCATGGGGCCGAAGTCCGGTTCACCCAGCTGGCGACCTCGAGCCATGTCGGGACGGGGTTTCCCAACGAGGCCCAGGCGGCCCTGATCCGCGCCCTCGAGGCGGAGGTGACAGTCAACCCGGCGGAAATCGTCCTGGCCTTGCCCGCAACCTGCCTTGATGATACATAGATGGCCTCCCGGAGCACCTCACCGGTTCGTTCACCGAGATTTGCTGCAGGCACGGGGCCATGGCTTGGGGGGCTTTATCAGAAATGGAAGGAATAGGTGCATGAAGGAAAAAATACTGTTGGTGGATGACGAAAAGGACTTTCTCGATACCATGGTGGAGCGGATGAGCGCCAGGGGCATGGTCGTCTCCACAGCCGCTTCGGCTGCCGAGGCCGTCCGGATGATAGAGCAGGAGTCCTTCGATGCGGTGGTGCTGGATCTCATGATGCCGGAGGTGGACGGTCTGGAGGCCCTCAAGACCATCAAGGCCAAACAGCCGGATCTTCAGATCATTCTTCTGACCGGGTATGCCACGGTGGAAAAGGGCATCGAGGCCATGAAGCTCGGCGCCATGGACTTGGTGGAAAAACCGGCCGATTTGAAGCTCCTTACCGAGAAGATAAAGAAAGCCCAGGCCCGGAGAATGATCATCGTCGAGAAGAGGACCGAGGAGAAGATCAAAAAGATCATCACCACCCGGGGATGGTAAGGGGCGAGTGACGCTTTTGAAACCACTTCTACAGCCGGAAGACCAGAGGTTTTTCCTCTGCATTGATTTCGATGGCGATGGTGTCTCCGGTCCGGAAGCCCTTCTGGCGGATCTCCTTCACCGCCTGGGCGTGTCTGCCGCCCTGCCAGTAGACGGTCCACAGGGGGTTGCGGACCGAATTGATACCGTAAGCATCATGGCTGGATAGGTTGACACGAATCCGGTCCTTTGACAGGAGGGTGTCGGATTCGGCCAGAAACATATCGCACTGGTAGAGATTCCGGTAGAGCGCCGCCGAGAGCGCCTTCTGCTGGTCCGGTAGCTCCTCCAGATAGTGGTTGGCCATATGGTAGAGCTCCTCCGGAACATGCTCGGCCAGGTCCATGACCGCAAAGCGTTGATGCGCGAGGGCAAAGGCCGTGAGGTCCTCCTCATACCGCCGGACGATCTCCAGAGCCGCGGCAAGGCCGTCGGCGGGCGGGGTCTTGCCGGCGAGCATCTCTTCGCAGACACCGATGACCTCCATATACACCCGCCGGTTGTCCATGAGGTAGACCGGCCGTTCCCGGTAGTTTCGCCGTTTCCGGAGACGCCGGATCCCGTCGAGCTTGAGGGGCCGCTCGCTCTCCTTGAATTCCAACACCTCGATGCGGGAGATGTCCTTTGCCTGGACCACGTGAATATCGTTTTCCCGGGACAGGATGTACTCGATCTCACATCTGAAGCCGAGATAGGCCTCGATCTTTTCCGATATCTCGAGAAGACGCCGGTCGTGGGGGGTGCGGGTGATAAAAGGATCGCTCTGAACCTTGTGGATTCGATCCCTGCAGTACCCGAACTCCCAGTGCGGACCGATTCGCTTCGCCATGACATTCGATCCGTCGATGAAGGGCATGACGATGATTCCCAGTTGGTTCGGATCGATTTCCGGTGCCTTGTTGAATCGGCGCTGGCGGAGGATGGCAAGCTGTCGATGGGTCCGGACGTTTTTGATCATCCGCTTTCTGGCATAGACGATGCCGCTGACGTCCGCGTAAGTCTCGATGGAATCGAAGGTACCCCCCCTGTAGAATTCCTCAAGGGGGTGGGCGCTGCGGGCGATGACCTTGAAGCTCTCCCGGTGGTTCTCCAGGTAGGTTTCCAGAGCCTCAAAGCGGCCATTTTCGAAATCTTCCGATGGAAGGTATATGAAATTCGGAACACTGAAGCCGCCTTCCTTCAGTTTCAGCAGTAATCTTGCCTTCTCCGGAAGGCTGGCCTTCAAATCCATTTTTCTTTCTTTCTTGCCTATCCGGTTAGCTTCCTTAGTGACGAGTGTGGATCCATTGC
>CAYOXD010000125.1:0-2538 GCA_964407825.1 uncultured Desulfobacterales bacterium | reverse complement strand
AACCGGTCAGATTCACCCTGGTAGGATTCCCAGGTAACGGCCACGTCCTCCACCCGGGAGGCGGGGGATCCCTTCCAGCACCAGTCGATGGCGGCCTTGACCTTATCGCGTTGCCCCTCGAAGACGGCCTCTACCGTGCCTTCCGGCCGGTTGCGGACCCATCCCGTCACCCCGACCCCGTCGGCTGCATCCTTGGTTTCGGCTCGGAAATAGACCCCTTGAACGATCCCCTTGATAATGACATGGGCTCTTGCATGATCTGTCATGTTGGACCTCTTTCTGGATCTGGCAGATAGCGGGCCACTAGGCTCCGGGTTCAGCCGGGTTGCACATCCGCCCCATGAAGAGGATCTCATGGGTGCGGTTGTCCAGAATGATGTAGACAAAGGGATGGTCGGCCGCAAACCGGACGGGTCTGGAAGGCATGGGCGCTGCGGCACCCAGCGCGACGGCCGTTGCGGCGGCGGCCTCTGTGCCCTCTTCATCAACCTCCACAAAGGCCTTGTGGATCACCAGCCCCACATACAGCGGCGCACCGGCCACCCTGGCAATCCCTGTAAGGTTAGCCTCGCCGGGGCGGAACGCCTTTCGCATGCCCAGGGCGATGAGCGGCGTGTTCAGCTCGAAGCTGCTGGTGGTTTCGAATTTGGGAAGGGACAGGGCCACTTGCGTCGGTTTTGCCTCATGGCGCCACGAGGACAGATTCTCCGCGGTGAGGGAATCTTCCAGCGCCGCCAGCCCGTCCATTTTGTCAGGAAGCAGGAGGATCATGGACGCCGTCTGGTCCTTGTAGGGGAGGATCAACAGTCTGACGCCCTTCAGCTCGGCCAGATCATAAAAGCCGGTGCGGTTTAGCATCATGGCATCTACGTCCCTGCCGGCGGAAACGTGAAATTTCTCCTTTCTTGTAGCCTCCGGCCTGAACTGCTCCTCCCAGGCCGCCTTGAAGTAGATGGCGTTTGTCAACACGAGAGGGGTTTGGCGGTTCAGAGCGCCCCTGCCGATCAATTTCTTGATCTTGCCCCGGGTTTGATCCGAGACCCATTGGTTGATTCTCTCTCTGGCGGCAGGCTCGTTGGAGAAGTCCAGGGATTCCACATGCCCCCCGAAGCTGTCCCTGATGCGCGTGAGAAATTCCGCCTTGAGGGGATAGCCGGCAGCGGCCCAAAGGGCGTTGGCCACATGAAGCGAAAAACCTCCGTCCTTATGCGCGTTCAAGAGCCTCCGCTGGAGGTCATAGGCCTCGCACACCTGGGCCTTCAGCCCGGTCAGCGCATCTGCTTCGCCCGCGTGGGCACCTTGCAGGTGAAGAACCCTGGCCATCTCCGAGGCGGTGTCCCCCCGGGCGCCCACGAAGGTCATGGTCAGGGCCGTGGCGATGCTGTGAGGGGACAGAAACAGGTTGCCCGGCTGACGGCGAAGCTGGGCATAGAGATCGGTGGCGAAAGCGTTTTGGGTTTGCGCCAGCTTGCCCGCATCCATGGGTGGCCTCTCATCGGCAAATCCGCCATGGGATAGACCGAAAAGTAAAATGAATATCCAGGCGGCCATTGGCGTGAAGTGTTTCATTGCATCGACTCGCTCCCTTAACGCCTGCCTACCATGCGAAAAAAAAGACTGTCAAGGAGAAACTAAAGCCATCCCCGGACCGCTGGCGCATCATCGCCCATTGAAGCCCCTGGGGGTTCGGCCCTAAGGAACCCAAAGCCTGTCCATGCCTCCCGGTTGGTCTCGGATCATTTCTGACCCGGAGGGAAGTAGGTGGCTGTTTTTTCAGTTACTTCATCAACATCTTCCGGTGTCAGTAGCACTGCCATCTTGACCCGGGCCGCTCCGCTGGAATTGACGACCATACTCGCTGTGGCAGCGCTGATATGGTTCGGCAAATCAAAGATGACGAAGACGTCGTTTTCGCCAAAGGCATAGTAGTAGGCTTCCACCTTGCCCCCCAAGCTTTCGGCCAATTCATCCACCGCCTCTCGTCGTTTGCTGCCACCATACTGCAGAAGACCTTTCATGCCTTCGGGGGTGTAAGATGCTTGCGCAAGATATTTCGTCATGGCACCTCTCCTTTTCCTATTGAGGTTGATAAAAAATACTTTTTTTTTATTGAATCTGTTCGTCTGGAACCATTACCGCTCCCAAGAGAGAAAACGTGGCTCTCTCGGGAGCAAAAGGAGCAGATTGCTAGCGGCCTGGCCATGGTGTGTTCTGCTTAATTTGCTGGTCTCGAGATATGGATTCTTTAGCTGAATTCTTCGAGCAAGGAAGCTGCCAAAACAATTTTGTTTTTCAGAGCAGCTCAGGACTGATATAAAAAACAGGGGAACCACCAGCAGCTGCTTCCATAGGAATGGCGGGGAAAGCAATCAGCTACTAAACTAGTATGTTAAACCCAGCATGTTTGTCAAGGGCAATGCACCAATATGCTGAATAAACGGCATATTTCAACTCCAGCACCTCCCGTGGCGGCTGGCACCTTGGCCATCTTTGGGCTTCCAGGGCTGTGACGGGTTGCAGCACCTGCTGCTACCTCTT
>CAYOXD010000124.1:0-7749 GCA_964407825.1 uncultured Desulfobacterales bacterium | reverse complement strand
CCTACCGCCAGCCCTGCTCCCCCACCAGCTTGACGAATCGGCAACCGCCCAGGTTCTTCTGATGGATCTCTCCCTCCGGGTCCCGGGTGACGTTGACGAGCTCCTGGGTGTGCTGGTCGCCCACGGGTACCACCATGCGACCGCCCGGGGCCAACTGTGCCACCAGGGCTTCGGGTATCCTTGGGGCACCTGCGGTCACGATGATGGCGCTGAAGGGAGCCTCCTGCTTCCAACCGGTCGTCCCGTCGGAGTACCGGGTGACGATATTGTGATACCGCAACTGGTCGAAGAGGCGGCGGGCATGGATGTAAAGGGCATGGATGCGCTCGATGGTGTAAACCTTATAGACGATCTGGGCCAGCACGGCCGCCTGATATCCTGAGCCGGTCCCGATCTCCAGCACCCGATCCTCCCTGGTGAGCGCCAGGGCCTGGGTCATTTCCGCCACGATGAAGGGCTGGGAGATGGTTTGCTGCTCGCCGATGGGCAGGGGATGATCCCCATATGCCTGATCCCTCAGGGCCTCACTGACAAACAGATGCCGCGGCACCTTTCTCATGGCCGAAAGCGTGGCAGGGTCTCGAACCCCTCGGGCCTCGATCTGGCGACGCACCATCTCCTCCCGAAGCCGATCGTATTTCAGTTCATCCATCTCCATTGACTCTGATCCCCATCCCTGGCCTGAGGGTTGGACCCCCCATATCTATAATATTTGCTATCAAATCAAAAAGATCTGGTCAAGGAAGAAGCACGCCTAACAGCAATTCTCGGTGAGAAATCCGCTGAGGTGCCCCGGGGCAGGAATAAAAGACCGTTCACCGAAAATTCCGCAATTGTTGCCGAAAATTGCTGCAGCTTGATTTTTGGGCCCATATCGGCCATAAGCCTAAGAAACCATTGCCTCCTAAAGAGTGGATGCCCATGAACAGCACGAAGCGTGTCGCCATCTCCGTTGCCCTTGTCCTGCTGACCCTCATCATGGGAACGGCGGGTTACATGCTCATCGAAAAGTGGCCCCTGGTCGATTCTTTGTTTATGACCGTTATCACCCTCTCCACCATCGGCTATGGGGAAGTGCGACCCCTCAGTGAGGCAGGCCGGATTTACACGATGTTTTTAATCTTTTTCGGGGTGGGCTTTGCCCTCTTCGCTGCCGGCGCGGTGGTTCAGTATATGGTGGAGGGGCAACTGCGAGCCGTTTTGGGGAGGAAGCGATTGGACAATAAAATCGGTCGATTGAAAAACCACTACATCATCTGCGGATATGGCCGTATCGGCAGGGTGCTGTGCCAGAAGCTCAAGGGAAACCCGGTGGGCATCGTGGTGATCGAGAAGGACCCCGCCCTGGTGCCTGTGATGGATGAGGACGGGGTGCTCTACCTGTCCGGGGATGCCGCCAGCGAAACCGTTCTCTCGCGAGCCGGTATTGCGCGGGCAAAGGGGCTTGTCAGCGCGCTGGCCACGGACATGGATAATGTGTTTCTGGTACTGACCGCCAGACAGTTGAGCAAGAGCCTGTACATCATCGCCCGGGCAAGCCAGGAGGAAACGAAGGCAAAGCTTATCGCCGCGGGCGCCAGCAAGGTAGAATCACCCTACGACATCGGCGCCACCAATATGGCCCAGCGGATCCTGAGACCCACGGTGACCAGCTTTCTCGATCTGGCCTTAGACCAGGACAAAGAAACGGACATTCAAATGGAAGAAATCCCCGTGGGCCCCTCATCCGTACTGAACAACATCATGCTGAAGGATTCGGGGATCCGCCAGAAATACAACCTCATCATCATTGCCATCAAAAAACCTGACGGCAGGATGATCTTCAACCCCTCCTTTGAATCGGTCCTTCAGGGGGGGGATACGGTGATCGCCGTGGGCGAATACAGAAACCTCCAGGCGCTGGAGCGGGAGTTGAATCCCGCATAAGGCACTTAAATTTTATAAATAATCCGCTTTTCGGTGATAATGATATCCACCGGCCTGTCATGGGCCTCCATCGGCACCTGCAAAAGCACCTGGTCATCAAAGGCAAGGGCCACCTTTCGCGTGGTCACCGGCAGCTTGGGTATGAGACGATCATAGAATCCATCTCCCATTCCGATCCGTCCCCCCTTTTCATCGAATGCAACCCCCGGGATCAGGGCGATATCGATCCGATCGATGGGGACGCGTTTGCACCTATCCGGATCTGGCGAGGGATTGCCGGCCACATCAACGCCAAGATCCTTATCGAGGTTGTCCACCTTCAGAAGCGCGATTTTCGTTCCCGACGGATCCAACGCCGGAAGGACCACGATTTTATTTAAATCAAAGCTTTTTTCGATGATTTGGCGGCTGGTGACCTCCAACTTGCCATTCAAATAGAGAAGGACGATTTTCGCCTCCAGATAATTGGCAAAATCAAAAAGACGCGCCTCCACCCGCCGAATTTTGTCGGATCGCTCCTCCTGGGCCATAGCGTCCAACTGTTGCGCGATCCGGCGCCGTATTTCATACTTTCTTTCCTTGATTTCCTCCATGCGAATCTCCGGTAAATGAGATATGAGGGTTACAAAATAACACTTTAGTCGATTTCATGGCTCAAGTCAACTTGCAATAATCATTGACGAAAATCCTACCCGGTGGTAGGCTTTGAACCATTCCCGCGAGGGGACGGGTGCCCCACCGGCACCCGTTTAGGAAACCTTAATAATATAGGAACGGTTATGCTGGATATCAAGCTATTGAGACAGGATCTTTCACGGGTCGAAAATGCCCTCTACCATCGCGGAGACACCCTTGATCTCTCCGCATTCAGACAACTGGATCAGGACCGACAGGGCCGCTTGCAGCAGGTTGAAACCCTTCGCCATCAACGAAACACCGTGTCCGCGAAAATCGCCGAGATGAAGAGGGAAGGAATGGACGCGACCGGACTGATGGCCGAGACCCGAGGCGTTTCGGATCAGATTAAGGCACTCGAAACGACCATTTCCGAGTTGGATGAGCAGCTGCAGCAGATATTAATGCGGATTCCCAACATCCCGCACGAAACCGTTCCCATCGGAAAAGACGAAACCGAAAACGTCCTCGTTCGCCAGGTAGGCGTCCCGCCGGTCTTTGATTTCGAGCCTCGCGATCACCAAAGCATCGGCGAGAGCTTGCATATTCTCGATTTCGAGCGGGCAGCCCGCATCGCCGGGGCACGCTTCCCCCTCTACCTGGGAGCCGGGGCCAGGCTCGAACGAGCGCTCATCAACTTCATGCTCGATCTTCATACCTCCCGTCACGGGTATACAGAGATCCTCCCCCCCTTCATCGTCAATCGGTCCACTATGACCCATACCGGCCAGCTACCCAAGTTCGAAGCAGATCTTTTCAAGCTGGAGGGGTTGGATTATTTCATGATCCCCACGGCGGAGGTGCCGGTAACCAACATTCATCAGGGCGAAATCCTGGATCATGAACAGCTGCCGATCCGCTATACGGCCTACACCCCCTGCTTTCGCTCGGAGGCCGGCTCTTACGGCAAGGACACCCGGGGACTCATCCGGCAGCACCAGTTCAACAAGGTGGAGCTGGTCAAATTCGTCGATCCGGAGAACTCTTACGAAGAGCTGGAAAAGCTTCTGCAGGACGCCGAAACCGTTTTGAAGCGCCTGGACCTTCCCTATCGGGTGGTCAGCCTGTGCACCGGGGATATCGGCTTTTCGGCCGCCAAAACCTATGATATCGAAGTATGGATGCCGGCTCAGGGTGTCTATCGGGAGATTTCGTCCTGCAGCAATTTTGAAAGCTTCCAGGCGCGGCGAGCCAATATCCGTTTCCGCAGGAAGGGCCAGAAGGGCACCACCCTGGTGCATACGTTGAACGGATCCGGCCTTGCCGTGGGCAGGACCGTCGCCGCCATCCTGGAAAACTTTCAGCAGCCGGATGGATCGGTGCGCATACCGGCGGCGCTCATGGCCTACATGGGCGGATTGGAGGTCATTACCCCATGAAACCGTCGGACTTTCCAAAGGACCTTCAGCCCTACCTGGTGCCGACCCCAAGGGGGGGGCTTGTCTATGAATGCCTCGGTTGTTCCAGAACCTACGGGATCGAAAGGCTTCTGTACACCTGCCCCGAGTGCGGACAGGTGCTGCTCATACAGGACCGCAAATTCGAGGACCTCCAACGGATCGATGGCCTCCTGTGGCGCAAGATCTTCGATTACCGGAAGATGCTCACCCTTCCAGCCATGAGGGGAATTTACCGGTACCATGAATTTATCGGCCCCGTGATGCCCCTGGAGAGCATCCTGTACCTGGGGGAGGGGCACACCCCGATGATCGAAGCCAACGCCTTCATGCAGGAGCGTGCGGGGATGCGCTTCTTTTTCAAGAACGACGGCCAGAACCCGAGTGCCTCCTTCAAGGACCGGGGCATGGCCAGTGCCCTTAGCTACATCCATTTCCTGATTCAAGCGGGCACTGTATCCGATGTCCTCGCGGTATGCGCCTCCACAGGGGATACCTCGGCGGCTGCGGCCCTGTATGCCTCCTATCTACAGCCGAAGATCAAATCCGCCGTGCTCCTTCCCCACAAAAAGGTAACCCCCCAGCAGCTGAACCAACCCCTGGCCAGCGGCGCTCGGGTTTTTGAAATACCGGGAGTGTTCGACGATTGTATGAAGGTGGTGGAGGCGCTGTCTGAGGCTTACCCCGTCGCCCTTCTCAACTCGAAAAACGCCTGGCGCATTCTAGGCCAGGAATCCTTCTCCTTCGAAATTGCCCAGGACTTCGAATATGACTTGAAAAACAAGGCCGTCTTCGTCCCCATCGGCAATGCCGGCAACATCACCGCGATCATGAGTGGATTTCTGAAATTTCATCGGGCCGGAGTCATCGACTGTCTGCCTAAAATCATCGGCGTGCAGTCCCATCACGCCGACCCCGTATTCCGCTATTACCAAGAGCCGGACCCCGAAAGACGGATATTCAAACCCATCACGGTCAAGCCCAGCGTGGCCCAGGCGGCCATGATCGGCAATCCTGTATCCATGCCCCGGGTGATTCACCTGGCCAATCGATACAATGAGACGGCCGCAAAGCCTTCCGTTTTTGTGGTCCAGGTAACCGAGCAGGACATCATGGACTGGGAGCTTCTGGCCAACCGGAACGGCCACATCAGCTGCACCCACGGCGGAGAATCCCTGGCCGGACTCGTGTCCGCCAGACAACAGGGGATCGTGGCAGAGGACGAAACCGCCGTCATCGACTCCACCGCGCATGCATTGAAGTTCGCCGGATTTACGGATCTATACTTCCAAAACGCCATTCCCGCGGAATTCGGCATTACCGCCAGGCCTGAACTTGTCAATGCGCCGGTTCTGGTAAGCCCCGCGGATCTGGAAGCGGTGCCCGCAGCCGGCCAACCGCTTTCGGGAAAAGCCTTCGACCGCTTTGTCCGACGCGTCACCGAAGAGATCGCAACCACTCTGAACCTGAAGGAGGAAAGAAGCTGATGCGGAAAAAAAAACGGGGGACAGCGCTTCTCATCGCCTTGACCTTGGTCGCGCTTTCCGGTCTGGCCGCTGTGCCGGAAACGCCCCTCGCCGCCACCCTTCTCTATAAAAGCTACCTGGTCAGGAAAGACGGGGGACAGGATATTCTTTGCGATCCCTACATCGTTCAACCCAACGATTACGTCCTGAAGCTCTTCAGGGAACGCGGACAGATCAGTCAATCGGATTTCCCCGAGTTCCTGAGCATATTCAAACGCATCAATCCGCAGATCGGCAACATCAACCAGATCCAGCCTGGCCAGAACATCTTTATTCCCCTTAAAAAACTGGCCCCCAACAGCCTTCCCAACCAGGAGACGGGAGTTGTCAGTATTCCCTATGTCACCCTTTCCTCGCTCCCGGCACTGCTGGGAAAAAATGCCGATAATTACGTGCTGAGGCGGGGGGATACCGTCTCGGGGATCGTCGAGGCCGTTTTTGGCAAGTATGGCAGCTCCGGCTACCAAAAGGGGCTTCGCATCTTCCGGTTGCTAAACCCGGACATCCCGAATCTGAACCGCATTTACGCCGGCCAAACGGTCTGGCTGCCCACGGCCGCCCTTCGTAACCAGCCCTGGTATGCCTCGCTCTTCGATGCATCCGGAAACATCATCACCACGCGCCCGCCGACCGCCAGCGGCCCGTCGCCCCCACCCCCCCCGGAGAAGCACCACGGGCCCCTCCAAACCGTTGCCTCGCTCCTCGGCGCCCGACTGCAAGATCGAGGCACCTATTATTTCCCCAGACCCGGCAGGACCGATGCCAAGCTGGACCTGGCCAAATACCCTATCCTCGAAACGCCGGACCACCAGCGAACGCTCATCTTGCCGTCTACCCTCGGATCGCAGGAGATGTCCGATCTGGATCTGCCGACCATCCAATCCTTTTGGCCCTCCCTCTCGGTTCTTACCGTGGCGGCCGATGCGCCCGTGGGACACATTTTAGACGCCTATGTCAGCACGATGCCGGGGGGCTCATCCGGTCCTGACACGGTCCGCTTTATCGACCGGGGGGTCAAGGTGTCTGTCAGTGCCCGATGGTGGCTCGATACCCCGGTGACGGAGGCGGATGGAGGCCTCCCCAAAGCCAGGACGGGGATCCTCCCCTATGGCGGCCCCGACGCAGCAATTCCCGGATCCCTCATGGCATATCTTGCTCGTCACGGCATTCTTCTAAAAGCGGTTGACGGGTCCACACCGGAGAAAGAAGATCCGCCTGCATCCGCATCCCTGAAGCAAATTCCATCGACACAGCCCAAGGCCTTTGTCGCCGGGCTCACCGCCGCATTGGGCCTCTCCTATTCTACCGGTGTTTCCATCAGTTTCCCATACTGTGGACTGCAGATTCCTGCGGTCACCAATCTCATCACCACCCGGGAGGGACGATCCGTCCTGGTGGACTTCGGTAGCTTCTACGGAGATGCCATTGCTTCCATTGAGCGCTCCGGGCTCCAGGTACTCAGCATCCGCGCGGGTGAACCACGCCGGCGCATCACTGAACAAATCCTGACAACCGTTGGCTTTCACTACAAAAAAAATCCGACCTTCACCGTGCCGTCGATACATGCGGCCTATGGCGTGAAATTCTCTGTTCCGGGCTTTCTCGTCACCAAGGGAGCGTCCAAGGAGCAACTTCTGTCTCTGGCGCCCCTGGATCCTGCCCTCGTCCAATGGTTCACTTATAAGGGGTTTGATATCCTGTACATCGTCACTCAGGAAGCCAAGAGCTGACCCATTTTAACAGGAGGAAAAATGAGACCGGCCGTATACATAATGACGATTGCCTGCCTGGTGGGCATAATGGGCTGCGCCACCACCGGCACCACAACGAATGATTCCCTGAAGCAACGTCAGTTCGATGCTCAACGGAACCTGGGAAATGCCTACCTCCGGCAGGGGGATTACACCACTGCGCTCAAGGAACTTCTTAAGGCAGAAGCCATGGATCCAAAAGATCCCCATGTTCAAGACTCCCTGGGAATCATCTATAGCGCCAAAGACCGGTTGGAGGAGGCTATCGAGCATTACCGGAAGGCCCTTTCCCTGAAGCCTGACTATGCGTCTGCCCGCAACAATCTCGGCAGCGTCTACCTGATTCAGAAAAAATGGGATGAGGCCATTTCCTGCTTGAAGCCCCTCACAAGGAACCTTCTCTTCGCGAGCCCGCAACTTCCTCTCTACAACCTGGGCTGGGCATATTATAACAAGCATGATTACAAGATGGCT
>CAYOXD010000123.1:2956-7847 GCA_964407825.1 uncultured Desulfobacterales bacterium | reverse complement strand
TAAGTTCTCTGGCAAGTTCAAACACTCTTTTTGCCATCCATCCCCCTTACCTTCTAATGCCCGTTGTCCCCGTGTTGCCAAACGTTCTTTTGCCCGTATCCCCCGCCGCTTGATACCCGCCATCGCTCCGGGTCAGGAAGCCCCCCCGCCGAGTTCATCCGCAGCGTCCTTCGGCGGTTGCGCCTCTTCCGGATCGCTGGGGAAACCGTCGGCCCCGGAGGGGACACTGTCCACTTCAGCCGCCGGTTCGGCGGCCTCCTGGGAATCAGCAGGCGCCTCATCCGCTTTTTCGCTCTCTTCCTCCAGACGCTTTTCCCTGACATACGCCCGGGCCGCATCGATCAACCCAAGGGCCCCTTCCTCGGTCATATCCCTCAGGTGCATCAGGTCCTCCACACCGCAGCGGGAGAGCTCCTCTGCGGAGTACACCCCGGACTCGTACAGGGCATCGGCCAATCCCATATCCATCTCGGGCAGGGCAATCAGGGATTCGTAGCCCTGTTTCATTTCCTGACTGTACTTGGATTCACTCATCACATCCAGATGCCAACCGGTCAATTTCGAGGCCAGACGAACGTTCTGTCCCCGTTTGCCGATGGCAACGGACAGCGCATCATCCGGTACGATTACCTCCATGCTCCGGTTTTCCTCATCGATGATCACCCGGGAGATTTCGGCCGGCGCCAGGGCGTTGCACACGTATTTGGCCGCATCCACGTGCCAGGAGATGATGTCGATTTTCTCCCCCCTGAGTTCCTGCACCACATTCTGCACCCGGCTGCCCTTCATGCCGACGCAGGCGCCCACCGGATCGATATCCGCGTCCTGGGAGGACACGGCGAATTTGGCCCGGCTCCCGGGCTCCCGGGCGGCGCCCATGACATTGACCACCCCCTCGCTGATCTCCGGGACCTCCGTCTTGAACAGGCTGATGAGAAAATTGGGATGGGTCCGGGTCAGCAGGATCTGAGGGCCGCGAGTGTCCAGCAAAACTTCCAGGATCAGGGCCCGGAGCCTGTCCCCCCGGCGGTACATCTCACGCGGGACCTGCTCGCGCCTGGGCAGAATGCCCTCGGTCTGCCCGAGGTTGACGATGATGTCCCCCCGATCGATCCGCTGAACGATGCCGTTGATGATCTCTCCCTTGCGGTCGATAAAGTTGGCATACACCGCATCCCGCTCGGCATCCTTCATCTTCTGGATGATCACCTGCTTTGCGGACTGAGCGGCAATCCGGCCGAAGGTGGTGGTATCCATTTTGGTACCGAGGCTGTCGCCGATTTCCGATTCGGGGTCGAGTCTGTGGCCCTCTGACACTGAAATTTCAACATCCGGGTCCGTCACCATCTCCACGACTTCTTTGAACTGAAAGACCTCTATCTCACCGCTGTCCTCGTTGTACTGGACTTCGATGTCAGCCTTGTTGCCGAATCGCTTCTTGGCGGCGGATCGCAGCGCCTCCTCCAACGCCTTGACAAGCACATCCCGGTGGATGCCCTTATCCCTGCTGATTTGATCCACAACCCGCTTTATGTCTGAAATAAACATTTTCTTCTCCGTTAGCCTTCCACAAGCCGCGCTCTTGCAATCTGGTGAAGGGCAATGACCCGGGTTTTGCCTGTGCCCCTCTCCTGCAGGGTCACCTCCCCGGCCTCGACACCCATCAGTATGCCCTGAAAATTCTGTTGGCCCTCCATGGGTTCCCGGGTCCTTATCCTGGCGCTGTGCCCCTTGAACCGATCGTAATCCCGTGCCCGCCACAGGGGCCGATCCAATCCCGGGGAAGAAATCTCCAGATTATAGGGCCCGACATCGGCCAGCTCGACATCCAGGATATCTCCCAACTGGCGGCTGACCCACTCGCAGTCCTCCACCCGCACCCCCTCCGGTTTGTCTATATATATGCGAAGCACCCGGCCGACCGGTTCCCGTAAGAACTCCACATACACCAGCTCCATTCCTTCCGCACCGCATAGAGGTTCGGCCAGCGCGACTACCTGCGAGACCACCCGCTCCCGCGTCTCCTGAGAAAACGGTTGCGATCCGCTTTCGCCCGTTTTTTTCCGTGGATGTCGCCTTCCCATCGTCAGTAATCCACAATGCCCCTTCAGAAAAAACAAAAACGGGCTTTTGCCCGTTTTCCTCGTATCGGCAGACTTTTGTCGGCAGCTATTGATGTTTACTGATTAACCACCCACTAGCATTTGCAAAAACGGTTACGGCAGCCCGAAACGCAAAGTCTACCCTAAACCCCTTCATGGAAAAAGGCGGACTGTCTCTTGGAGCGGGCAACGAGATTCGAACTCGCGACACCAAGCTTGGGAAGCTTGTACTCTACCAACTGAGCTATGCCCGCTTGCTGAACCGAGACAATAAGCCATAAAAACGGGATTGTCAATATGTTATTTCACCCATTGCCAGGCTCTTCAAGTGGTTTATTTTTCAATAATTTTTCAATTTCATCCAGCCGCCCCGCCAGAGCCCTCATCTCCTTGGAAAGTCCATCCATCTGATCTCTGGAGGCCACATTCATCATCCCCATCATATCGTTGACGCGCTGATCGACCTTATCGGAGATCCACTCCTTCACCTTGCCAATGGTCTGTTTCACCTCTTCCTTCCGCTTCGAGACCACCCCCTCCGGTAGTTCCTTGTAGAGTTGGCAGGCGATCCGCTCGATCTCCTCTTCGGCCACATGCACGGCCTCCTGCCACCTGGAGGTGGTCCGGCGGGCGTAATCGGCGAGCGTGGTGCTCCCGCGCCGCAGCATCTGAGATAACATATCGGATATCATCTCAGAATCCTGTCTCTTTCGGTCCTTTGACAAAAGCTGCGAGAGAATCTGAACCGTAATATCCTCTCCGGTCTGGTTGTCCAACACGCTCACCGATTCACCGGCGCGGACCAGAGCCGCCAGCTGTTCCATGGAAATATACTGTTTGTCGACGGTATCGTAGAGCTTCCGGTTGGCGTATTTCTTTATTTTCCTCATGGAAAGGGGGCCTCCTTTTTCAGGTTTCACACGGTCAAGCCCTGTTTTTGGCATCCATTATAACGCATCGCGTCATCATGTCAAGCCGCGGCCCTTCAAAGCTTCCCCTTTTTCAGGATGGCGATCAGCAGCCAGATGCCCATGATGGCCGCGGCCAGGAAACCGATGATGCCGATCAGCGAGATACCGAAGATAAAGGGCGGGGTCTTGGAAATGACAATGAGAGCGGAGCCGATCACCAGGGCCGCGATGATGATGGAAAAGGAAATCCGGTTGCTGATCTGGTCATGGGTGGCAAGCATCTCCACCAGACCCTTGTGCTCGATTTGAACGCCGATGCGCTGCTGACGGATCATGCGCATCATATTTACCAATTCCCCGGGGAGCTGTTCGAAAAACTGCATCCATTCGGCCAGTTGGTGGCCCGCCTCCGAAACGAGACGCTGGGGAGAAACCCGCTCCAGGCGGACCTTCATCACGAAGGGGGCCGCCTGAGCCACCAGGTCGAAATCCGGATCGAGCCGGCGTGCCACCCCGTCAAGGATGGTGAAGGTCTTGATCATCAGGTAGATATCCGGCGCGATGCGCAGGTGGTGGCGCTGGGCCACCGAGAGCAGCTGGTGGAGAAACTTCCCGATTTCAATGGCCTTCAGGGGAACGAAAAAATACTGTCCCATGAAATCGGCCATATCGCTCTCGAACTGCCGCATATCCGGCTCCCGTTCCCATTCGGTGAGGCTCATCAGGACCCGTACCACCCGGGTTTCATCCTGGCGGACGATGTGATACAGCAGGTCGACAAATCGTTCCCGGGTCTGGCGGTCCACGGCCCCCACCATGCCGAAATCCAGAAGACAGATCACGTTGCCCGGGAGAACGAAGATATTGCCTGGGTGCGGATCCGCGTGGAAAAAACCGTGGATCAGCACCTGCTCCAGGATCAGGTCCGCGCCGCGGACCACCACGAGCTTTCGGTCCATCCCCTCGGCATCCAGCTGATCGAGCTGGGAGACCTTGATCCCCTCGACGAACTCCATGACCAACACCCGGGCGGCGGTGTAATCCGTATACACCGCGGGCACATGGACAGTGGGGTTGTCCTTGAAATTCCTAAGGAAGCGCGCCATGTTCGCAGCTTCGATGGTGTAATCGATCTCCTTTTCCATGGTGCGGGCAAAGGCTTCCACGATCCTCACCGGCCGGTGAAAGGCGAGTTCCTCTATATTATGCTCCATCAGGGTAGCCAGGTAGAGCATGATCTCCAGATCCACCTCGATGATGCGCCGGATATCCGGCCGCTGAATCTTCACCGCCACATCGCTCCCGTCCTTCAACCGCCCCTTGTGTACCTGGCCGATGGAGGCAGATGCGATGGGGGTTTCGGAGATGGAGGAAAACACCTCCGCCAGGGGCCGCTGGAGTTCGGCCTCGATGATTTTCTTCATGGACGAGAAGGGGTGGGGGGCTACGGCATCCTGCAGCTTTGCCAGCTCCTGGACCCAGTCCTCCGGCAACAGGTTGGGCCGGGTGGACAGGATCTGCCCCAGCTTGATGAAGGTGGGCCCCAGTTCCTCCACGGCCAGACGCATCCGTTCGGCCCGGGTCCGTTTTTCCTCTCGCTCCCGGGGCTTTCGGGAGATCAGCTGAATCCCCAGGTCGATGTACTGCTCCAGGTTCAGACGGCTCAGCAGGTCCCCAAAACCGAATTTAATGAGAATGGACAGGATCTGACGGTAACGGTTCACGTGGCGGTAGGTACGGCCGATCCTCCCGATTTTCCTGATGCTCAGCATATCGCTCCACCCATTTGCGCATCCTCGCTAAAACCAGAGCGGGGGCAACCTTCCGTTGGGGGCAGTGTGCCCCTTACGCCAGGGGCTGTCAATGTCAAACTGGCAC
>CAYOXD010000123.1:0-2856 GCA_964407825.1 uncultured Desulfobacterales bacterium | reverse complement strand
TCCGTTGGGGGCAGTGTGCCCCTTACGCCAGGGGCTGTCAATGTCAAACTGGCACGCGTTGGGGGGACCTCCCCCAGGGGGCATCTGTTCCCACTGCACGCGGCAGCCCTGTCCCTGCCCCCGTCCCTGTCCCTGCCCTTATCGTTGTCGTTGTCGTAATCGTTGTCGTTGTCGTAATCGTTGTCGTAACAGTAATAGTAACCGACAGACAGCCGGAACTCGGTCACGGATAGCCCGATAACGATCGATATTCGATTACGAACTGCCCCCATTAGCGCTTCAAATTTCTTGAAATCCATGCTACTCAACACCTGATAGTTGCAAATACCACAGCTTACAACCAGATAGAAGGGGAGCATATGCCGTTTTCCATTGCCCTGGCCGGAAAAGGCGGCACGGGAAAAACCACCGTGGCTGGAATGATCATCAAGTATCTCGTTTCGAAGGGCATGACGCCGGTGCTGGCGGTCGATGCCGATGCCAACGCCAACCTGAACGAGGTGCTGGGCCTACCGGTCCACAGTACCCTGGGCACGGCCCGGGAGGAGATGAAAAAGGGGCAGGTGCCGACCGGAATGACCAAGGACGTCTTTATGTCCATGAAGATGGAGGAGGCGGTTGTCGAGGCCGATGGATACGACCTCATCGTCATGGGGCAACCCGAGGGGGCGGGCTGCTATTGCGCCGCGAACTCGCTGCTGACCGGGTTCCTGGAAAAACTGGCGGGGAACTACCCCTATCTGGTCATGGACAATGAGGCCGGCATGGAACATATCAGCCGGCTCACCACCCGGAATGTGGACCTGCTGCTGCTGGTCTCGGATCCCTCCAGGAGGAGTCTTCAGGCGGCTGTTCGCATCCATCGCCTGGCCCGGGAGCTGCAGATCGGGTTCACCCGGAGCTGTCTCGTGGTTAACCAGTGCAAGAACGGCCTTCCGGACGCCGCCAAACAGATGCTGAAGGACGAGGGGGTGGAGTTGGCCGGTGTGATTCCCGAGGATTCCACCATCTCCGATTACGATCTCGAGGGCCGTCCCACCGTGGAAATGCCTGAAACCAGTGCCTCGATCCAGGCGGCCTTCGCGCTTTTCGCAAAACTCATCGGGTAACCGGAGACGGGCTTTCGCATGAACGGACCGGGCATGAGGGGGGCCTCCCAGGGGTGTCCCTATGAGACGCTGCACATCTATTATTTTTCGGGGCGGGTGACCCCGGCGGGCCGGGAGCTTCGGGATTTCATCGGTACCTGGGAGGAAGACGGGTTCTCGTTTCTCTTTTTTTCGAGCCCCGCCGAAGCGCAGGTACATGCCCTCGGCCGGGCATTTCCCGGTGCCAGGCTCCTGGACAGCTTCCACATGACCTATGAGCAGTGGCAGGGAGCGCCGGTTGTCCCCCTTCGGGTCGGCAGGTTTCATATCCGTCCCCCCTGGGCGCCGGCCGAAGCCAACGGATCCGGCGCCGAACCGCCGATTCTGATGGACCCCGGCGTGGTGTTCGGAACCGGTACGCATGCCACCACAAGGGACTGCCTGGAGGCCGTGGCCTGCGCGGTGGAGAGAGGCGGCTGCACTTCGGCACTGGACCTGGGAACGGGGACCGGACTGCTGGCCCTGGCCGCCGTTCGATGCGGATGCCGACGCTGCCTCGCCGTGGATCTCAACGCGCTGGCCGCCACCACCGCCTGGGCCAACGTGCGGCTGAACCGGCTCGAGGATCGGATTCTGGTCATTCGCGGCCGGGCCGAAGCGGTGATCGACACGCCGGCGGATCTGCTGATTGCCAATATCCATTACGATATCATGCGGCAATTGGTTCAGGCCTCCGGTTTTTTAAAAAAGAGATGGTTCGTCCTGTCCGGCCTGATGCGAAGCGAGGCGAAGACCGTCCGGGACACGCTGAACACCCTGCCGGTGCGCATCCTGCGCGAATGGTCCGGGGACGGTGTGTGGCATACGGTATTGGGTGTGACGGACGGGGCGGATGAAAGCAATGCACGAACACCATAGGGAACCTTCATGATCATCACCTGCTGGGGGTCGAGGGGCTCCATTCCGGTTTCTGGTGAAGGCTTCACCCTCTATGGAGGGGACACCACCTGCATGGAGATCGAGACCAGAACCGGAGAAATCATCATCATTGACGCCGGTACGGGCATCCGGAACCTCGGCAACCGGCTCCCGGCCCGGGAAGGCCGCAAGGTTCACCTCCTTTTCACCCACGCCCACTGGGACCACATCATCGGGTTTCCCTTTTTCAAGCCCCTCTTCTCGCGCCAGACCACCCTGGTGCTGCACTCGGGCCCCTTCACCGTGAAGGGAATCCAGCGGGTGCTCTCCCAGACCATGAGCGCCCCCTATTTTCCCGTGGCCTTCAAGGATATCAGCGCCCGTATCGAGTACAGGGAGACGCCGGCCACCGGGTTTCGCATCGGCGGGCTCACCATCGCGCCCATTCCCATCAGCCATCCCAACGGCGGCTATGGCTACCGGTTCACGGAGAACGGAAAGACTTTCGTGTTCCTGACGGACAACGAGTTGGGACACAGGCACCCCCAGGGGCTTTCCCCGGAAGCGTACGCCGAATTTTCAGCCGACGCCGATCTTCTCATCCATGACGCGGAATTCACCCCCGAGGAGTACAAAAAAACCATCGGATGGGGGCATTCGGCCTATCCGGATGCGCTGCGCCTGGCGCAACAGGCCAAGGTCAAGGAGCTGGGACTCTTCCACCTGAACCAGGACCGCACCGATGCGGACGTGGACCGCCTGGTGGAAGCGGCGTGCCCCCGTGCGCGGGGAAACCCGTCCCCATGCTCCTGCCGGGCGGTGGGCAGTGGGATGCGGTGGGAATTATAGG
>CAYOXD010000122.1:0-8009 GCA_964407825.1 uncultured Desulfobacterales bacterium | reverse complement strand
ACGCCTGCAAGGCCCTGTTTGACGCCGGGTACCGGCCGGTGGTGTATGACAACCTTATTTATGGGCACCGCTGGGCGGTCCGGTGGGGGCCTCTGGAGATCGGCGATGTGGCCGATCGGCCCGCCTTGGACCGGGTCATGGCCAAATACCGACCCGAGGCGGTGATGCATTTTGCGGCCTTCACCGCTGTGGGCGAATCGGTCCGGGACCCAGGCCGGTACTACCGCAACAACGTGGCGGGCAGCCTCACCCTGCTGGAGGCCATGCGGGATCACGGGATCGGGAAAATCGTTTTTTCCAGCACGGCCGCCGTCTACGGGATGCCGGAGACGAGCCCCGTTTCAGAGGAAGCGCCCCTTGCCCCCATCAACCCCTACGGCGCGTCGAAACTCATGGTGGAGCGAATGATACGGGACTTCGGCCTGGCCCATGGCATCTCGTCTGTCATCCTGAGATACTTCAACGCCGCCGGCGCGGAACCGGAGGGGGGGATCGGCGAGGACCACGACCCGGAGACGCACCTGATTCCCCTGGTCATCGCCGCGGGCCTCGGCCGGCGCGGAGCCATCACGGTCTTTGGAGACGATTACGATACGCCCGACGGGACCTGCATCCGGGACTATATCCACGTCAGTGACCTGGCCGATGCCCATGTGCGGGCCCTCGACCATCAAGGAGGCTGCGCGGCGTTCAACCTCGGCATCGGCAGGGGGTTCTCCGTGAAGGAGGTGTTGACGGCCGCCGGCGAAGTGATGGGTAAGCATATTCCGGCCGAGATGGGTCCCCGCAGGGAAGGCGACCCGCCACGGCTGGTGGCCGATGCCGGCGCGGCCCGGCGGGCGCTCGCCTGGGAGCCGCGACATGTCGCGCTGCGCGGGATCATCGAGTCGGCCTGGAAATGGGCCCTTACGCCCAGAAGGGCCGCGCCTTTTCGGCCGTCACCTCCGGTGCCGTGAAGGTGGCCATATCCCCGAGCATCACCTCGAATCCGGTCATGTCGTTTCGCACCCAGGGTGCAAAGTTGGAGCGGACCGTCAGCACCGCCCGCAGCTCCAGCTCTGCGTCCGGATCCTCGATGATCAGAAGCCCGAAATTGTATGCGTTCCTGCCCAGGCTGCGATAGAAGCGCTGGGCGTTGAGAACGCCCCTGGCCAGCGCCTGCCAGTGGCTTTCCGTCATGTCTCCCAGGGAGGTAGCCCCGGGAAAAATGCCCCAGATCTCATGGAAGCCTTCGGGCGCGAAGGCGGCCAGCCATTGCCAGGGGCCGGTGGTACCGATCATGCGAAGGGCCTTTCCCCTTTCCGCCTCCAGGTAATCGGAAAAGAGGCGGTTTCCCCTGGCGCGCCGATACGCCGCGCAGCGCCGGGACAGGAACCGTTGATGGTTGCTGGCGCACCGGTCGGCATGGACCTGGAGGTGCGGGTGGATCAGGGAGCCCCCTGCGGCCGGCAGGTGATTCTGGGTGATGGCCATGAAGCGCGCGGCCGGGTCGTACCGCAATACCCGCTCGAGGTATCGGCCGCAGTTGATGAACCCATCCGTGTAGGATTGCAGGGAGGCCGTTCCAATTTCCACATAGTGAGCATCGTCGAAGAGGCACACGGCCGCGTAACGGCCGTAGGGAAAGAGGTTGGGAAAGAGGGTGGACGTTCCCCTCGTCAGGCGGCCCTCGGAACTCAACTCGGGCGCCAGTTGCGGCGTCCGGGTCATCCGCCGGGACTTGCAGAAGGGGCAGTTTTCGGACGTCCGAACCCCTTCCGGAAGCGCGGGCAGGTCTCCGGTGCCGGGTTCGTGCTCCTGGCTGCGGCTGAAGGTGATCCGGCAGGTGCGGCCGGTCACGGGATGGGTGCGGATCTCGATGGGCCGCCGGGCGATTTCACCGGAGGGCAGCACGATTCGGGCATGGAAGATTTCCTGCCTGAATGTCAACATGAGGGGGCCTTCGACAGAATCATCGCATGTCCCTTATATTCCATTGCGCCGGGAGGGCACTGGATTTCAGCTTATGTCGAAATCGCCCGCTGGCGCAGCAGGTGGTCGGCCAGAACGAGCTTGACCATGGCTTCACACACCACATTGACCCGGGGGATGGCCGAGACATCGTGCCGTCCCTCGATGGTAAGCGCGGTGGGGGAATGGGACCGGTCGATGGTTCGCTGCTCGATCCGGATGGAGGGGATGGGCTTTACGGCCACGCGGGCGATGATTTCATCCCCGTTGGAGATGCCCGCCAGGATGCCGCCGGCGTTGTTGCCGAGAAATCCATCGGGCGTGATGGGATCGTTGTTCCGGGAACCGGTCAGCGCCGCCGCACCGAAGCCGGCGCCGATCTCGACCCCCTTGACCGCGCCGATACTCATGAGCCCGAAAGCAAGGGCGGCGTCCAGCTTCTCGAACACGGGCTCTCCCAGACCGGCCGGCACCCCTTTGGCACGGATCTCCACCACCCCCCCGATGGAGTCCCCGGCCGCCTTTACCTCCGTGACCCGGCGGGCCATCTCCGGGACCGCCGCCGGGTCCGGGGAGCCGAATTCATTTTTCCCCGCCTCCTCCGGCACCCGCCGGGAGATCCGGACGCCGCCCAACTCGAGGGTGTGGGCACATACGGAGATTCCCTCCCGGGCCAGCAGCGCGCCGGCCACGGCCCCTGCCGCGACCCTTCCCACGGTTTCCCGGGCCGAAGCCCGGCCGCCGCCCCGCCAGTCGCGGATGCCGTATTTGGCCTCGTAGGTGATATCTCCGTGTCCGGGGCGGAACACGTCCTTGATGGGACTGTAGGCATGGCTCTTGGCATCCCGGTTGTGCACCATGACCAGGATCGGGGTGCCGGTGCTCTTGCCTTCGAACACACCGGAGAGGATCATCGCCTGGTCCAATTCTTTCCGAGTGGTGCTGGCCGCGGACTGTCCGGGCCGGCGCCTGTCCAGCATCTCCTGGATGGTTTCCTCGTCCAGGGGAATATTGGGCGGGCAACCGTCGATGACCACCCCCACCGCCTTGCCGTGGGACTCTCCCCAGGTGGTTATTCTAAACAGGGTTCCGAATGTGTTTCCGGGCATCATAGGCTCCTTACGCGTAAAGCGTCTCAAAAACCTCCCAGAAGGTGGGAAAGGATTTTCCAACGCATGCCTCGTCCAGGATGGTGACGCCGGGCACCTTCAGGCCGGCCATGGCGAAGCTCATGGCCAGCCGGTGATCGTTATAGGTTTCGATCTCGGCGCCTCCGGGCTTGCCGCCGGTGATCTCCATGCCCGAATCGGTGCATCGGGCATCGATGCCCATCTTGTTGAGCTCGGTCACCACCGATCCGAGCCGGTCGCACTCCTTCGCCTTCAGGTGCGCCACATTCCGAATCAGCGTTTTCCCCTTGGCAAAGGCGGCTACCACCGCCAGTGTGGGCACCATATCCGGCATATCGGCCATATCCACGGAAATGGCCGAAAGGGCTGCGCCAGATACCCGGATCCCCTGCAGGGTCTCCGTCACCGTGCAGCCCATTTTGGCAAGCACCTCGGCAAAGCGCACATCCCCCTGTCGGGTTTCGTGCGAAATTCCTTTCACCGTCACGGATTTCCCGGTAATGGCGGCGGCTCCCCAAAAGTAGCCGGCCTGGGAGCAGTCCGGCTCCACCTCATAGGTCCCGGAGCGGTACACCTGGCGGCCCGGGACCTGAAACCGGGTGTAGCCATCGCGGTCCACGCGAACCCCCAGGCGGCTCATGACCTCGATGGTCATGTCCACATAGGGCTTGGACACGGGGCCCTCCACGATGTTGATCTCCACGCCATCCCTGGAATAGGGCGCCATCAGAAGAAGCGAGGAAAGATACTGGCTGCTGACGCCGCATTTCAGATCCACCTTGCCGCCGAGGACTTTCGCGCCCTTTACGTGAACCGGCGGGCAGCTGTTTTTCTGGAGGCAATGGGCGCAGATGCCCAGCTGATTCAATCCCTCCACAAGGTCCTGGATGGGTCGCTCCTGCATGCGCCGGGTGCCGTCCAGAACGTAGCCGCCCCGTCCCAGGGCGCAGATTCCCGTCAGCAGGCGGATGGAGGTGCCCGAGTTTCCGAGATACACCGGATCGGCGCAGGGCTTCAGGTCGCCGGATCTGCCGTGAACGACGATCTTCTCGGGATCGATTTCAACGGAAATTCCCATTTGTTTGAGTCCGCTCAGGGTCAGCAGGGTGTCTTCGCTGCGCAAGGGGTTTAGAATCTGGCAGGTGCCGTCGGACAGCGCCGCCGCGATCAGAATCCGGTGGGTGTAACTCTTCGATCCCGGCACCCTGACGATGCTGTCCTTGACCGGCTGGGTTTTAATCTCTATCATCGCCTCTCTTCCTTCCTGTCCTCCATGCTGCAATCCTTTTCATTCCTGCTTCTCAGCCGCCCGGGGATAGGATCCCAGGTATTTCATGAACATGCACATCCCCCGCATCTCCTCCACCGTTGCCTTTACCGCCGGGTCGTTCATGTGCCCCTCCAGATCGAGAAAGAAGCAATAACTCCAGTTCTCGTGGGGGCTTGGCCTCGATTCCAACTTCACCATATTGAGCCCTGCCCTGGCAATGGGGCTCAGCGCCTTGTACAGGGCGCCCGGCGAGTGGGCCGTCACGAACATCAGGGAGGTCTTGTCCCGACCCGTGGGACGGGCCTCCTTCCTCCCTATTAACAAAAAACGCGTGACATTGCGCGAAAAATCCTGAACCTTTTCAGCGATTACCCCGAGGTTGTAGATCTGCGCCGCCTCACTGCTGGCGATGGCCGCGGCTGCCGGGTCACCGACGGCCCGTTGCGCCGCTTCGGCGGTGCTGCGGCATTCGATCAGCTTCACCTCCGGCAGATAGCGGTGCAGCCACTTGCGGCACTGGGCAAAGGCCTGGGGGTGGGAATAGATCATGCGGATATCCCCCACGGATTCCGCCACGGACAGAAGATCGTGGGAGATGTTCAGGTATTTTTCCGCGCAAATTTTGAGTTCCGATTCATAGAAGAGGTCCAGGGTGTAATTGACCGCCCCTTCGATGGAATTTTCCACCGGCACCACACCGAATTCGGACAGACCCTTTTCCACGGCAGCGAATACATCCCGGATGCTCGATTGGGGGATGAAGGCGCCGCTCCGTCCGAAGAATCGCCGCGCTGCCATGTGGGTGAAGGTGGCCTCGGGCCCCAGGTAGCTCACCCGCTGGGGTTGCTGCAGTTCGCGTGAAGTGCCGAATATTTCCGTGAAGATCAGCGCCAGCGCCTTGTTGGGGAGGGGGCCCTGATTGCGGGAGGAGAGCCGCTCCATGATTTCGCTCTCCCGGGCGCTGTCCAGGATTTGACCGTTCCGGCGCTCCTTGAGAGCGCCGATCTTTCGGGCCAGAAGGAGCCGCTCGTTGATCAGATGGAGCAGGTTGTCGTCAATGGCGTCTATGCGGCCGCGCAGCTCGTCCATACCCAGGGCATCGCTGCCCTCGTCCCTATCCGTTTCATGGGGGTGCCGATCGCTGGTCATGGTCGGAAATCCTTACCTTTCTGTTATGGTTTCATCAATTTTCATGCCAAAGTGGCGGCCGCAGGTTTCCGTTGCCACCAGCACCTTGTCCCCGGGCGCCAGGGTCACGACGGACAGGGGCTCCCCGCCTGGACCGGTCAGCCGGATGGTCTCTGCGTTCTGGACGATGGTCGTGATCTCCCGATCCCCCACCCGGGCGGCCACCAGCATCAGGGGCCGCCGCTCGATCTTGAGTCGTCCCACGATGGCCGTGCTGGTTTTCCCCTCATGGTCCACCAGGATGACCTCGTCTCCGGCGTTCAGCTCCGAAAGATAGCGGGTCTTTCCACCGGGCACCCGGGTATAGGCGTGCACCGCCCCGGCGTTGACGCGGAAGGGCCGGGGCGCCACATAGGGGTTGGAGATGCTTTCCGCGTGAATAAGAAACAGGGCATTGCTGGCGTTTCCCGCCAGCATTCCCTGGCCCGGCGCCATGGCGGTGCAGGTGTCCACGCACACGCGGTCCCCCATGGACAGGGGGTGGATCCTCGTGATTTCAGCCACCTCCAGGCAGGTTTCCGTCTCGGTGGATTTGAGATCGGACAGGAATTTTTCCAGGGTCAACGGATCCGGGGGATGAATCATGATGTGATCGATGCCCTTTTCCAGAATACCGAAGGCCGTCCGGGCCTCGGCCAGATCGCAGACCTGGGCGATGACCTCGGCGCCCTTGGCAATGAGGTTTTCCAGGGGGATGATGGTCCAGTCCGTGCAGGTGAGCACCACCTTGCGCGACTGGCTCAATCGCACGATCTCGTCCTCATCATCCCCGCTCTGGATGGTAAAGAACACCACATCTTCGCCGATCTTGACATCGCCGTCCTCTGCAATGGTTTCGATCTTGCCGAGCTGCTTCACTTTCTCCGAGTATCCGGCGGGCAGGACGATCCCGTCGGCGCCACCCTCCAGGGCCGTGGTCACCATTTCCTTCTGCCACGGATCCACCTTTACCCATATCTTTTTCATGGCCTTATCCTTCATCAAAATCGTTGTCGTTGTCGTAATCGTAGTCGGTCCTTGTCCTAACCCCAACCGCAACTGCCACACAACTGGGGTATTCCCTCTCGCCCTGTGGTTCCACCGACCCGCCCTTCGGAAGCCGAAGCCAAGTCGTCAATCGAAAACCGACAGGCATGCCGTTGATTGTGGCAGAATCGCATTTGTTTTTCGACTACGATTACGACAACGACAACGACAACGAGAAAAGCAAGGACAAAAGATTACGACAACCATCAGGGTAAGCAAAAGCGCGAGAAACGGATCGTGTTCCTCGCCTATCCCAATATTTCCAACGCCTCCTCCACGCCGGCCTGCCGATGGACGACGGCCGAGACGGCCCTGACCATCCGGGTCGGATCGCGATGCTGAAAGATGTTCCTGCCGATGGAAACTCCGGCGCCGCCGGCATCGACGGCGCCCTTGACCATCTCCAGGATGTCCCGGTCCGAGTCCATCTTTTCCCCGCCTGCGATCACCACCGGAATGGTGCATCCCTCGACCACCTCCCTGAAACGCTCCGGGGAGCCGGGGTAGGACACCTTGACGATATCGGCGCCCATCTCCTCGCCGAGCCGGGCGGCATGCTTGATCACCCGGACATCGTATTCGTCCTCGATCTTCGGTCCCCTGGGGTACACCATGGCCAGCAGTGGGATGCCCCAGGCCCTTGCCTCCCGGCTGACCCGTCCGAAATCGTTGAGCATCTCCTTTTCGTCCGCATCTCCCAGGTTCACATGAATGGAAACGCCGTCGGCGCCCAGCTTCAGCGCCTCCTCCACCGTACAGACCAGGGTCTTGGCGTTGGGGGTGGGGGAAAGACAGGTGGATGCGGAAAGATGAACGATGAGCCCGATGTCCTTTCCCTCCATCCGGTGTCCCTTGTCCACCAGTCCCTTGTGTTCCACAATGGCATTGGCGCCGCCCGCGGCCACCCGGCCGATGGCCTCCTTCATGTCGGTGATGCCGGCAATGGGCCCGACGCTGGTGCCGTGGTCCATGGGGACGATGACGGTCTTTTTCGTGTTGCGGTCAATGAGCCTTTCCAGTCGGATTTTTTTGCCAATCAGTGTCATCTCACGCCTCCTCTCGGGGTGTCGGCAAAAAAGGCCGGGGAGTCATTAACTCCGCGGCCCAAAAAATATAAAAGCCGCGGCTTTCGACTTGCCCGCGGCTTTTTTGCTCATTCAGGTTGTACTATCGCGCATCGGGCAGGCCCCTGCCAAAATAAAAATAAAAGCTAAAATAATAGGAGCCCGTAAATCGATGCATGATGAAAAAATAATATCCTTATGTTATGGCGCTGAACTTGTGCTTGACCCAATTTTGAATTGCATTATTGGTTTGGAACGAAAAAGTCAAGGAATTTTTTAGGTTCCCTGATCCTGTTTCCTGCCGCTTTCCAATAGAATA
Source organism: uncultured Desulfobacterales bacterium (assembly GCA_964407825.1). GTDB lineage: Bacteria > Desulfobacterota > Desulfobacteria > Desulfobacterales > JAFDDL01 > CAYOXD01. The sequence goes on along the minus strand of CAYOXD010000122.1, from coordinate 62 downwards.
TCGGGATCCAAATCTTGATTTCGATCCGGAAAATTCTAATTTCTTCGTTTAGATTTTCCAAT
>CAYOXD010000121.1:0-8235 GCA_964407825.1 uncultured Desulfobacterales bacterium | reverse complement strand
GCGGATGGGGGCTCGTCCCATCAAGAAGAAGGGCTGTCATGGAAAGAGAGCAGGTAACCACCCACGTACTGGTCATCGGAGCCGGTCCCATCGGCATCGAGGTGGCAGCGGGACTGGCCTGGGCCGGGGTCGACCATGTCCAGATCGAAGCCGGCCCATTGGCCCAGACCATCTACAACTGGCCGGAGCGGGCAAGGTTTTTCAGCTCCCCGGAGCGCGTGGCCGTGGCGGGGATCCCCATCCAGACCCCCCATCAGGAGATGATTCCCCGGGAAGAATACCTCGCCTACCTCAGGAACGTCGTGGAAATCCGGGGGCTGACGGTCTCCACCTACGAAAAGGCGCTATCCATCGAGAAAACCGGCTCCTCCGAGCCCGGCTTTCATGTCACCACCCGGGGACTAACGGGCGGAAGGGATATCTTCTGCTCCCGGATCGTCTTTGCTTCCGGAGACATGAGTTTTCGAAACAAACTCAATATTCCCGGCGAGGACACGGTCTACCGGGATATGGGCATCCCCATGGTGCGTTACACCCTGGACGACCCCCATCTTTACTTCGGAAGGCGCCTTCTCGTCGTGGGCGGGAAAAACAGCGCCCTGGAAACTGCCCTGCGGTGTTTTCGAAGCGGCGCCAAGGTTTCCCTCAGTTACAGAAGAGAGGCGCTTGAGGAGGAATTTACCAATTCGCGGCTCTATCTCGAATTGTCCATCCTCATTTCAAAGGGGTATATCGATTTTTACCCGGAGACCGTCCCCTCGGAATTCCGACCGGGCCTTGCGGTTCTGAAATCAATAGACGATGGCCATGAAACCGCCGCCGATCTTAAGGAGATCCAAACGGACTTCGTCATCGTCGCGACGGGGTTCCACGCCGACCTTAGCCTCATGGAACAGGCGGGGGTCGTTCTCGAGGGCGCCGAGCGCATCCCCTGCTACGACCCCGAGACCATGGAAACCAATGTGCCGGGCGTCTTTCTGGCCGGAACCGCCGTCAGTGGCGGAAGACAGACCTACCATGATTTCGTCGGCACAAGCCATGGCCACACCCGGAAAATCGTCAAACAGATCACCGGAATCGATGATGTGCCGGTGGGGACGGTTGAATCCAGGCGCTATCCCTTTTCCATCGCCGACATCGAATCAAAACCGCTTCAAAACGACTGACTGAAGGCTCGGTATGAGATTCGCTCTCAGTGGACACATCTTGAAGTAAACGGTTTTACGTTTGCTGCCTTTCATCAGTTGAATACATGAAAATAGGTCAAGGAAAGGAAAATACGCATGGAAACGCCCGAAAGCACGGATTATACCGCACTGGACCGCCCGGAGATTCTAAACGTCCTCTTTCATCCGCGTCAGGGCCGGGGCGGGGCGTCCGCTCGCGGGGCTGCCCGTTCCCTGCAAATACCGGTTTCCGATGGGGCGGTCATCGGCGCACGGTTTCACATGACGGACACCGGATTTCCCAACATCCTATTTTTCCACGGAAACGGCGAGATCGTATCCGACTATGACGATCTTGGACCGCTCTACAACCAAATGGGCCTGAATTTCATGGCGGTGGACTATCGCGGGTATGGGGAGTCCACGGGAACGCCCACGGTGAGCGCCATGATGCAGGACTGCCACCTCATATTCCAGTTCGCGGAAAAGTGGTTAAGCGAGAACGGCTTCACCGGCCCCTTACTGGTCATGGGTCGATCCTTGGGCAGTGCCTCCGCGCTGGAGCTGGCCGCCCACTACCCGGAGCGGATGTCCGGGCTGATCATCGAGAGTGGATTTGCCCACGCGGCCCCCCTGCTCAGGCTCCTGGGCTCTCCCGGGGAGGTGGTCAGGCAGGTCGAATCCGTCGGATTCCATCATACGGACCTCATCAGGGGATTCACCGGTCCCACCCTGATCATCCACGCCGAATACGATCATATCATCCCCTTTTCAGACGGGCAGGCCCTATATGATGCCAGCGGGGCAGAGGAAAAGCGGCTGTTGAAAATCCCCGGCGCCAACCACAATGACATCTTCGCAAGGGCGCTCACCGAGTACCTGATCGCCGTATCCGAAATAGCCCAAAAAGGGCTTCCCGAATAGCATGCCAGAGCCTTTCGGCATCGGGTAATATAAAATTTTCGCGACTAGTTGCGACGACTAAGCCGTGTTCAGGCAAACGTTCGGCGCCACGTGAGCAATTGCGTCTTAGTGACCGTTGTTGAAATTTTCACCGTTTTCCTGTAAAAGAGGCGGGCTTCCATACAGGGGTACTTTTTCACCATATTCAACTTGCGTGCATCATTATGATTGAATTGAAATCCGTCACCAAACGATACGATTCCTTGACGGCCGTGGATAATGTTTCTTTCTCCCTCAAGGGGGGCGAGTATTTCGCGCTGCTTGGGCCCAACGGCGCGGGGAAAACGACCCTCGTCAAGATGCTGCTCGACTTCACGCGGCCGACAGCGGGAAACCTGTCCATAAACGGCATTTCAAGTACGGAGGCGCAATGTCGGACTTCAGTGGGGTATCTGGATGAAAACCACCACATCCCACCGGCCCTCTCGGGGTGGCAATACCTGATGCGTTGCGCCGAGCTGTTGGATATGGGCCGGGGCGAGGCAGCTGAACAATGCCGGCGCATCGTCGAGCTGATCGGGATGCAGGGAAAGGAACATGCAAGGGCGGGTACCTATTCCAAGGGCATGACCCAGCGCTTCGGATTGGGCGCCGCACTCATGGGGGATCCCAAACTGCTGATTCTCGACGAGCCCACCGGCGGCCTGGACCCCATCGGCATCAGGGAAACGCGCCTGCTCCTGGAGTCGTTAAAGGATCGGGGCATGACCGTCTTTCTCAATTCACACCTTCTTTCAGAGGTCGAAAAGATTTGCGATACCGCCGCCATCATCAATCACGGCAGGCTTCTGGTAAAGGACGCAATTTCCGCCATCGTCAAGGACAACGATACACTGGAAGATGTGTTCGTGGAATTTGTGAAAGGTTGAAATGAAACCCTCGAAAGCGCTTCCCGCCGTTTTCCGGATAGCCAAATACACCCTGATGGATGAACTGCGGCATAAGGGGTTCGTCATCATGTTCGCTTTCTGTGCCCTGTGTGTTTTTCTCCTTCGCGGCTGCTACCGGGGAGACTATATGGTGAACGGGCAGTATCTCGATGCCGAGAGCGTTGTCAGGGCCCTATCGACAGCTGCCTTCCACGTCATTGCCGCCGGGGTGATGGTCATCGCGGCGCTGCTCTCGATGCGTGTTTTCAGTCGCGATCGGAATGACGGCACGCTGTCCTGCGTGTTGTCCAAACCGATCACCAGGTGGCAGTATGTGTCGGGGAAAATTATTGGATTGTGGGGCTTGTCGGTACTGTTCATGTTCCTTCTTCACGGCATCGTTTTCCTGATCGCTTTCATGGATCGGGACGTTTTCATGCCGGGATATCTTGCCGCCTCATTGATCTGTTCCGTCAACCTGCTCTTTGTGGTCATTGCCGTGCTTCTCCTTTCGCTGCTGATGTCCGATGTCGTCGCTTTTCTCAGCGTCCTGGGCGTTGGGGTCGCGGGCTTCGTGGCCGAGGGTATTGCCGCCGTCAGTCACAGCGGGATAGCGCAGATGATGATGGGGCAACCGGGCGTGCATCCGCAGCCGTCCCTGACAGGGTGGAAGCTCGTCTATTTCCTGTGGCCCAAACTCCTGGGGGTTCAGCAGTCTGCAATCTCTCTGTTCGGCAGCGGATCCTTCCATGGGTTCGGGCAGGTGTATCCACTGATCAATATCATTCTCTACTGCATCGTTCTCGGTGCACTGCTCTTTGTGCGCTTCGGGAAAATTGACATCGTGTAGAAACACGTCTGGAGTTTAGACCTGAACATGCCTAAATTCATCTATCACCCTACCGAGCATTTTACCACGAAACTGGACAAGATCAGCCGCCATGACCCGGTCGGCCACGGGCGCATTCACCGGGTGATCGAACGGCTGCTGGAAAACCCAGGCGATGCGGACGGCTGGATGCATGGCGCGCATCACGGCAGATTGAAGAAGTATGTGGGGCGGCGCGACTATCGGCTGATTTATCACTGGTGCGAGCGCTGCCGCAAAGAAGCGCGGAAGCTTGAACACTGCGGTTCCTGCGGAGAGGTGACCGACCGCAGCGTCGTTTTCTTCGATGTCTATCATAAGAACGAACAGGACGTCCGTTTGCGGCATCTTTGAGCGCAAGAAGCATGTAAAATCGCGGCGGTCAGGAAAAATCCTGGTATGAATTATCGTCTCCAGGCCGTTTCCTTGAACGGCCCGGAGGCGAAATCCTCATGGGAAGAAGGAAGGGCTGGGGGGACCCGCCTTCAGGAGGCCAGCCGGGCGCAGACCCGGGTCCGGCCGATCCGGTAGCCGCTCTTGTCCAGTACCTGTTTCAGGAAGCGTTCCGGTATATCCACCAGGGTGCAGCGTTCCTGGATGCTGATTTTCCCGATGACCGCGCCGGGGATGTTCCCCTGGTGGGCCAGGCCTGCCACCACATGGTTCACCTGGGCGCCGTCGGATTTTCCCGCCTTGAATACCAGACGCACCATGCCCCGCTCATGGGCGGCTCCGGCGGCCGGACCCCCGGCTCGTCGGCCGGGCCGTCGCTCCGGTGCCGCGGGTCTGCTCTTGCTGGGGACGGCCGGCTCGGCGACCTTCTCGATGGGGCGTTTTTTGTCCTCCACCCGGGCCATCTTAAGGGCGATGGCGGCAATCTGCAGCGGGTCATGACCGGTATTTACGAGGGTTTCGACCATCTCCCGTTCCCGATTGCAGCGACCCCTTTTGAGCCAGACCTCCACCTGCTCCAGCAGCCGGGCGTCCCGCCGGGCCTGGATCTCTTCGACGCCCGGAAGGGATGCCTGCTGCAGCCGCTGCCCGGCATATTTCTCTATTCGGGTCAGCCGCCACCGGTCCTGTGGGGCCAGAAGGGAAATGGCAAGCCCCGGCTTGCCGGCCCGGCCCGTTCGTCCCACCCGGTGCACATAGATCTCGGGGTCCCGGGGCAGGTCATAATTGAAGACATGGGAGATATCCTCGATATCCAGGCCGCGGGCCGCCACGTCCGTGGCCACCAGGACCTGGACCTGGCCGTTCCGGAAACGCTCGAGCACCTTTTCCCGCGACTCCTGGCTCAGGTCTCCGTTCAAGGCCTCGGCCGATACCCCACGGGCGCTGAGGGCGTTGGCCAGTTCCCCCGTGCCCAGCCGGGTGCGGACAAAGGCAAGGGCGCTGGTGAGGGGCTCCATCTCGATGATTCGAGTGAGGGCGGCCAGCTTGTCGGCCTCGTTCACCAGATAATAGCGCTGGGTGAGGGCGGCGGCGGTGAGCTTTTCCTCGCCGAGGGTGACCGTGCGGGGGTCCTGCAGGTACCGCGCGGCCAGCCGCCGGATCTTGGGCGGCAGGGTGGCGGAAAAGAGGGCGGTCTGTCGCTCCTTGGGGGTGAGCTCCAGGATGGTTTCAATATCCCCCACAAACCCCATGCTGAGCATCTCGTCGGCTTCGTCCAGGATGACGTTCGAGACCCGGCTTATGTCCAGGGCCGTCTGACGGATGAGATCCAGCAGCCGTCCCGGGGTTCCCACCACGATTTGAACCCCCTTCCTGAGCCGGCTGATCTGGCGGCTGTAGGGCTGACCGCCGTATACGGCCAGAACCCGGACATTCAACTGCCGACCGTACTGGTGAATGGCGTCTGCCACCTGGAGCGCCAGCTCGCGGGTGGGGGCCAGCACGAGGCTCTGAACGTGTCCCTGGGAGGGGTCGAGACCCTGCAGGATGGGAAGGGAAAAGGCGGCTGTTTTGCCGGTGCCCGTCTGGGCCTGGGCGATAACGTCCCGGCCGTCCAGCATCAGGGGGATAACGGCCTCCTGGACGGGGGTGGGGGCTTCATAGCCCAGCTCCGATACGGTCTGGATAAGGTTTGGGTGGAGGGAAAGATTGTGAAACGATGTGGTCATAGAAAGGCTCCTAAGGATGATGATATGGGTGAATCCATGCCGCATCCCCTTTCGGGGGCGGCCCCTGGTGTCCGCAACAGCCGGCCCGACCCGAATCATCCAGAGCCTTACTGTTGAAACAAAAAATGCCCGGCAAAACGTTCGCCGGGCCATCACTTCGAATATGCAAAACCGGTTGTAAAACGTTCATTGGCAGATCCGCTAACGGATCCGAACAAGTCTATTTAGCATATTTTTCCCGTATGTCAATCCCAACCTTCATTCTTCAGCAATTCTCGGTGAACGGCCTTTCATTCCTGCCACGGCGCGGGTGAGGTGTCGCGGGCCGCTTGTCATCCCCATTCTCGATTGTATTACCACCGCGGCATCGGAGCGGGAAGGGCGTAGCTTTTTATGCGGTTGATCAGGCCATCCGTTCCAGCTCGGCGGCCTTTTTGTCGAGGCGCTTGGCGGAGATGGGAATCGGCGTCTTGAGTTCCTGGGCAAAGACCGACACCTTGAATTCCTCCAGCATCCAGAAGTATGCCTCGATTCCCCGGCGCTTCTCATCGGAGCTGGCGGAGGTGAGGCCTGCCAGGAGACGTGCGAGCCGCTCCCCGTGGGGCCGGATCTGGCCCATCCGCTGAAGGTCCCGGTCCGGGTTTTCCACCGCTCGCGCGGCCCGGATGCCAAGGGCGCGGATGTAGCGGGGAAGATGGGAAAGCCGCTCGTTGTCATAGAGGGTGAGCAGATGCTCCGGGGCCAGTCGCTCCAGCTCGTTGCGGATATCCTGGAGGATTCCGGAGGGCCTGCCGCCTCCTGCCGCGCGCTCCAGCCCGAAGAGCCGGCTTCGGACCTCGTGGACCGCCGCCAGTACCGGCAGGAAGAGATCCAGACGCCTCTGGGCCAGGGGGACGATCTCTGTGGAGAACCGTTCCAGCTGGGCTTCGAAGGCCTCCCGGGTTCGGATGTCCTGCGTGAAGAGCTCCCGGGTAAGGCTTTCGATGAGATGGGCCTGGATCTTCTTCTCCCCGCCCAGGCAGGCCGCCTGAACCGTGGCTTCCCTGGGGAGCGTGATTATCTTCTTCAGAAGCTTCAGGTCCCTTGTGAGGTGGCGCATGAAGAGCGAGCGCACCCCGGTGCGGTGGACCGCCCTGGCCTCGCGGCGGTCGAGATGGAGCCGCAGGGACAGCGGCCCCGAGCCGGCGGGATCCGGTGTGAGGGCAGGGTAGGCGACCCAGCGTTTCCCGCCCCCGCCCGCCAGGGTGAGGCTCTCGGGCAGATCACCGAAATCCCAGTCGCTGATGCCCGTTCTCTCCCATTCGCGCCTTGCCGAATCGAAGCCCTCGGGCAAGGGTACCTGGCCGGGAGCCTGGTGGAGGATGGCCGGATCCCGGCTGGCGGTGATCTGACGACCGTCGGGGGCCGTGATGGCGATACGCATCCGGAGGTGATCGGGCAGGGGCGCCTCGGACCAGGCCGATACGGGGATGTCCACCCCGAAGCGGCGGTGGATGAACGCCCCCAGGGTGCTCAGGAGACTTCCCTCCCTTTTTTCCATCTCTGCCAGGATGATCTCCACCGTGTCGGCCACGGGCACCAGCCGCTTACGGTACGCCTTGGGAAGGCCCTTTATCAGGGCGGCCACCTTCTCCTGGAAGAGGCCCGGAACCAGCCAGTCCAGATCCTCCACCGGCACCCCGCCGGACTGGGTGGCGGGGATGCGCACGGTGACCCCGTCGGCCTCCGCGCCCGGCTCGAACCGGTAGTCGCAGGGAAAGGCATCCCCTGCGATGCGGATCCCTTTCGGATAGAGGGCCAGCTCCGCCTCATCGGGCGCATACCGCAGAAGGTCCTTTTCCCTCATCCGGAGGAAATCGTCCCCCCCCTCCTTTTTGATGCGGCGCTCCAGGGTCCGGATGTCATGGATGCCGCCGATGCGCGATTCGTAGAACTGGAAAAGATCCGCCGCATCGATGAGAAGATCCCGGCGCCGGATCCGGTTCTCAAGGTCCTGCACGGAATCGATGAGCCGTTGGTTGTGCTTCATGAAGCCTGGAGGGCGGCGTACATCGCCTTCCACCAGGGCGCTCTGGATGAAGATCCGGGAGGCTTCCTCCGGATGGGTGCGGCCATAGAGCACCTTCCGGCCGGGAACGATGACGAGACCGAAGAGGCTCACCTGCTCGGTGGCCACCACCGTGCCCATTGCCCGCTCCCAGTGGGGATCGCGGTAGGTGTAGTGGCACCGGTCCCGGCCCAGGGCC
>CAYOXD010000120.1:2813-8329 GCA_964407825.1 uncultured Desulfobacterales bacterium | reverse complement strand
CCCCCGTGCTGCCCGGGGCCATGGGCCACATCCTTACGGCCTCCATCATCAGCGCGCCGGCCGCCGTGGTGATGGCCCGCATCATGGTGCCCCCCCCTGAGGAGGCAACCGGTGAAGCATCGATCCACCTGCCCGAACGGGCCGGCAGCGCCATGGAGGCCGTGACCACCGGCACCCTGGAGGGGGTGAAACTCCTGATCAACATCGTGGCCCTGCTGATCGTGCTGGTGGCGCTGGTAAAGCTGGTCAACCTCGCCCTGGCGCTCCTGCCGGCCGTGGGGAAGGGGCCGCTGACCCTTCAACGGATATTCGGCATTGTGATGGCCCCGGTCATGTGGCTCATCGGCATCCCGTGGTCCGAATGCATGACGGCCGGCGGTCTGATGGGTGTCAAGACCGTCCTGAACGAATTCCTGGCCTATCTGGACCTGAGCCGGCTACCGGCCGGGGCGCTCAGCCCCAGGTCCCGGATCATCCTGACCTATGCCATGTGCGGGTTCGCCAACCCCGGCTCCCTGGGGATCATGATCGGCGGCCTGGGCGCCATGGCACCCAGCCGGCGCCCTGAAATCGTCCAGCTGGGGTTGAAATCCATCCTGGCCGGCACCCTGGCCACCTGCCTGACGGGTGCTATCGTGGGCGTGCTGGGCATCTGAAGCGGCAGGGAAGGACAAGCATCGCGGGGCAGCTTACCACCGGATCGTTCACCGGAAATGGCCGCCCTCAGCAGGCCCGGTCCAGCCGCTCATTGAGACTTCGCTTTACGCTTTCCCGGAGCGTGCGGGATTTGGTATTGAGGAAGGTGCAGCCGTAGCGAAGGTTCTTTTCCATCATATCCGGGCAATACCTCAAATTTTTCTTGAGTTTCCGGCCGTTGGAGGTAACCTTCCGGATAAAGGTCATCTCCTTGCCGATGACCTTGGTCTGCCGTTTCCGGATGGCGTCCAGGAGGTCCTTGCGGTTCTTCTTGCAATCCGCGTAGGTCAGCGCCCGTCCCATGTGGGGGAGGGAATGCCCGTCGCTGCCGCCCACGAGGCCCCTGTCAAGGTTGAAACCGAGAACGGCGCATTGAAGGTTCCACTTCTTGAGATTGCCGGCATTTATCACCTCGATCCCATCGGTCATTTGAAAGAGCCGCTCCAGGCGCTCCTTCGGGAACTGCACGTTGCAGACCCCCGTATAGGCGGCGCAGTAAGGGTGCGCAAACACCACCACGGTCTTGAACCGGTGCGCCCGCTCGATGAGTTCCTCCATCTCAAGGGAGGTGGAGCACATGACCCCGCCCCCCATGTGCGGCCGGATGTCCTCGTTGTAAAACGCCGTCAGGCTCTCCACGTCATAGAAATAGACCAGCAGGTGGGATCCCTCCCGGGAGGTGATCTCGATGCCGGGGATGCTCAGCACCTCGGGCCAGGCATCGATTTCCACCGCGGCCCGGATATCGTTGTGGTCCGTGATGGCGATGCCGATGCCCAGGCCCTGGGCCTTCAGCGCCACCTCCTGGACCGTGTTGACCCCATCGGAGTACCGCGTATGGAAATGCAGATCCGCCACCGTATAGGCGCGGGTCAAGGCCGGAAGATCCGGCTTTTCGAACTGTATTCTATTGATGGCAGTTGGTTGCGTTGGGTTCATGCTGTTATTTCCCTGCCTCTTCGGCCGTAGCGGCCGGTAAGCGGCAAAAGGTATTCCTGTTGTGTTTTTCAAATAGCAATTTATTGATAGTAGCCTATTGATGGCAGAGGTCAAGTGTTTAACGACCTTTAGCACGTTATCGGCAACCGCCCCATCCGGGTGAAGGGGAAAAACCCCCCGGACTTGACACCCCCCGCCCCTTTTCTTATGCTTGGCCGACCCGGTTCGTGGGTTTCTTTTTTCCGGATTCGGTGATGGCCGCGGCCCTCGCCATCGGCTGTGTCTTGCACCACAGGATCGGTATGTATAAAACCCATTTCGGTTTCAGGGAAAAGCCCTTTCAGCTGGTTCCCAACCCTGCTTACCTGTTTTTGAGCCATAGTCACGAGGAGGCGCTGGCGCATTTAAACTACGCCGTCTCCCAGGGGGACGGCTTCGTTCAGATCACCGGTGAGGTGGGAACCGGCAAGACCACCCTGTGCCGGGCCTTTATCGAGGGGCTCGATGAGCGCATCGAGGTCGCCTACCTCTTCAATCCGACCCTGAACGCCATCGAGCTTCTGGAGGCCCTGCATGACGAGTGGGCCATCCCCTGTGAGAGCGGCGCCACGCCCAAACAGCTCGCCGATTCCCTGAACGGCTTTCTCCTCGAAAAAAAAGCCAGGGGACAAAAGGTCCTCCTGGTGATCGACGAGGCGCAGCGCCTGGAAAAGGAGGTGCTGGAACAGATCCGCCTGCTGTCCAACCTGGAAACCCATACGGAGAAACTGCTCCAGATCGTTCTGGTGGGGCAACCCGAACTGGCCGAGATGCTGAGCTCTTACGAGCTGCGCCAGTTGGGCCAGCGCATTACCCTCTGCGCCGCCCTCCAGCCGCTGTCCTTCAGGGACACGGTTCGCTATATCCAGCATCGGCTCCACATCGCCGGTCAGGGCGTCCAGGTGGATTTCACCCGCCGCGCCTATCGCAAAATCTTCCGCTACGCCGAGGGCATTCCCCGCCTCATTCACATTGTCTGCGACCGGGCGCTGCTGGTGGCCTATGTGCTGGACCAGAACCGGATAACGGGCCCCATCGTTGGAAAGGCGATCCGGGAATTGGCCGGAACCGGCAAGACCGTCCGCCACAGGCCAGGGGGCCTCAGGGCACCGGTAACACTCATCGCCCTGCTGTGCACACTCCTGGCGGGGCTTGTCGCATGGCGCGCAAGAGACGTTCGCTTCGACCATCCGGCCCCGTCGTCTCCCGTCCAACCGTCTCGCGTATCGGCAACCAGGCCGTCGCCCCCTCGCCTTCCCTATGTCGGGCGGGAGGCCGCCCTGGACCGCGTCCTTTCCCTCTGGGGACGGCAGGTCGAAACCAGCGACGACGGTGGCGCCATTCGGGACGATGGGGACTATTTCCGGTCCGCCGCCAAGCGCAACGGATTCGAACTCTACCGGGTGGCGGGGGATTTCAAACTCATCAAAAAGCTTAATTTGCCTGTCATATTAGGGTGTTTTGTCCAAAAGGCGAACGCGATCCAATACCTGGTTCTGGAAGGAATCAGGGGCGACGATATGATCTTTCTGGGGGCCAAGACAGGGCAAACGGCGGTGGTAACCAGCCAGAAGGTGGCAGAGCGGTGGTCCGGCGTGGGCTATATCCCCTGGATCAACTTCCTCGGCTGCACAGGGACGCTGCCCATCGGTGCATCGGAGAAATCGGTGCGCGTGCTGAAGCAGCTTCTGAGGAATATCGGATTCCAGGGAATCGGTACCGGCCCTGCCTACGATGAAACGGTTCAGGCCGCGGTTAAAAAAATCCAGGGCAAGTACGGTCTCAAGCAAGACGGGTTGGTGGGGCCCCTGACCAAAATCCTTCTCTATAACGAACGGGGGATCTTTCACATCCCGCACCTTCGCAGGGGAGGCAAGGGATGAGTTCCATACTGAGCGCGTTGAAAAAAGTGGAGAGGCGTCAAGACACCCCCCTTGTCTCCGCGGCCGGCGCCACCGCGCCACGCCAAAGCCTGCACCGGTTGTTCCAGCCCTCACGGCGACGGCTGCGGCCCTGGGGGTGGGCGCTGACAGTGGCGCTCATGGTGGCGGCGGCCCTTCTATTCGAGGGTATCTGGAGACGAACCGACCGCCTGAGCCCACCGGCCGTCCAGGCCCCCCTGATAGCCCCGAAGCAAACGCCTGTCCCCCAGGCCAAGCTTCCGCCAAAGGCTCGAAAAGCAATCAGGAGGCCTCCTAAAATGAATCCGGCCAGGGCCGCCAGGCGTAAAGCACCGCTGGCAACGCCTGCCGTTCGCCCCCAGGCCGCGCCCCCTGCCCGCCCCGGGAAATCACCCAGCATGCCGCCAGCAGAGAAGACCAAAGCCCCGGACGCCCTGACCCCCCTGCCCGCTGATGCCGGATTGACCCTTCAGGCACTGGTCTGGGCACCGGAGCCGGCACGCCGGTTCACGGTCATCAACAACCGGATCGTCCGGGAAGGGGGGAGCATCGACGGAATGACGGTGGTGCGCATCGGGGAGACGCAGGTGGTGCTGCAAAAGGACGGTGCCCTGTGGCGCCTGGGATATAACCGTCAGCCCTGAAACGGATACCGAAACCCGCTCACCCCTGATCCGCCCCTCTTGCCCCTGGGGCATCGGCGTCTTGGCCGCAGCCGCCCGACGCAGAAAGCCATCACCCCCAGTACCATGATGGCGGCCCCCCAGATAAAGACTCGCCGAAGGCTCGAGACATCCATGATGAGCCCGGCCAGCATGGCACCCACCAGCATTCCCAGGCTGTGGGCCATGGTCAGAAGGGCCATGACCGATCCCATGGCGCGGGCGCGGTTTCCAGAAATGACGGCGAGGGCCATCAGAGCGGGCATGGCCACGCCGCCCCCCAGACCGAATACGAGGCAGGCGGCGAACAGATCCCAGAACCCCCGTGCCATGTAAAAGGAGAAGACCGCCGTCGTGATCAACATTCCGCCCATGACCACCAGCGCGTTTTTATTGAATCGATCGGCCAGGACCCCCATGGGGACATGAATCACACCGCTTGCGAACACGCCCAGCATGAGCAGGATCCCGATGTCTCCGGCCGGCAGGGAAAAACGGCCATCCGCGTAAATGGGCAGAAACCCCCAAAGAATGCCGATGCAGGTTGTATAGGCGAAGCGGAATGCAAAGAGGGGCGGGATATCCCTATCCGTTATCAGGTACTTCCAGCCGATGGGCGCCCTCTTGTGCAGCCGCACCCGCTCGGCCCCGAGGGGCGGCAGCCACATCATGGCCGTCAGGGAGCCCACCAGGGCCAGCGCCCCCATGGCGGCAAAAGCCGCATGCAGGCTGTAGCTTTCACTGATGAAACCGCCCAGAAGCGGACCGATGCTGAGCCCGAGGAACACGGACATGTTGAAAAGACCCATGACGAACCCCTCGCCGCCGTCGGGCGTGATGTCCCCCACGTAGGCCTGGGTCACCGGCATGATCATGGCCGAAGCGATGCCCTGGAGAAACCGGACGACAATCAGGGCCTCCACGGACCTGAACCCCATAAAGGCCACCGAGACCACCACATAACCCAGAAGGCCGATAATGATGAAGGGCTTTCGCCCCCTTCGATCGGAAACGCGTCCGAAATAGGGCAGGAACACCGAACGCGACAGGGAAAAAGCCCCGAAAATCAGCCCCACGTAAAGCCCGCTGGCCCCGAGATGGCGGGCATAGACCGGGAGCAGCGGAACGACGATGCCCACTCCGGTCACACTGGTCAGTATGGCCAGAAACAAAGTGATGAAAACCCGGCGGTTCCCCTCAGGCATGGTGGAAAGCCTTGACATGGGCATCTGTCTTAGCACCGTGGTTTTCCCGCCACAAGAGAAAGTGCTATGATGTT
>CAYOXD010000120.1:0-2713 GCA_964407825.1 uncultured Desulfobacterales bacterium | reverse complement strand
CCATGAACTGGCAGGAAATATACGAGAGGTTCCCGGTCAACCGGGAGATGATCTGGCTTAACAACTGTGGCACCACGCCAGCCGGAAGCCATGTCCTTTCGGCCGTATCCCGATTTCTGGAGGGCTATGCCCGGAGGGGGATATTGACCGACAGGGCTTCCTATCCCGGGGTTCGCATGGAAATCAAATCCATGCTGGCCTCGCTTCTCAACTGCCTGCCGGACGAGCTGGCGCTGATACACAACACGGCGGAAGGCATGAATTTCATCTCCCACGGTCTTCCCCTGACGGCCGGGGATGAGCTGATCCTCCTGGAAAACGAGTATCCCAGCAATATCTACCCCTGGCGGCACCTGGCGGGCAGGGGCGTCCGGCTGGTCTTCGCCCCCATGGCGGCAACCCCCGAAGCCTTCTTCGAAGCCCTCTCTCAGCGGCTGACCCCCCGCACCCGGGCCATGGCCCTCTCCGCGGTGCATTGGTGCACGGGCATGCCCCTGCCGCTTTCGGCCATCGGCGCCCTCTGCCGGGAACGGGGGATCGATCTCATCGTGGACGGTGCCCAGGGGGTGGGCATGCAGCCCCTGGATGTCCGGGCGATGGGGATCTCCTTCATGGCCTTTCCCGCCTGGAAATGGCTCATGGGGCCGCTGGGCGTGGGGGTCCTGTATATCGCCCGGGAAAAACTCGACACCCTCTCCCCGGTTTTCGTTGGAACCGAATCCGTGGTGGACGATCTGGCCTACCTTCCCTACAAGGAGGAACTGAAGCCCTCCGCCGACCGATTCACCTTTTCCACGGGCAACTGGAACGACTGGGTTTACTTCGCCGCATCCCTGACATTCCTGGCCGGGATCGGATTCGAGGCGGTGCGGGACCGGATCTTCCACCTGAGCGGGCACCTGGCCCGGGGCCTCTCGGGCATCGGTTTCAGGGTCCTCTCGGACCATCACCCGGACTGGCCCACCGGGATCGTGGTGGCCGACAAACCGGGCGCCGCCGCCCCCGACCTGATCGAACGGCTTCGACGCCATCGGATCGTGCTGGCAGAGCGGCTGGGCCGCTTGCGTTTTTCGCCCCACATCTACAATTCCCCGGCCCAACTGGATGAGGTCGTCAGCGTCCTGTCCCGGGAGGAGTCTCCATAGAATCTCGACAAGTGCAGATGAGCGGCGGTTTACTCGCCGTCCTTGTCCTTGCCCTTTTCGTTGTCGTTGTCGTAATCGTAGTCGGAGGACAAAAGCAGCCGCTCCCCTCGGAGGCTGCGATTACGACAACGAAATTACACGGAACGGCCCTATTTCCATAGTTCTAGTAACTTCAAGAGCTTCATCAGCAGGCGGACGCCGAAACCGGTGCCGCCGGGCGGGCAGTAGTCCCCCCCGGCCTTGCAAAACGCCGTTCCGGCGATATCCAGGTGCGCCCAGCGGGTATGATCCACGAATTCGGACAGAAAAAGCGCCGCCAAAATGGCGCCCCCGAATTTCGTGCTGCCCATGTTCCGGATGTCGGCCAGGTCGCTCTTGATGAAATCCCGGTAGTCCTCGGGCATGGGCATGGGCCAGCAGCGCTCGTGGGTGATCTTGCCCGCCCTTGCCAGCAGATCGGCCAGTTCCTCGTCCCGGGTGAAAATGCCGGCGATCCGCTCTCCCAGGGCCGCCATGCAGGCGCCCGTGAGGGTTGCCAGATCGATGGTGATATCCGGTTTGTACCGGTCGATGGCCCAGGACAGGGCGTCTGCCAGGATGAGCCGGCCCTCCGCGTCCGTGTTCCCGATTTCGATGGTCTTGCCCGAATGGCTCCGGATGATGTCCCCGGGCCGGCAGGCCCTTCCGGAGGGCATGTTTTCCACCAGGGGCAGAACCCCGATGACCCTGGCCTTGACATCCAGCCTGGCAGCGGTGACCAGAGCCGCGGCCACTGCGGCGGCCCCCGCCATGTCCATCTTCATGAGTTCCATGCCGGCGGCCTGTTTGATGTTGAGCCCGCCGCTGTCGAAGGTGATGCCCTTTCCCACGAGAAGAAGGGTCTTTTCCGCGCCCTCCGGCGTGTGCCGGAGGGTCACCAGGCAGGGCTTTCGCTCGCTGCCCCTGGATACCGCAAGAAGGGCTCCGAACTTCTGCTCCTTGAGCTCCCTCTCGCTCAGCACCTCCACGGTCAGCCCGGCCTTCCGGGCCGAGGCGGTGATCTGCCCCGCCAGCGCCCGGGGGCCCTTGTCATTGGCGGGCATGGACACCCAGTCCCGGGCCATCCGGGTTCCCTCGCAGAGGGTCTCGATGCGGCCCGTCAGCCCCTGGTGCTTCTCTACCATCTCAGGTGTCGCCAGAAGAACGATCCGGTCGAGGGGGACCTTGCTCTTTTCGGCCTTGTACCTGTCAAACACATGGTTTGCCAGGCAGGCGCCCTCC
The DNA here is from genome assembly GCA_964407825.1 of uncultured Desulfobacterales bacterium. Lineage (GTDB taxonomy): Bacteria > Desulfobacterota > Desulfobacteria > Desulfobacterales > JAFDDL01 > CAYOXD01. The sequence continues at coordinate 308 of CAYOXD010000120.1, read as the reverse complement.
CCAAGGGCCTCGATCATCTCCTCGGAGTGAAGTTTGGCGCCGCCCCCCTCGGGCACCAGCAGATGCAGATGCGACCGCTTCTTTGTCATGGCCGATTTGACGGCGTTTCCGGCCATGACGCGCAGGGCCTCCCGGTCCAGCTTTTCCGGCGCCCCCAGGCCCCTTAGCTCCACCCAGCCGGCAGTGACCCCTTCGGGTGCGAAAAAGGAGAGGCACTCCCCCTTTTTGCCCTGGAACGCGTCCATGGCCATGGCCCTTTCCACCAGGGCATCCAGCGGTGGCGGCGGGAGGGCATCGCCCGATGTTTC
>CAYOXD010000119.1:0-8362 GCA_964407825.1 uncultured Desulfobacterales bacterium | reverse complement strand
TGGCCAATTTGCCCGATATCTGCGTTGCGCGAAAAAATTTAATCCTCGGAATATCCACCATATGCCTGCGGTTAAATTTTTCGTGCGCCTTGATCTCGACCCAATTTGCCTATTTCTGGATGGACACTAGTTCGATTCAACGGACCGGGCTGCCGCAGCATCGCTCAGGGCGGGCACATCGATGACAGCACCGGGGCCAGCATCGGAAACAGTTGGGCAAAAAATCAATTCCTATTCGCGAGACTTCTGGAGCGTATTTCCTAGTATTGCTTTGGTGGGTGTTTCCCTGACGGGTAATCTTCAAGAAAAAATATGGAACCGACAGAGTTGTCTGTATACATGAAAACGGATCAAAGGCAAAGAAAAAAAGACAGCGATCCCGATTTCAATAGCGATATCGATCCGGAATCAGGAGAGAAGAGCGGCCGTAAACGTTTGGAAGATCTGCCAGAAACGGCCGCGAATCGGATCGATCTCCTTCAGGATCTCGTGCCGCGCACCAGGAATCAGGGTCATCCGGCAGTCGGGCAGACGGGCGGATATTCTTTTCTGGGCTGTCACCGATACAACGGAATCCCCGCCGGCGCAGACCATGCGTATAGGGGTTCGGATGCCCTCTGCAAATCCCGGCTGCCCTAGAATGTCGATGGACCGGAAGGTCGCGTGAAGCCAGGCCCAGGTTACACCGCCCAAGGCGAGGTCCGGGGATTTCTCAAGGATCAGGTGCTCCTGCATGAACCGGGCAAAGTCCGAGGTCAGGGAGTTTTTTTCGAACCGCGCCTGTCCGGGAACGTAATCTCCCGAACCGATGCAGTAATGGCGCTCGAGCCCCAGAGATATGGCGAGCCGGACAAGGAGCCGGACGATGGGCACGGGCAGGGGCCGGGTGTGGATGTCGATCATGGGAGACACCAGCACTGCCCCGTCCACGGCATCCGGGTGATCGTGAAGGAAGCGAAGTGCGATATGTCCTCCCATGGAATGGCCCAGGATCACCAGGGGCCGGCGATGGGCCAGGGCCGCCTCCCGATAAAACACCTCCAGATCCCGCACATAATCCTCATACCGAGCCACATATCCCTTCTGGGGATTTTCCAGGAACCGGGTGGCCCCCCCCTGTCCCCGCCAATCCAGGCTAAAAACGTCAAACCCGCGCAGGGTCAGCTCCGCGACGGTCTCCGAATGCTTCTCCATGAACTCGGATCTCCCGTTCAGGAGCAGTACCGTAATCCCTGGTTTCTGAAGTCTGGTACGGGCCGGCCACCGCCCCCAGCGAAGGGTCGTTTGCGGATCCGTCCTGATAAATGCAAAAGGTGATGTCATCTTTCAACTCCCGTTGACAGGCAGCGTCCAAAGCCCCTTTCTCCTGCCAGAAGGAGGCGCTTTAATCAAGCCTAAAGGCTTGTCGTCCCGACAAGGTCACCGGTGAGGTCTCTCGGGGGTATTCCCCATCTCTCACAATAATCCTTGTCGTTGTCGGGATCGGGATCGTAATCGGGATCCCGAAATGAACATGTCGGTAACCATTAAGGCCTGAGTTCATGACATTGAATTCCAGGTGGTTTTCGATAACGACAACGGCAACGATTGCGCATAGACCCTGCCGACAGGGAAAACGAGGACGATATTGACCTGTCTCCATGGATACAGTATGGTGTCCCCTCGGAGTAGATACCGGGGCCACCGGCTCCTGCAAGCCTCCGTCATGAAAATCGAAACCGTCTAAAAAGAATTGAGAAACGTGGCGATTCACTCACACAGCTTTGTGGAGACATATGGAGGGTTGGTGGCCTTTGGGCTCGATCGGGAAACCGATGAGCACACGCTCGTCTACTACCTTCAAAAATTCAGTGATGACGAAGTGATGCAGCACCTCGTCCCCCGGTTGCCCGATTCGGACCTGGAGGTGCTCTTCAACACCATCGATCGGATTCTCAAACAACATTTTTCCAAGTCCGATTACCACCGGTTATTTCTGAAGGAAAACCAAGAGCATCCATAACTTGTTGAGGACACCATGCCTTTCCACCTCATGAGATATCGTATCGATCAGCCGGTACGAACAGAAAGGAGCACCCGATGCGGGTATTAATCACCGGCGGCGCCGGATTTATCGGATCCCACCTCACCGAATCGTTTCTGGAGAGGGGGGATACGGTATACATCGTCGACAACCTGTCCACTGGTTCCCTGGCAAATATCAATGCGCTTCAAAAGGACATCCGATATAAGAACCGCCTGCAGATGTATACGGACACCATTTTAAACTACAACCTCATGCTCGAACTCGTGGGCACCTGTGATGTTGTGTTCCACATGGCGGCTGCCGTCGGCGTTCGCTACATCCTCGACAACCCACTGGAATCCATAAAAACCAACATCCATGGAACGGAAAATGTCCTGGACCTCTGCGCCAAATTCAAGAAGCGGGTCCTGATCGCCTCCTCCTCCGAGGTATACGGCAAGCATACCCATGCCCCCCTGGTGGAAACGGACAACATCATCTATGGCCCATCCAGCAAGTTTCGATGGAGCTACGCCGCGTCCAAGCTCCTGGATGAATTTACCGCCCTTGCCTACCACCGGACCAAGGGGCTGGAGGTGATCATCGCCCGGCTGTTTAACACCGTGGGACCCCGGCAAACCGGCACCTACGGCATGGTGCTGCCCCGATTCGTCAACCAGGCCCTACGGAACGAGCCGATCCAGGTATATGGGGACGGCACCCAAACACGCACCTTCACGTACGTCAAGGATGTGGTGCGGGCACTGATGGCTTTGATGGAATCCGATCGCACGCTCGGTGAGGTGTTCAACATCGGCGGGACAGAGGAAGTCTCCATTCTGGAGTTGGCCCAGCGGATCATCCAGGCCACCGCATCCCGTTCGGAAATCAAACTGGTACCTTACAATGAAGCGTTCGAAAAGGATTTCGAAGACATGCAACGCAGGGTACCGGGGATTGAAAAAATCCGCCAGGCAGTAGGCTTTATCGCCAAGACGGATCTGGATACGATTCTAAGCCAGGTAATCAACCATTTTCGTCACAATTGACCCTGCCGGCATCGGGGGGACAAACATAGCGAACGTGATCCAGAAGCTCATAAATGGAGAAGGGTTTGGAGATCACCAGGTCGAAATCATGATTTCCCAAAAGATTGGGGGTGCCGGACATGGCGATGACAGGTATATCTTTGTGGCGGGACTGCCGGACATGCCTGAGCACCTCAACCCCATCCAGGCCAGGCATCAGGAGATCCGTCACCACCACGTCGATGGCGGATTGATCAAAAATCTCGATGCCCTCCCGGCCGCTGAAGGCGGTCAACACCGCATACCCAAAGCGCGTCAGAGCCCGGTACAACATCTCGACAATCGCCTTTTCATCGTCGATAACAAGAACCGTACTCACGATCAGACCATTCTGCTGGAAAGAATACAGTAAGGGCAACCAAATGCGTCTACATAGATGTAAAGCCTTTGACACATGGCCTATTCCAATGGGACTTGTCAATAGATTTTTATGCGGAAGCCCCCCCAAAGCCCCGGCCTCGGCGATCCAGCCTATAGGCCCCCTCAGACCTTATATTTTCCGAAAGCATCGGGAGACAGCTTCTCTAGGTAATCCGCCCATTTTTTCCCTTCCTGGCTCTGGTCGCTCGCTTCGGCTTGGACATGCTCCTGGGTTTTCGATTTCTCGATGACCACATCATCGATGTAAATCGGAGCGCTGAGTCGCAGGGCAAGGGCAATGGCGTCGCTGGGCCGAGCATCCATTTCGATGACCGACTCCTTGGACTCAAAGTGCATCCGGGCGAAAAAGGTATTATCGCGGATGTCGCAGATCTCGATCTTCATCAATTCAACATGGACCCGTCCCATGAAGTTCTTGAAAAGATCGTGGGTCATGGGTCTGTCAAACTGTATGTCTTGGAGCACAGAGGCAATGGAAGTGGCTTCCAGCAGCCCGATCCAGATGGGAATCACCTCACCGCCGTCATCGGTCCTTAAAAAAACGATGGGATTGTTCGATTCCGGATCCATCGTCATTCCGGCAATGCTCGCTTTATGCAGCATAACGGTTAGCTCCTTTCCTGGTGCGAACTGCGACGCCCCATAGGGAATGGCGCAAGGCCCTGTCGATCCGTACCGCCACCAGTTTGCCGGTCAGCTCGGATGCGCTATCCTCCCCCCGAGCGATAAAGTTGACGATCTTGTTGGTGCTTGTGCGTCCTGTCCACTGTGGCACTGAATCGGACGGCGGGGTTTCGGCGCCACGTTTGGCGGGACCTTCCACCAGAACGGTCACGATGGCGCCCACCATGCTCCGATTCTTTTCGGCGGTGATGCGGGCCTGAAGCGCCAGCAGGGACTGCAGCCTGGCCCTTCGTTGGGCCTCAGGAACCTTCCCGTCAAAATGAACCGCCGGGGCATGGGGCCGGTCGGAATAGGCAAAGGCAAAGAGGCTGTCATATCGCACCGTTTCCAGCAGATGGAGGGTTTCCTGAAAATCATCGGCCGTCTCCCCGGGAAACCCCACAATGATGTCCGATGAAACGGCAATCCCCGGACAAGCCGCGCGCAATCTGGCCAGCTTCTCCAGATACATCTCCCGGGTGTACCGGCGGTTCATCAACGCCAGAATCCGATTCGACCCCGACTGAACCGGAAGATGAATGTGATGGCAGAGTTTGCCCAGACGTCCAAAAGCCTCGATCAGCTCCTGGGAGAGGTCCTTGGGGTGGGAGGTGGTGAATCGGATCCGCTCCAGCCCCTCGATGGCATTGACTTGGGCCAGCAGCTCCGAAAAGGTACACAGCCCCTCTTTCCGCCCGTAGCTGTTCACGTTCTGCCCCAGCAGGGTGACCTCCCGGGTACCGGCTGCTACTAGGGAACGAACCTCGGAGAGGATTTCCTCCGGTGCCCGGCTCGTCTCGCGGCCTCTGACAAAGGGCACCACGCAATAGGCGCAAAAATTATCACAGCCCCGCATGACGGTGACAAACCGGGCGGGCTGCGGGGTCCCGTTCCGGTCGTCGCTTTCGATGGGAAACGGTGCCATGGCTGCTTCACTCAAGTCCACATCGACGATCCGGCATCGCTTCTCCGTGGCCCGCCGCACCATGGCCGGCAGCCGGTCAATGGCCCGGGTGCCGAAGACAAGATCGACGTAGGGTGCCCGCTGGAGAATTCGCTCCCCCTCCTGCTGGGCAACACAGCCGCCAACGCCGATGAGAAGATCGGGGTTTTCCGTCTTCAATCCCGGCAGCCGTCCCAGAAAGCTGAAGGCCTTCTGCTCGGCCTTCTCCCTGACCGAGCAGGTATTGAGCAAAATGAGGTCTGCCTTCTCGACCTGCCAGGTCCTTGTAAAGCCGATGGTTTTCAAGGCCTGGGCCATTCGGTCCGAATCATAGACATTCATCTGGCAACCGATCGTCTGGATATAAACCTGTTTTGTTTTCATTTCATTCATCAAAAAAGTCCACCCGCCTCAGCGGCCCCCCTCCCCTCCATCGGGGGCTCGACCGGCTGGAGCAGGATGTCCTGTTGCATCTCCTCGATAAGCGCCGCCACCTCGTCCTCGCAGCCCGGTGCCACATGAAGCACCACGAGCCCCGCCCGGGCATCGATGGTGCTCAGCCCCGCAATCCCGTCGTAAGCCTCCAGGAAGAACCTGAGTAGATGAATGGCGCGACGATCCATTCGATAATACCGTTTCAACGATTCCATGGCCCCCCGAAGCTGCGCTCTCCCTCCATTTATATTACGTTATATTACGGTAGCACCATCGCCTTGGCCTTTTCAAGCCACAATTCCCGATGGTCAGCTCGGTAAAGACACAGCCGCTTTCCTGTTGTGGGATGTCCGCCGATGGGATATGGGAACGTCTATGAAGAGGAAGTGGCATATTCGAAGACCGGACACGGGCATCGTAAGACAGCTCTGCGATGCCCTGGGATGCCATCCCGTGACCGCTGCCGTCCTGGCCAACAGAGAATTTACGACCCCTGCCGCGGCGACCGCCTTCTTGGATGCCAACCTGAGGGATCTGCGTTCCCCCTTTGAGCTCAAGGATATGGACCGGGCGGTATCCCGGATTCACGATGCACTTCTGCGGGAGGAAAAGATCCTCGTCTTCGGGGACTATGACGTGGACGGGGTCACCGCCACATCGCTGCTGCTCGGGTTCTTGGAGGAGGTGGGGGCGAAGGTCGATTACTATGTGCCGCATCGGGTCACCGAGGGCTACGGCCTTTCCGAAACGCACATTGAGGAACATGCGGTACCGAACGGATTCCGGCTGCTCATCACGGTGGACTGCGGCATCGGAAGCCACCGGGCCGTACAGGCCGCCGCTGCCGCGGGCATTGATGTGATCATCACCGACCACCATCAGGTGCCGGACGGCCTGCCCGGCGCTTTGGCCGTCATCAATCCGAAGCGACGGGATACATCTGATGAATTTTCCTCCCTTGCCGGGGTCGGTGTGGCATATCTGCTCCTGATATGCCTGCGAAAGCATTTGAGGGATCATGGGTTCTGGCGGAATCGGCCGGAGCCGAACCTGAAGAGCGCCTGCGATTTGGTGGCCCTGGGAACCGTGGCGGATATCGTTCCCATGACCGGTGAAAACCGAATTCTCACCCGCCTCGGTCTCGAGGTAATGTCCGTCGGCGCGAGACCCGGAATCCAGGCGCTTCTCGCGTCCTCGGCCATCCGGGATCCCGTCAGCGAAGAGGATATCGCCTTCCGCTTGGCCCCCAGGATCAATGCCGCCGGAAGAATCGGTCATGCCAGGACCGCCGTGGCGTTGTTGACCGCCACGGACGGGAAGGAGGCCGCCGGTTTGGCGGCCGAGCTGAACGAGCTGAACGAAACCCGGAAATCCATCGAGGCCCGGATGCTGCGGAATATCCAGGAACGGCTGATGCTTCGGCAGGATCTGAACCGCCGGCCCGCGCTGGTCCTCTGCGACCCCCAGTGGCATGAGGGGGTCCTGGGCATCGTTGCGGCCAAGCTGGTGGATCGATACCAGCGGCCGGTGATCCTGATCTCGACCCGCAGTGGGATAGGCAGAGGCTCCGGCCGAAGCATCCCCGGATTCGACCTGTGCGAGGGGTTGAAGGCCGCGGGCGAGTGCCTGGAGGGCTTCGGCGGTCATGCCGGTGCGGCGGGTCTGTCCATCAAACCGGAGAACCTGGAGCGGTTCACCGAACGCTTCGAAAACCTGGTAAGGGAACGCACGGACCCGGCCCGGTTCGTCCCCGAGCTGACCCTGGACCAGGAGATCTCCTTCGACCAGATATCGCCCCGGCTTGCCGATGAGCTGGAGAGGCTCAAGCCTTACGGAGAAGCCAATCCAGAGCCCCTCTTCATGGCCCGGAACCTTCGGGTGACCTTCGCCCAGGCCCTCTCCCAGGCCCATTGGAAGATGGCCTTGGTGCAGCCTTCCGCCAAATCCACCCAGCCCCTCAGCGCCATCCAGTTCAATGCCGAACGCATGGACGCCAAACCCAGGTACCTGGAGAAAATCGCCTTCAGGCTGCGCTGGAACCGCTGGGACGGCAAAAAGAACCTCCAACTTCTCATAGAAGAAATCCAATGAACCCAACACCTGTCGTTTCCCCTGGCCTGAACCAGTGGCTGATGTCCCCACCGGAGGCCATCGCCGGCCGCCGCCTGGGCCTTCTGTGCAACCCGGCCTCCGTGGACCCGGCCTTCCGACATGCCAGGGATCTGATTTCCCAGCGCTTTCCGGGAAAGCTGGCTGCCCTCTTTTCTCCCCAGCATGGCTTTCTCTCGGACAAGCAGGACAACATGATCGAATCAACACACGGGGTCGACGAGCACCTGGGAATCCCCATTTTCAGTCTCTACGGGGAGGTCCGGAAACCCTCCGCCGAGATGCTCGACACCATCGACACCCTCGTGGTGGATCTGCAGGATGCGGGCACCCGGGTCTACACCTTCATCTACACCCTGGCCCACTGCATGGAGGCGGCCCGGGAACAGGGGAAGCGGGTGATCGTTCTCGACCGACCGAACCCCATCGGCGGCCGGCAGGTGGAGGGCAACTGCCTCTGCCCCGAGTACGCCTCCTTTGTGGGTCGCTATCCGATTCCCATGCGCCATGGCATGACCATCGGTGAGCTGGCCCGGTTGTTCAACGAGGCTTACGGCATTGCCTGCAATCTGACGGTGGTTCCCATGACGGGGTGGCAGCGTTGGATGTATTTCGAGGACACGGGCCTCCCATGGATCGCCCCCTCGCCGAACCTGCCCACCCCGACATCTGCGGTCGTCTATCCGGGCCAGGTCATCTGGGAGGGCACCTGCCTGTCCGAAGGCCGGGGGACCACCC
>CAYOXD010000118.1:3172-8391 GCA_964407825.1 uncultured Desulfobacterales bacterium | reverse complement strand
ACGACAACGACAACGAAAAGATTTCCAGTGCTGTTGGAACAAATTCACCGTTTAATCCACAGGGATCTAAAATGATAGCAGAAATACTCTCGACGGGTGAGGAGGTGTTGAGCGGCGTGACCGTCGATACCAATGCCGCCCACATCGCTCAGAAACTTTTTGAAACGGGGCTTCGGGTCAGTCGCCATACGACGGTTGGGGACAGGCTCCCCGCCCTGGTGGAAAGTTTAACAGAAATCGGAGATCGGGCCGATGTAGCCCTCGTTACGGGCGGGCTGGGGCCCACCACCGACGATCTAAGCGCCGAGGCGGCCGCCAAAGCCATGGGGGTTCCCTTGAAGCTGGATCCCGAGGCCCTCGATCATATCGCCGGATTTTTCAGACGGCGCGGCCTCGAGATGAAAAAGTCCAACGAGAAGCAGGCCTACTTTCCGGAGGGCGCCCGGCGATTGGACAATCCGGTGGGCACGGCGCCGGGATTTGCGGTGACCATCGGCAGGTGCCGGTTTTTCTTTATGCCCGGTGTCCCCTTTGAGATGCACCGCATGATGCAGGATCAGGTCCTGCCGGCCATCGGCGAGATGAGGGGGGATACCGACGGATGCCATGAGCTGCGGGTCCTATTCACCTTCGGGCTTCCGGAGTCCACGGTCGATCATTTGCTGACCGGTTTCGAGTCCGCCTTTAGGGAGGTCCAGTTGGGGTTTCAGGTGGCTTTTCCCGGTATTTTCGTGAAGCTCTACCACCGCGGACAGGATGCAGATCTGTGCCGGCAAAGGGTGGAGGAGGCCTCCGCCTGGGTCTGCGAGAGGCTGGGTGCCCACGTGGTGTCCCGTGAGGGACAGCGCATGGAGGGGGTCCTGGGCGGGCTCCTTGGGGCGCGTGGGGAGACTTTGGCCGTGGCCGAGAGCTGCACCGGCGGTCTGATCGCCAATTGGATCACCAATGTGGCGGGCAGTTCGGACTATTTCCTGTTCTCGGGGGTCACCTATTCCAATGAGGCCAAGGAGCGGGTGCTGGGCGTCTCCGGCGACACCCTGAAACGGTATGGCGCGGTTCATGAAAAAACGGCCGGCGAGATGGCCGAGGGGGCCCGTCGCATTTCCGGCGCCACCTACGGATTGGCCACCAGCGGTATTGCGGGACCGGGCGGCGGATCGAAGGAAAAGCCCGTGGGAACGGTCTGCATCGGCCTGGCCGCTCCCGACGGCACCCGGACCTACCGGTTTCAATTTACCTATGGCCAGCGGCTGATGATGAAAAAAATGTTTTCCATGAAGGCGTTGGACCTGCTGCGGCGGCATCTGGCGGGGATCGGCTGACCTCCGGTGAATCGAATCGAATGCGATGGGTGAAGAGATGGATCCAAATGCAACAGGGCGGGAGCGTGCCATGTCCTTTACCGGTCGGATTCGTGCCGGATGGATCATTGACGGGACCGGCGGCCCGGCGATTCGAAACGGGCTGCTGGAGATAGCGGCGGGGATTCTTCGCGCCATAGGGCCGGCGTCGGAGGTTGCGGGCTCAGGGCAAGACTTGATGGATTGCTCCGATGCCACGATCCTTCCCGGACTGGTGGACAGCCATGTCCATCTGGGGCTGCCGGAGGCGGACGCCAGCGGACCTGCGGGTGCCGACACCATGACAGTCCGGGCTCAGCGGTACTGGGATCACGGTATCGTTGCCGTTCGGGACGGCGGTGAGCGTTCCGGAAGGCTTCTGGCGCTTGCCCACCGGAGACGGGAGGAAAACCGGGACCCGGGCCTGATGATCCATACGGCCGGTCCCGCCCTTCACCGGGTGGGCCGCTATGGACGGTTTGCGGGAAGGGCCCTGGGCCACGCGGACAGCCTGCCCCATGCGGTGGCTGGGCTTGCCCCCCGGGTCGATCACGTCAAGATCATGAATTCGGGCCTCAACAGCCTGACCCGGTTCGGGAGGCAGACACCGAGCCAGTTCTCCACGGCGGAACTGGCGGAGGCGGTGGCTGCTGCAGCGCGTTTTTCCCGTAAGGTCATGGTCCATGCCAACGGCGAGGCGCCGGTCAAGGCGGCGGTGGAGGCCGGGTGCGCCTCCATCGAACATGGCTATTTCATGGGGGAGGAGAACCTCCTAAGGATGCGCGACCGGCAGACCGTCTGGGTGCCCACGGCGGTGCCCATGGCCGCGTACGGCCGGATGCTGGATCCCGCCAGCAGGGAGTCGGAGGTGGCCCGCAGGACCCTCGAGCATCAGCTGGAACAGCTGGCCCTTGCCCGCCGACTGGGGGTTCCCGTGGCGGTGGGTACGGACGCCGGCTGCCCGGGCGTGGATCATGGCGCCGGGCTGCTCGAAGAGTTGGACCTTCTGCGCATGGCCGGATTTTCCACCGAAGAGAGCATCTGCTGCGCCGCCGCCACCGCCGCCCGTCTGTTGGACCTCCGGGAAGGCGGGAGCCTATCCCCCGGGCAGCCGGTCACCTTTCTCATCGTGCCGGGTCCCCCCGGTCACCTGCCTGATAGCCTCAAGCGGATTCGCCACCGGTGCGTGGCCGGGAGGCTCGTCTAATATTTCCCCACTCCGCTGCAGCGGTGGCCGAACACGGCCGGGTTTAATAAACCTCGTTCAGTTAGAATTGCTGCACTGTGGAGAAGCCCATTGACAATTGTTCCAGAACCGCCTAATTCGGCCCGGTGGTGATATTTTCCGGAATTCGAACGGGGGTCCCACCCATCCGTCTTGGGGGAGGACCGCAAAAGGAAGGTGACAGGTATGGGGGTGAAAAAAGGTCAGGAAGTCGAGCTTGACATTTCGGATCTGGCCTTTGGGGGCAGGGGACTGGCCAGGGTGGACGGGCTGGCGGTCTTTGTGGAGCGGAGCGTCCCTGGGGATCGGGCGCTTTGCCGCATCGTCAAGAAGAAAAAGAATTTCGCGGAGGCCCGGGTGATCCGGCTGCTCGAGGCTTCGCCCCTTCGGATCGATCCGCCCTGCCGGTATTTCAGCTATTGCGGGGGGTGCAATTGGCAGTTCCTGCCCTACGAGCGGCAGCTCGAATTCAAACGCCGCCACGTGGCCGAGTCCCTGGCCCACATCGGGTTGATTCAGGAGGTACCGGTTCTTCCCGCCATTGCCTCTCCCGCGGCGTATGGATACCGCAACAAAATGGAATTTTCCTGCACGGACCGGCGGTGGCTCCTGCCCCACGAATTGGGAAGGGAGGATATACCCGCGGGACTGGGGATCGGACTCCATGTGCCCGGAACCTTCCACAAGGTGCTGGATATCGAGCAGTGCCTCCTGATGCCGGCGCTGGGAAACCGAATCCTGGAGGACGTGAGACGCCATATCCGCGATTCGTCCCTGCCGGTTTACGGTCTTCGCACCCACACGGGCTTCTGGCGGTTCGTGATGCTGCGCCATTCCGCCGCCCATGACCGGTGGATGATCAATATCGTCACCGCCGCCTTCGATGGCGAAGCGGTGCGGCCGCTGGCGGAGCGGCTTTCGGCAAAATATCCGTCCATCGCCGCCATCGTCAACAATGTCACCAGCCGGCGAGCCGGTGTGGCCATCGGCGAAGAGGAATATCCGCTGTTCGGCGCGGCGGTCCTCGAGGACCAAATCGGTCCCCTGCGGTTCGAGATTTCGGCCAACTCCTTTTTCCAGACGAACACCGGGGGCGCGGCCCGGCTTTACGAGACGGTGGCGGCCTATGCCGGCCTAACGGGCGCGGAGACGGTGGTTGATCTTTACTGCGGAACGGGCACCATCGGCATGTCCCTGGCCCATGCGGCTAGGGAGGTGATCGGGATGGAAATCACCCAGAGCGCGGTGGAAGATGCCAAGCGCAACTGCCGCCTCAACGGCATCACCAACTGCCGCTTCCTCCTGGGCGATATCAGGGAAACCCTTGGCTCGCTCCCGCAGACCGCCGATGTATTGATCATCGATCCGCCGCGGGTCGGCATGCATCCGGATGTGGTGAAGCAGGTGCTGGCCATGGCGCCCCGGCGCATCGTCTATGTTTCCTGTAACCCGGCCACCCTGGCCCGGGATCTCGCCCTTCTCCAGGAGCATTACCAGGCCATGGAGGTCCAGCCGGTGGACATGTTTCCCCAGACCTTTCACATCGAAAGTGTGGCGCGCCTGGAAAGAAAGGGCTCCTCATGATTTGGTGCTTGTGGTGCTGCTGGTGGTGACGGGAAGGATTCGGCTGAGACGGTTCAGGCGGGGATTTGCGAAGGGTGTCGTTTTGGGGCTGCTTTTTTTTCAGGAGCGTCAGATGGCCGCCCGGGGCAGGTGGGGGCATCGTTCATGCTGGGAGGCGTGCCCTCATTGCGTTGAAAGGCTGACCCTGGGGCCGTTTCCCATCAGGCCGAGGGTGACGGCATAGTGGCCCTTGAACCTGCCGTGATCGTTCCAGTGGATCTTCTGAATCTCCGTGTCGAGGTGGCAGGTGGGGCGGTTGGCATCCGTGCTGTAATATTTCATTTTCAGGACATCGCCGGGCTTGATTTTTTCCAGAGTTTCGGAGCCGCTTTTGATCAACACGAACATGGGGGAAGAGGGTGAGTTCCAAATTTTGAACTGGTAAAGAAAATTGATGTTGTCCACGGCGAATTCAACGCTGTAGAATTGGTTGAGATCAATCGTGGGGTTATCGTTTGAAAATTCGGCCGTTGCGGTCATCATGGTGCCCATACGCATGGAAATCCTCCCTTTGGATCGTCCTCGAAAAGCTGGAACCTGCCTGAGGCGATCCGATGCGAAGGTGAGGCGACAACCAGATGGTCTATGGCTGCCGCATAGCGTCAACGCATCGGATCTGGCTATGGCAGCACTCCTGAAGGTTCATGGCGATAAACAAAGGCTTATGGCCCTTTTATCGGATGATGCATCTCCTTTCTTGACTCGATCTTTCGAATATTTATAAAAAAATACGGTTACAACAAGTTCTGATGGAGCAACATACGAGTTTTTACAGATAAAATATGCAAATTGGATGCCAAAATACTATTAAAATGAAAGCCTCATCCGAACGGCAAGGAACTACAACGTCCCAAGAAAAAAGGACTTAACATGCAGGAGGATATCACTTAGCAAATCTGGGGAAAGATGTAAAGTTTTTTGGACAGGGAGTCGAATTTTTTATACACCCATGACGGTGGTCGCCAATTATTTGACTCTGCACCGGACCTCTGCTAAGGCAGCCATTCGGCCGCTTGAATGGCCCAAAGCAG
>CAYOXD010000118.1:0-3072 GCA_964407825.1 uncultured Desulfobacterales bacterium | reverse complement strand
GAAACGATAATCCAGGCATTGAAGGAGATGGTATGCCCTCTGATCCGATACTCTTGGAAACCATGGCGCTTGAAAACGGACTGCAGCTGCATCTCTACGACCATTCGCGACCCGTTGCCGCAGATCGTTGGCTCCTGCGCCTCTCCGCAAGAATCGATATACCGGTGGATCCTGTGTACTTGGAGCACCTGGGGGGGGAATCGATTTCCCCGGTGGAGATGAGGGCCGTTCTCGGGGATAGGGTGATCTACGAGAGGAAGATGGAACGAAATTTCGTTTCGGAGACCGATCGTGAGGCGATCCAGTCCGAGTTCAGGCGGTCCTTGACCGAAAACATTCTGAAATATCTCTCACGGCCTGAGTTCCCAGGCAAATTCATCCTCAAGACCTATCGGGATGCGTGCCAGCGGCGCAGGTGGCGGCCGGCTGCTCCAGAGGGGTCAGATTGAAGAGGATATGAGGTCGCCGGCCCCCTCTATGCAGCCTTCTGGGTCCGGGCACCGGATAAAGTGCCGCAGGGCCAGGACCTTGGACAGGCCGGCCTTCATGCCTGAAAGGGCGTAGCCGAGCAGCACCTGCTGCAGGTCCTGTTTGGATAGCCGGTTCGCCAGGCGCTCTGATGCATCGGCCACGGGAGACAGCCAGTGGCGAAGCCGGGGGGGCAGCGTTCCCATGAAGGCCGTTCGGATATAGCTCGCCATGGCCTCGTCGATATCGAACTCGGGATCCAGTTCCACCAATATACCTTCCAGTGTGAAAAGGGCCTTGCGAAACAGCAGGAGATCGGAACTGATCACCACCGCATTGCGTGCAGCGCAATCCACCAGTCGAAACACCCGCTCCAGCAGGTTGACAGAGGCATACTCGGGTGAGGCCATGAGTCGGGAGACGGGCTTCCTCAGGCGCAAGTAGGGCACCTCACGTTCAGATGGAATGTCTGTCGAGAGTGCCTTGAGGCCGAGCACCACCAGGTCAACGCTTCTCGTCACAACGCCTTGGAGAAGCTGAAAGAGCTTGATCCGCAATCCCCTCGTCAAACGACCGGCCAGACTCCAGTCCACGAGGGAAATCCACAGGGTCCCATCGGGTTGTCCCCGGCCCACGAGGATGTTGCCGGCATGGGGATCCCCATGGAAGATGGACACCGCCTCCCTGGACAGAAGCGGCTTCAGTATCAGGGTATCGAACAGGATGGTGGCGCATGCCCGGCGGTCCGATGCATTTATCCTTGCATCGGTGATTTTTTCCCCGTCCATACGGGACATGGCGGTAACGGACCGGTTGGAAAAGGGCGCCAGCTGTGGAATCCGGACATTCGGGGTGTTCTCGTAGAACCGGGAGGCGTCCCAGAGGTGCCGCTGTTCGCCCAGAAGGTTCACCTCCTCTGCGAGGGATCGGTGGATATCCCGGAATACATCGGTATACCGGAACGCCTCCAGGGCGTATCGCCGGCCATGGGTCTGGAAATGGATCGCCAGCCGGTCGAGCACCGCCAACTCCTCCTTCAGGAGGGAGCGGATTCCGGGTTTCACGATTTTGAAAACCCCCCTCTGGCGCCCCCCGGTCTCGGGATCCTTCCATTGAAAGGGAAAGACGGCGCCCACGCTGGCCTCGGACAGGAGGGAGGCGTCCAATACGATGGAAAACAGCTTCTCTTCGGGCTGGACCGCCTGTCTGATTCGCGGCAGCACCGTTTCGGGGTCGGTACCGTAATGGCCGTTCTCAAGGGTGATGAACCAGCGTCTGACCTTGGTGTGAAGGTTCCTGTTGCGGGCGATGATTTGACCGAGCTTGTGCAGCGTCGGGCATTTTTGGGCCAGGGCCAGCAGCCGCTGCGCCGGGCTGGTCTGCCCTGGCATCATCAGCTGATCCGCGGCCAGGTCCACCACCCGGTCCAATGAAAGATGCGAGATAAAGAACAGGAGGCCGTCCTCCACTATGGGCCGGTACGCCTTGTAGACCGCCGGAATGATGTCGGCCGGACTGAGCCGGGAGACCATCTCCGTGGCGATCCGTCTCTTAAAGGCCGGGATGCCCATGGCCTGGGCCAGGGAGCCTAGCTTCAGTTCGATGGCCTCACGGTCCGCTGGGACGGATAACTCATTGAAAAGAGCGATGGAAAATTTAGCAGAGGTCGGCATTGGTTAGCTTGGAGGGACACATGCGTCCCCTCGGTTTAAATCCGGATCTGCAGCTGCTGGTTTGACAAGGGAAAGGGAATATTGGATTTATGGAAAGTTGTGGTTTCATGAGTATGCGTTTAAGTTTCCTACCATACCCGTTTTAACTCTAGATGCAAGGAAAATTTGAAATGAGATTCCGTCCGTGTATCGATCTCCACCAGGGGATCGTCAAACAGATCGTCGGATCGAGCTTGAACGACACCGATCTTCCCCAAACCAACTTCCAGGCCGAGAGGCCCGCCGAGTGGTTCGCCGAATGCTACCGCCGGGATCGGCTCGCCGGCGGCCATATTATCCAATTGGGCCCGGGCAACGAAGCAGCGGCCCGGGCAGCCCTTGCCGCCTGGCCTGGCGGGATGCAACTGGGAGGCGGGGTGAGCCTGAACAACGCTGCCGACTGGCTGGACGCCGGCGCTCAGGCGGTGATCGTCACCTCCTGGGTGTTCCATGACGGCGTGGTGGATGAACAGCGCCTGGGCCAGCTGCGGCGGCGGATCGGCAGGGACCGGCTGGTCCTGGACTTGAGCTGCCGGCACCGCGATGGGGCCTACCGGATTGTCACGGACCGCTGGCAGCGCTTTACCCGGGAGACCATCACCCCGGAGCTCTTGGACAGGCTGTCGGGCTTCGCCTTTGAGTTCTTGATTCATGCGGTGGACGTGGAGGGAAAGTGCCAGGGGATCGAGACCCCTCTGGTGGATATCATTGGAAATTGGGCTGGAATCCCGGTGACCTACGCGGGAGGCATCCGGTCCCTGGAGGACATCGAACAGATCGAGCGGGCCGGCAAGGGGGCTATTGATTTCACCGTTGGCAGTGCCCTGGATATTTTTGGGGGAAAGGACCTCGTCTACCGCGAATTGGCGGATCTGTACCGCTAGCTTGGGCC
>CAYOXD010000117.1:0-8496 GCA_964407825.1 uncultured Desulfobacterales bacterium | reverse complement strand
CCATCAGGCCGCCTGAGAGAGCGCCCCCTGAATCGCCTCCACCAACTGGGGGATATCCAGGATCAGGGCCACGGTGCCGTCGCCGAGAATCGTGGCACCCGAGATTTCGCGGATTCCCTTGTAGGCCCTGCCCAGCGATTTGATGACCGTCTGGTGCTGCCCGATGAACCGGTCCACCCCGAAGCCGATACGCATCCCGTTGGCCTCGACCACCACCACCTGCTCATACTCGGGCGCCTGTTCCTCGATCCGGAAGTACCGCCGCAGCCCCATAAAGGCGACCACCTCTCCGCGCAGATTGATCATGCTGCGCTCCTGGGCCTGGTCCGCTTCGGCCCGTGTCAGCTCCAGGCATTCCTCCACGGTCGACAGCGGCAGGACGAACCGCCCTCCTCCGATCTGAACCAGAAATCCGTCGATAATGGCCAGCGTCAGCGGCAGCTTGAGGGTCAGGGTGGTGCCCGCCCCTGGCATGCTCTCCACCTCCACGCTGCCACGAAGGGCCTCGATGCGCTGCTTGACCACATCCATGCCGACCCCCCGGCCCGAGACATCGGACACCCTGGCGGCGGTGGAAAATCCCGGTGTGAACACCAGCTGGTATATATCCTTTTCGCTCAGGTCCGCATCGGGACTGATGAGGCCCTTTTGAAGCGCCTTTTCCCGTATCCTTGTGCTGTCCAGGCCGGCTCCGTCATCCGAGACCCGGATCAGCACATAGGCGCCGGAATGCATGGCAGCCAGGTGAACGCTGCCGCACGCGGATTTTCCCGCAGCTCTTCGCTCAGCGGGCGACTCGATCCCGTGGTCGATGCTGTTGCGGATAATGTGCACCAGCGGATCGCTGAGCTGCTCGATAACGGTCTTATCCAGCTCCGTCTCGCCGCCGGCCGTGGTGAGCTGGACCTCCTTGCCCAACTCCGTGGAAAGATCCCGCACCAGACGCTTGAACTTGCGGAAGGTGGTCCCCATGGGCAGCATGCGGATGCTCATGGTGTTGTCCCGAAGCTCGGCCGTCAGGCGCTCGACCTCCTCTGAGACGGCCAACAGGTCCGGGTCCCGGCGCAGGGCTGCCTTCTGGGAGAGCCGGGCCTGGACCGTGACCAGTTCCCCCACCAGGTCGACCAGGGTGTCGAGCTTGTCCGCGGCCACCCGGATGCTGGAAGCGCTCTGCGCCTCCTGCCGCCGCTGGCGCTTCTCCTTCACGATATTCTGCTCCATGAGCGCCGATTCCACCACGCCGCTGCAGACCAGCTTCTCTTCCACCAGGAGCTGGCCGATCCGCTGTTGTCCGTCGAGAAGCCGCTTCAGATCCGCCGATGACACGTCGCCGCGCTCGACTAGAATTTCTCCCAACCGCTTGTAATCCGCCTGTGCCAGGTCCTCCTCGTCGATGATGTCGATGGAAAGATCACAGTCGTCCTCGACAAAGATAAAAACATCCCGGATGGCGTTGACCCCCTGGCGAGTGGTCAAAATAATGTCCCAGAAGGTGTAGCACAGCTCAGGATCGATCTCATCGAGAGGCGGAATCGGATCGGTCTGGGCCACGATGTGACAGTCTCCCATCTCGCGCAGTTCCCTGAACAGGAGCACCGGATTGGTGCCGTTGGCCAGAAGATTCGGCTGGGGCCGGAAGCGGATGCGGTAAGTTGCCTCCACCGCTTCCTCTTCGGAGGTATCCTCCTCGGAGGCGCCTTCACCGCAGGCGGCCCCGGTGGAGGGTTCGGCCGGAAACGGCGCCTCCTCTTCAAGCTCGTCCCCCGTAGGGGAGGGGCCTGCACCCTGCAGCGACTTGAATGCCTGGATGATCTCTTCCCCCTTGGCCGTATCAGCGTCCACGCCCTGGACATCGGCTTCCAGCAGTGTCTTTATGTGATCGCGGGCCAGGAGGCTCATATTGATCAGATGGGGCGTGACCGGCAGCCTCCCCTCGCGGACCCGGTCGAAGACGGTCTCCACCTCATGGGTAAACTCGGAGATGGCCTCGAAGCCGAACATGGCTCCGGATCCCTTGATGGTATGCATGGCCCGGAATACCCGGCTGATGAGATCCCCGTCCTCGGGGGTTTCCTCCAAGGCCAGCAGGGACTCCTCCAATTCTGCCAGAAGCTCGTAAGCCTCTTCCCTGAAAAGCGCTTTCTGGTTATCCATGACAACCTCTTCATCCGGCCGGGCCGGAAGTTTCAAGGGTTATGTTTCGGTTATGGCATCAACACCGGATACCGCCGGAAAGGGCGAGCCTAACCGAGCAGTTTCTTGACAACCGCCACCAGCTGTTCCGGCTTGAAGGGTTTAACGATCCACCCGGTAGCGCCGGCGGCCTTTCCCTCCTGCTTTTTGGCGGCCTGGGATTCGGTTGTCAGCAGCACAATGGGGACGAACTTATGGGAGGCATCCGCCCGCATGCGGCGGACCAGTTCGATGCCATCCATGTTCGGCATGTTCAGATCGGTGATGACCATATGGATCTTGGTACCGTTGGACTTCGCCACGGCGTCCTGACCGTCGCAGGCCTCCACGACGTCGTAACCGGCCCCCTTGAGAGTGAAACCAACCATCTGACGCACGCTGGCGGAATCGTCCGCGATCAAGATCGTCTTTTTCATTTTGTATCGCTCTCCTTAATCCACAGACAGGTTTCGTTCGGGTTCCATTTGCAGCCCTGGTGGCGCTCAAAGCCCGCATCCCGCCGCATCGCCTGAAACTCCGGTGAGCCGCCGTCCTGGAGCGCGAGCGTGCCTCCCGCGGCCAGCACCGTCCGGTGAAAGGAGCAGATGAGCTGCAGGCAGCTCATATCGATGCTTTCCACCTCGCCGATGGTGATCGTGCCTGGGGTTTCGTTGGTAAGACCCGTCTTAAGCCGTTCCAGAATCGCCCTGGCATTGCCAAGGGTCAGGTCGCCCTCCAGGAGGATCCCCTGGGTGCCGCTTTTCGCATCGGTTGTTTCCATCGTCATAAATTCTCCTCGTAAAAAAATGACGCCTGCCATGGAAAGACGTTCACTTAAAACAGTTCGATATTGTCATCAAAGGCTTTTTGCGGGTTTTCGGTGTCGTCCGCTGCACTCCTCTTCATCGCATCCGCCTCCACACTGAAATCCTCGAATCCTTCCAGATCAGCGGGCTCTGCCGATGCCCTGTCCTCCGGCGTGCCCGTTTCGAACAGCTCGATGCCGTCATCAGCGCCTTGCACCGTGTCAGGAGACGCATCCGCTCCGATGGCGTCGAATACCTCGCTATGAACCATCCGCTCCTTTTGCATGGTGTACCGCTGGGACAGCTGTGACACCAGGGAGGTGGCCTCTGCGTCCCCCTTCGGGACCCAGCGGTCCAATTCGGTCCGCATGGCGGCCATCTGCGACTGATGCTGCGAGAGAACTGAATCGAGATCGCTGAAAAATTCGAGATCGCGCTGGATGATCTGAATGCGCTGCTTCAGGTCTTCGGCCGCCCCGACGGCCCTCTGGGCGCCGGCCTGAAAGTTTTCGTAGGCCGCGGCGATCTGTTCGACCCCCTGTCCGATCTGATCCCCTACCCCATCGGCGTCCGCGGCGCCGACCCCGGCTTCCGGCTGCTGGCCGCTGGCGGCGGTGATATCGTCAAGCAGGTGATGGTATTGATCGACAAAGGCGTTGGCCTGGTGGGACAGGGTCCGAACCTCCTGGGCCAGCACCTCGAGGGTGCGGCCGCGTTCGTTCATATGGGCGGCCTTGACAATGGCATTCAGGGCCAGAATATGGATGGCATGGCTGACACGCCGCACGGTGGCGGACTGATCGGCCAGGCGGCCGGCGCTGACACCGGCTTCCTTCAGCGCCTGATGGATCCGCGTCCGCATGGCGGCACTTCGCTTCAGCAGTCCATGCAGACGCTTCAACGCATGGAGCAGGTTCCGGAAGGCATCGGTATCGCCCCCGGAACCGTTGCTCCAGGCCTTTTGGGTACTACCGAAATCCACGAGCCCCTCAACGAGTTCATCGATCTTCTGATAAATCGTATCGAACGCGGCCCTGCTTTCCAGGTGAACGGCCCTGGCATCGCTCACTATCTGGCCCAATTGGGTGTGCTGCAACCTCACCACCGCCGCGGCTTCGGCCAGCCGTGCCCCGCGACCGGGCCGGCCGTTGGAGCCGGCCGGGCCCAGACGGCAAAGCCGTGGCAGCGCATCAAGAGCCGACACCATATGCGCCAGTCGCTGGCTCATGCTGTCGTGAAACTGAATCCCCCCCACGACCTGTCCGACCTGCTCCGAGATGGCCCGGGAGTGCTGCTCGGCATTTTCCAGGGCCGTCATGGCCATGCTCATGAGCCTCTCCACGCCCGCGCTGGCCTCCCGGACGGAACTTTCCGCGCCATCGGCCAATTTGCTGGCCTCCTGAAAGCCGCCAATGACCTCGCGGTAGGCGTCCTGCTGAACCTGGGTTGCCTCCTCGGCATGCCGATACAGCAGGGAACTGGTCTCCCGGATCTCCTGGGACAGGGCGATCACATCCTTTGCCACCACGCCGAACATGGTTCTGCCCTCCTCGCTGCGGGAGCTTTCCACCCCGATATTGAGGCCGATCACCCTGAGAACGAGGGCTATCTTCTCAATGGCGCCGGTGTGCCCATTAAGGGCTTTCAGACGCTCCACACAGACCTGGATCGATTCCAGACTGCCGCCCATGCGCGTACGGCAGCCATTGCACTCCGCCAGCGCCGCTTCCGCCAGCTTGGAAACCCTGCCCAGAAGATCGTCTTCGTTGCGGCCATTGATGACCTCGATCGTCGACTGGGTATGCCCGGTCAGGTGGAGGGCCTCCTCGGAGGCGGTTTGCAGATGGTCCCCCAAACCGATAAAATGGGGCTCGAAGCGGCCGGCGATCTCCCCCAGGCTGCCGGCCAGGGATTCAATGTCTACGAGGATGCGCTCGGCCCGGCCGTTTCGTCCACAGAGGGCATGAATCCAACTTCCCGGCATCAGCGCTTTCCCAAGCCGGTTGCTCAGAGGGATGGCCCCTATCGTGTTTCTGATTTTTCGGGTGATGAAATTCACTGGCAAATCCTGCATTGCATCTATGGTTCAGGGACGAGTCATTATGAACATGAAACTAAATGTCCACAATGCGTAGTATCCCGTATCCGCGTGTACCCGAGCCTCTGATTCCCGTGGCAAATAGTTATGGTATCGACATCGCGCGCCCTTTCTTGAGGGTTACGGGCAATTCCCGGTGAACGACATTGAATACCCACACGGCGCTGGTGCGGAGGGAGGAGGGGGGAAATCTGAAAGCATCGTCGCAGGAGGTCCCTGTCACCTGTAAGATCGGTATCCGCCAGGGACCCCACGGACCGACAGGACGATTTGCCATAGCTGATTCCTTCTGGCACGAAACGAACCGGCGCAGGACAACAGATAGTAGGACCACATCCTGAAAAATCGCTCGCCGAGGGACGACACCACCTGACCGCCGTTTTCCGTAAAGTTGCGGTACCACTGCATCAGGGTCCGGTCGTAGTCGGCGCCGAAATTGTGCCAATCTTCGATCAGAAACTCGCCCTCCAGAGCGGTGGTGATCTGTTTGGCAGACGGAATCATGCTGTTCGGGAAAATATACCGTTCAAGCCAGGGGTCGGTGCAACAGGCCGACTGGTCGCTGCCGATGGTGTGGAGGAGAAAGAGACCGTCTTCTTTAAGGCAGCGCTTCACGACACGGAAGTAGGTCGAGTAATTCTTGTAGCCGACATGCTCAAACATGCCTATGGAAAAGATGCGATCGAAGGGGCCCTCGAGATGCCTGTAATCCTGGAGGCGGATCTCGACAGGAAGTCCCTTGCATAACCGCTTCGCTGCCAGCGCCTGATTATCGGACACCGTTACCCCAACAACGTGCGCGCCATAGTGCTCGGCCATGAACCTGGCGGCACCGCCCCAGCCGCAGCCGATGTCCAGCACCCGCATCCCGGGCTTCAGACCCAGTTTCCGCGCAATGAGGCGCAGCTTCGCCTCCTGGGCTTCCTCCAGGGTCCGCGCATCCTTCCAATACCCGCAGCTGTACATCATGCGATGATCGAGCATGGTCCGGTACAGCGCATCTCCCCGGTCGTAATGATGCCGAACCGCACTGGAGGAACGGGCTATGCTCTGGCGATTTGCGATTTTCGCCTTCAGGACATCCAGCAGAAGTGTCAAGGTTTTTACCTTGGCGTCCAACCGCTCCTTCAACACGCGGCAAAAGAACTCGTCCAATTGCTGGCAATCCCACCACCCGTCCACGTAGGCTTCCCCCAGGCCGAGAGAACCCAGGGCCAGGACCCTGGAATACAAACCCGAGTGGTGAACCTGAATATCCCAGGGCCTGTGACCGTCAATTTCAATATCGGCATTAGATAGTAACAAATCGAATTTTTTGCGGATATTGTGTAGTTGCATTTCCCCCCTTGGATATTTTGGGCGTTTACCGTACGAGGCAGAAAATATCCATAGCTGAAACTCTTTCGTTTCCCGGTATCTTCTGACCTGCAACTTGTGACCTGCAACTTGCGGGGTGGGGGGTGAATCGAATATCGCCCCCCGGTGACCGGTGATGTTGACACGAACCGGAAGGTAACCTAAACTTAATACATTCAAAACATTGACTACCCATATTACCTGAAATACAAAATCTGTAAAGGGCCCCCCCGCCTGCCGTCAGTGTCGGCATCGGTTGAGACCCTTACCCGAAACATCCCCGGCGGCGTGGGCCTGTCGGCCGAAAGTATTAAAATTTTACACTTAAATTTGGCACGCCCAGCGAAGGCGGATCAAAAAGTGGATCACTAAAAAAAATATCGAGGAGGGCGGTTTTTCTATTGACAAACCCGGATGGACACTCTAAATTGCGCAGCCTCGTCAGGGATGAGTCCGGATTTCTGAAAGCCTCTCTTGCTATCGTACAACCCGTTGGCTATATCCCCCATCCGGCCGGAAGTACAAGGCTGTGGGGGGTTCTGTTTTCAGAGCACCCCCGAGACGATGGTCAGCGATTCAATTTTAATGAGGAACGAATAAAATGGACAATGACATTCAAAAGGTGAGAAACATAGGCATCAGTGCCCACATCGATTCCGGAAAGACCACGTTAACGGAACGGATCCTTTTTTATACGGATCGCATTCACGCCATTCACGACGTCAAGGGCAAAGATGGCGTGGGGGCCACCATGGACTCCATGGAACTCGAAAAGGAACGGGGCATCACCATCGCCTCGGCTGCTACCTACTGCCAGTGGCGGGGACACGACATCAACATCATCGACACCCCGGGGCACGTGGACTTCACCATCGAGGTAGAGCGCTCCCTCCGGGTCTTGGACGGCGCCATCCTCGTCCTGTGTTCCGTTGGCGGGGTGCAGTCCCAATCCATCACCGTGGATCAGCAGATGAAACGTTACAAGGTCCCAAGCATCGCCTTTATCAACAAGTGCGATCGCAGCGGCGCCAACCCGAACCGGGTCATCGATCAGCTGAAGAACAAACTGGGGCACAACGCCATCGCCATGCAGATTCCCATCGGGCTCGAAATCAAATTCGAGGGCGTTGTTGATCTGGTGGCCATGGAGGCGATTTATTTTGATGGAAGCAACGGTGAGACGGTCCGACGCGGACCCATCCCCGAAGCCCTCCTGGAAGAGGCGCAGGCACGACGCGAGGAATTGATCGACGCGGCCACCATGTTCTCGGACGAGTTGATGGAGGCGGTGCTGGAGGAGCGGGAAATCCCTGAGGATCTTATTCTGGACGCCGTCCGCACCGGGACCCTGACCCGCCAGTTGACCCCCGTCTTCATGGGCTCTGCTTACAAGAACAAGGGGGTTCAACCCCTTTTGAACGCGGTGACCCGCCTTCTGCCCTGCCCGTCGGAGGTGCAAAACGAAGCCCTGGACATGGACAAGGAGGAGGCGCCGGTGGTGCTCACGAGCCGAAAGGGCGATCCGCTGGTGGCCCTTGCCTTCAAACTCGAGGACGGCCCCTACGGCCAGCTGACCTACATCCGGGTCTACCAGGGAACCCTGGCCAAGGGAACCACCATGCTCAACGTACGCACCGGCAAGAAGGTGAAGGTGGGGCGGGTGGCCCGGATGCATGCCAGCCAGATGGAGGACATCGAGCAAATCACGGCGGGCGCCATCGGAGCCCTTTTCGGGATCGAATGCGCCTCGGGAGATACCTTCGTGGCCCCGGGGCTGAACCTGACCATGACGTCCATGTTCGTACCCGAGCCGGTGATCTCCCTTGCCATCATTCCGGTGAACAACAAGGCTCAGATCAACATGTCAAAGGCCCTGAACCGGTTTTCCAAGGAGGATCCCACCTTCCGCACCAGCTTCAACGATGAAACCAACGAGACCATTATCCAGGGGATGGGGGAGCTTCACCTGGAGGTCTACGTCGAGCGGATGAAGCGGGAATACAATGCAGAGGTCACCACCGGCGCGCCCCAGGTGGCCTACCGGGAAACCATCACCCGCCAGGC
>CAYOXD010000116.1:7468-8949 GCA_964407825.1 uncultured Desulfobacterales bacterium | reverse complement strand
TGCAGCCCCAGGGTCAGCAGCATGATCGGGATCATGGCATCGCCCAGAAGACCGCTGATCCGGTTGATGATGAGCGGCGGCGCCGTTCCGGTATATGGAAAATACAGAGCCGGCACCAGCACCATGACGCCGGGTGTTTTCAGCAGCCGCATCAGCGCGCCGAATCCGCCATGGCGGACCCAGCCGGCCGCCACCACGCAGGCGGTGAAGGCCACCGCGTTGACAGCCACCATGTAAACCGTGGCGCTCGCCATCGCGTGCTCCCCCAGCCTGAACCGGGCCAGTGCCAGACCAAAATTGCCTACATTGCCAAAGACCCCCGTCATCAGGAAGCCCACCGCCATCTCCCGGCTGTACCGCAAGAGGCGCGCCACCAGCCAGCTGATCAGGCCGGTGGCCAGATAGATCAGGCTGATGCCGCCGACCATCCGGCCGGCGGTGCTCAGATCGATCTGGACGGTGCTCAACACATGGAACACGAACGCTGGTATCAAGAGATAATAGGCGGTATGCGAAAGGGTGCGGTACTGGAGTCCGAGCCGGGGTCCCAGGAAATACCCCAGCAGCACCAGACTGAACACCGGCGTGACCACATTTATAAAGATGGGCAGGATCTGTGAGAACATATTTCAACTATTGATTATGTTTTCGATAGCGATTGATGTTCGTCATGCTGGGGCCATCAACGAGGGGCAGGGGCTGTCGCTGTTGGGAATCGTCGAGGAGCTTCGCACTGTTCGCCATGGTGGCGGACCTGATGGTCGTGGGCGCCATCACCGGCTGATGGCAGGCTGCTCGCCGATAGCGTCCCCTCTCCCCATAATTTTACCGGGACAGGGGACGCTATCATCAGAGGCACCCTCAGCGTGTGTCAGCTCGCCTTCTTCGCCTATACATCAAGCTCCCATCTGCTTTTGTTCTCGCACCTTATAGCAATGAAGACAGACGGTTTTTCCTTGGTGGGACTTCAGTTTGACGCCGGGGAACCTGTTTGGATCGCATGTGCAGATCGAAGCGCGGGCTGCATCATCTACCTTCGGCTCCGAGCTGCCGGTTGTTTTGCGTTGCTTATAGCAATTCAGGCAAAAGACTTCTCCTCGATCCATTTCCAGATTGATGCCGGGGAACTTATTTGAATCGCACGTGCAGATCGAAGCTGAGGCCTTGGTGTCTGGTGCCGCCTCTGAAATGGCGGATTTTACATTTGCCTGATAGCACCCCGGACACAGAATCTTTCCCTGGTAGACCTCCAGGTCCGCACTCGGGAACTCCTTGTTGCACTGCCTGCAGATGGTGGTGGCGGGCGGCTCCGGTATTTCCACCTCGGACAGCCTCGATTTCACATTTGTCCCATGGCACTCGGGACACAGGATCTTTCCCTGATACACCTCCAGGTCCGCACTCGGAAATTCCTTGTTGCACTGCTTGCAGATGGTGGTGGCGGGCGGCTCCGGTATTTCCACCTCGGACAGCCTCGATTT
>CAYOXD010000116.1:0-7368 GCA_964407825.1 uncultured Desulfobacterales bacterium | reverse complement strand
CACATTTGTCCCATGGCACTCGGGACACAGGATCTTTCCCTGATATACCTGCAGGTCCGAACTCGGAAACTCCTTGCTGCAGAGTCGGCAGGTGGAGCTGGCAGCCTCCGCCTCTTCCTGGTTGGATCTCACATGCCCCCCATAGCACTCGGGACACAGGATCTTTCCCTGATACACCTCCAGATCCGAACTGGGGAATTCCTTGCTGCAAAGCCGGCAGGTGGAAGGTTCGACCTCCTCCACGGGCTCCTGGTCAGATCCGCTGCCTTTCCCGGTGGCAGGACTTGGCATTTCAATATATTTACTCGGAGATTTGAGTACCCGGAAAATCAGAAGAAGAGCCACGAAAAATGCGACGATGACGACAAAGGAGATACCCAGTCCCCCTATCCCTTGAGCATAACCCAACGATGGTGCAACCAGCAGAAAAGCGATCAGAATAGATGAAAGTTTCGTCCATTTTGCCATCACAGTATCTCCTCTCGGTGAAAAAAGGTTATCAAAAACCAACAACAAAATGATCTATCGGAAGACTAGGCTCGCCCGTTCCCCCCATCCGTCTTCTTCTCGGGATAGTCCAGCCATTTCAACCTGACATCGTCACCCGGCGCCGATCTTTCCGGCCTGAAGGCCGCCGGTGGGATTTGCTCCTGTTCAGGGGCACATGCGCTCTTTTCTACAGAGTGTCCATTCGTTCATGGATGGGCACTACCTATTCACCCAGGATGGTCAGCGTGATCGTTTCATTGTGAAAACAGGAAACCCTGTCCTTGCCAATGGGTGCATACTCCCCGTAAGTATAAAACCCCACCATGGGAATATCTTCTCCCATCACCTGTTTCACCTGCTGCAACTCATCGACGATCCTGGACCCCAGCACGATCTTTCTGGCCATGCAGGAGAAAACGAAGGCCATCTTTGGAACGGCGGCCTTTCGACTTGCTTCGAGTTCGCAGAGCGCATCTTCGGCAGCCGTTTTAGCCGCCTGGATCACATCCTGATCATTGCCCATGGTCATCTTCACGAGGGATCCCACCGGAACGTCCCCCGCAAAGGTGATGGAGCCCCTTTCACGGTCCACACCCATGGTGGCCCTGCAGACGAACGTGTCGTTCTCATCCACATGGTTGTTCGACTCCAGCAACGCAAGGGGATACTCCACCCCCACGGCCGGCAGGCAGGAGGCATATTTGCCCAGGAACCGCTCATAGACCTGCAGGGCCGGCTGCCCATCCAATTCATAGACGACGTTACCTTCGGATCTCGTGACCTGCTTTGCCATGCCAAAGGGGATCCAACCGCTTTTGACGCCGGTGCCGAAATGGAAATCGCCCATAAAGCCGACAGCCACGACACTGTCGGTCAGGGGCCGATCATTGCAGTACTGGTATGTACGGGTGAACTTCCCGCCGTCACCGGCGGTTCCGCCAGCCACTACGATGTCGCTGCCGAGTTCCTGCCTTACGCCTTCGATGATGCGCGTTGCATTGCCCGTGAGCCCATCGGAAAAAAGCTGCACATAGCGGCACCCGGTGCCTTGCAGGGCCCGCCCCACATTGACACCGGCGGGAAAAGCGCCTTTGGACAAAGAATCATCCGTAACAACCTTGAATTTCAAGCGATCGCTCCTAACCGCCATCACCGCGACCGAATCCGTGGTAAGTCCCGCCATGGAAATCTCACCGTCGGTGGTACATCCCACAAGGGGAACATCCTGCGCGATGGAACGAATGCCCTTGAGAAGCTTCCGCTGGTCAAAGGATATGGCGCCGAACGCCCAGATGATATCCGGGGTCCCGGAAAGTCTTCCCATGGCAGTCTCCATGGCTTGCCTTCCGGCATCATACGCATCTTTTCGCAGGCTTACGGCGCTGTATGCCTCCAGCATCTGCCCCCTCCATTGGCGAATCACCAGCCCTTCCGGCGTAACATACCCAAGCCACCCGGAAAAAATTATGTCCCCTCAGGGAACCCCCCATCCTTTTGCAAAGTGAAATGGAAAGTCGCACCCTCCTTGGGTTTGGATTCCACCCCGATAATCCCCCCATGGTGTTCCACGATCTGTTTACACAGGGCGAGTCCCAGGCCGGTTCCAGGATACCGCCGGTCACTGTGCAACCGATGGAATACCGTAAATATTTCTTTCTGGAACCGAGATGGGATGCCGATGCCGTTATCTTTCACGAAAATCTGATAGGCGTGATCCTGGTCCCGGCAGCCGATCTCCACTACCGGATTCGGGCTCTCATTATATCGCAACGCATTCAATATCAGGTTTTGGAAAAGACTTTGGATCTGGCTGACATCAACCATCAGGGTAGGCAGTTCGGTCGCGCTGACGCGAGCGCCTTTTTCCTGTATGACCGATTGGAGGTTATCCATAACATCTTTCACGATGTAGTTGAGATCCGCGGAAGCAAAGCTCTGGCCCTTGGTTTTCACCCTGGCCAGACGCAACACCCCCTCCATCAGTTGCTGCATGGATTGGGCCGCCTTCAGGGAGCGATCGATAAAGTGCCGACCGTCCCCGTCCAGACCATTTTCGCATCGCCCCAGAAGAAGCTGAAGGAACAGGATGATCGTCCGCAACGGTGCCTGAAGATCGTGGGAGAGCACATAGGCGAACAATTCCAGGTCTCTGTTTGACCGTGACAGTGTTTCCTCCGTGAGCCTTGCGATACGCAGCTCATCGAGGGAGCTTTCATACTCCTTCACGGTTTCCTTGAGCATATTGCCCAGCACCTCGGCCTTGCGCTCGGACACCATGAGCGCATGTTCGAGCCTCTCGATTTTTTCCTGCGCTCGTTCTGTCACGCCGACATGCACCTGTTCGCCTGTGGTCAAAAGGATCCCCCCCGTCCTATCTCTTTTGCACATCTTAAACAGGTCAACGCGAAATGAGACGAGCCCACAGCCTGCATGGGGTGAACTTGTCGATCTTACTCTACAGCAAAAGGCAATTTAATTGTCAAGGGGAAACCCGACGGATGCGTCATTTTGCATCATCGACTATGAGGGATTATGAGCCGTCCTTTTGAAGTTCCTCTCTGATGGCGGCACCGAGTTCCGCAAGCTGGTAAGGCTTCTTGAGGTATCTGCCGACGCCAAGACGGATGGCCTTTCGCACCCGGTCGGATTCCGAAAACCCGCTGGCGATGATGGCCTTCTGATCGGGCCGAATGCTCTTTATCCGGCGATAGGTTTCGTATCCGTCTATTCCCGGTGTCATGATCATATCCAAGATCACCAGATCGACGGGGTCCTGCTGAATAAACCGGACGGCCTCCTCCCCGCTGGCCAGGGATTCGACCCGATACCCCAGCCGATCGAGGATCCCTCTGGCGATCTCCCGCTGGACCGGCATATCGTCCACCACCAAAATGAATTCACCGTGTCCAGTTAAATCAGACAGATCTTCGGGGGGCAAAAAGGCCTCGGTCTCCTCCCGGGTGGCTGGAAAATACAACTCGAACCGGGTGCCCTCACCCCCCGCGCTCTCAAAATCGAGGTAGCCGTTGTGGTCCTTTACGGTCCCCCAGACCACAGCCATGCCGAGACCGGACCCGCTGCGGCCCATGACCTTGCTCGTATAGAAGGGCTCGAAAATTCTGGCCCGATCGTTCTCTGGAATGCCGACGCCTGAATCCTTGACACCCAGGATGACATATTCGCCTTCCGGTATGGTTTCGAACCGGGACAGGGGCCTGTCCGCAAACCGATTCTCCGTGGTGATCTCGATGCGCCCCCCCTCGGGCATGGCTTCGACCGCGTTGCAGATCAAATTCGTCAAGGATTTAAAGATATGAATGGCGGACCCATGGATGTTGAAAAGATCGGGCTGAAGCGAGACGGCAAGGCTCATGCGGGCGCCCTGCGCCATGATTACCTGTATTTCCGGCGAATTGATGCAATCCATAACGATTCTGTTCAAATTTAAAACGGTTAGCGCACCGACCCCCCTGCGGGCCAGGGTCAGCAGGTCCTGGACAATGGCAGCCGCATTTTCCCCAGATTTCTTGATGGTGCTCAGGGGCCGCCTGAGGGGGCTGTCCCGGGGCAGGTCCATCAGCAACAGGTCGGGGTAACTCACGATGCCGCTCAGGATGTTGTTCAGGTCATGGGCCACGCCACCGGCGAGGGTTCCCAGGGCCTCCATCTTCTGGGCATGCCGGAGCTTTTCTTCGCTCCTGCGCAGGGCCTCCTTGGCGCGGGTCTGCTCGGTCACATCGATGGCCACACCGATGGCACCCGACAGCCCATCACCGGTATCCCGCATGGGCTGATAGCGGACTTCGACAAAAACATCCTTGAATTGGACCGTATCGGAAATAAAGGTTCCGGATAGCACCCCTTGGGTGATGCGAACCATGGGACTTTCTTGCGAGTACAGGTCGAATATCGATTTTCCCACGACGCCGGGGGTCAGCCCGATCGTCGCGAGCCCCTTTCCGTCGCAAAAGGAAAGACCGCCCTCGCGGTCGATAGCCCATAGGGCCAGCGGCGCATAGTTGAGGATCGCCCGCAACCGTTGGTTGGCCTCATCCAACGCGGCTGTGCGCTTCGCCACGATCTGCTCCACACGCTCCTTCTGCCGCTGAAGATCCCTCTGGGCTTCGCTGCGCTGCGCGATCTCCAGCTGCAGATCGGTCACAAGCGCCATCCTTTCATACTTGAGCGCCAGGAGGTCTCCTATATCCCGGTGGGCCCGAAGGGCCACCATGCTGATGATGATGAAGTACAGAACGATCATGCCGCCCATGGCGACATGAATATGACCGCCAAGCATGAAGAAACGAATTCCGATAGGAAGCATGACCGGAATGGAGAAGACGAAATAATCCGCGATCAGGGCCGAATAGACGCCCGCGGCACCGGCCACCATGCCCCCTGAGAGGAAGGCGATAAAGGCCTGGTGGCCGAAGGAAGAGGCAGGAAATAGGAATACGGGGACCGCCCCCCAGATCAACCCTGCCAGCCCAAGGCTGACAAGGAACCAGCGGTCCCATTTCGCGGAATGCGAAGATTGGGTGGAGCTGTGGTGATAGCGCCAGTGCAGTGTCATTCGAAAAGCAGCCGCGCAGGTCGTGCAGGCCAGCCAGACAAGCAATTTGGTGAGGGGAACCTGGCCGTCCAGGATGTACACCAGAATGACGGCGTTTACCAGGCCGCCGGTGACGCCCAAGGGGGTATTTTCATAGACCTTGTGGACGCGATCCGCAAACAGGGAACGGCTTGAAGAAGTCTCCCCTCCTATATCGTGACCGTTTTGCATGGGGCATTCCCGCTTGCAGTTCCACAGGGTGGTCCTATGTTGTACGAGGCCAACAGCTTCGCCCGGGTGGTCCAGAAGCCTCAGAAACGGGCACCCGGTCGAACCTTCATGCCGGAATCATGCCCGGATTTTCGAAAGGCTTTCGATCATTTTACCCCACTTCCCCCTAAATAACCAGCACATTGTCCTTCTAACCCGGGGCAATCCCACGTAACGTTATGCCGATAGGCAGGGAGTGAGATGGAGCCATTTTGAACATTATGCTGACAAAATTACCCCCAATGGGCTATGGTGGGTCTCATATGTCGGGGGCATCAGACTCATACCGGCGGCACGAACACAATGGAACAATCTGCGATTCAGCTTCGAGGGGCCAGGGTTACGGATGACGCACGAAGAGAACGAATTCGATTTGGATGGAAGCACCTTCACGGGACGGCCAGACCAGACGGAGGTGCCGGCGGGAAAATGTCAACAGGCGAAGGCCAGTCCCTGTCTGGTCGTGGGCATCGGCGCTTCGTCAGGAGGCCTGGAGCCTCTGGAAGATGAAAGCCTGCGGCAGATCCTGGACATCGTAAAGAAAAAGACCGGTCACGATTTCAGCTCCTACAAGCGAACCACCGTGTTGCGGCGCATCGAGCGGCGCATGACGGTCAGGGAAGTCGGCGGACTCGGAAAATACATCGCCGTTCTTGAGGAAAGCGAACACGAGGCCCATGCCCTTTACCGTGAAATTTTAATCGGCGTGACCGGTTTCTTCCGCGACGAGGAGGCGTTCAAGGCGCTTCGCACCGAGGTCATCCCCCGGCTCTTCGATGACCGTCCCGCCCAGGACCCGGTGCGTATCTGGCTGCCGTGCTGTGCGACCGGCGAGGAGGCGTACTCCGTGGCCATCCTGATTCTGGAATACCTGAAGCAGGAGAGAAAGAGCGCCAAGGTGCAGCTCTTCGCCACGGACATTGACGAAGCGGCCATCGCAAGGGCCAGGAGCGGACGCTATGATGAAGACACCGTTCAGGAGGTGGGCAAGGAGCGCCTCGCGGCGTTCTTTGTCCGCTCCGAGGGAGGCTGGCAGTGCATCAAGGAGCTGCGGCAGATGATTCTCTTCGCCCATCACAGCGTTGTCAAGGATCCGCCCTTTTCAAAACTGGATCTTCTCGTCTGTCGCAACTTTCTCATCTATCTGGATCCGGAGATGCAAAAACGGCTCATCTCCCTCTTTCACCTGGTCCTGAAACCCCGCGGCCACCTCTTTCTCGGGGCATCGGAGACGGTGGGACGAAACTCGAAACTCTTCACTCCGGTGGACAAAAAATGGAAGCTCTACCGGCGTCTGGAGAACTCACAGGGCAAGGAGGCCTTCTTCCCCTTTTCTTCCTCTGTTCGGAAACTTTCCGGAATCCCCCGGGCCAAGACGCCGGCATGTGCGCCTGAGCCCTGCCCCGCGTCCGCGGCGGAGAAGTCTCTAATGGAGCGCTATTGCCCTCCCTGCCTCGTGGTGAATGAGAAGTACGAAACCCTGCACGTGTCCACGCGGACGCAGCCCTACCTGGAAGTTCCCGTCGGCGAGCCGACGCTGGACATCCTTCGCATGGCCCGGGAGGAATTGCGACCGGCCCTTAGGGCGGCGATCTACAAATGCCTGGGAGAAGGACGGCAGGTGGCCTTCCGGGGAGTGAAGCTGACAGCAAACGGCGAGGAAGAGTCGGTCAATGTTCAGGTCGAACCGCTGGCCGCCGATCCCAGCTATGGCAAGCTGGTCCTGGTGATCCTGGAGCCGGCCAGCCCTCCGGCGGTTGCCTCTCCCGCGCCAACGGAAGGTGAAGCGCCTACCGGCGATGAATCTTCCAAAGAGATGTTGATCCGCCAGCTGGAGGAGCAGCTTCGCATCACCAACGAGCAGCTCCAGGCCACCATGGAGCAACTGGAGGGGTCGAACGAGGGGTTCATGTCCGCCAACGAGGAGCTGATGTCCATCAACGAGGAGTTCCAGTCCGCCAATGAGGAACTCCAATCCACCAACGAGGAGCTGGAGACCTCGAAGGAGGAGCTCCAGGCCCTGAACGAGGAGCTGATCACGGTCAACGCCGAGCTCC
>CAYOXD010000115.1:0-9006 GCA_964407825.1 uncultured Desulfobacterales bacterium | reverse complement strand
AAGGGAAAAGCGGTTCGGGAAATGTATTGACAACTTTACAAGTCAGTGTTAAATTCCCCTAAAACCGATGCCATGGTATCTATTTCAGCGGAGGACATCCCATGGGGGAACATTCCAAACTGACCGAAACGCTCGATCCCCTGTCTTTCGTTCCCCTTTACCGGCAGCTGGCGGACATCCTCGCCGAGCGGATTCGCAAGGGGGAGTATCCGGCGGGCACCCCGATCCCTTCGGAGAACAGTTTGGCAGCCGCTTACGGGATTGGCCGTCCCACGGCTCGGCAGGCGACCGATACCCTGGTTCGAAGGGGGATACTGGTACGACGGCGGGGGGCGGGCACCTTTGTCCGGGAAGCGGCCCGGGAGGTGGATCTCTTTTCCCTTGGGGGCACCATGGCTTCCTTCAAGAGCCAGGGCGTCGCCATCGAGACGGAGGTCCTTCATCCCATGGCGCTGGTGCCCGTGAGCGACGGATCGGCCAATCCCTTCAGGGGCGGTAGCGCCTATTATTACTCCCGGCTCAGCCGGGCCGACGGGGAGCCGGTGCTCATGGAGGATATCTACTTGCACCCGCAGCTCTTCCCAGGTATCGATACGGTTGATTTAAGGGCTGGATCCCTGTCCCTGGCCGTGGAGGAGCGCTATGATCTGAGGCCCATTGGCGGACGGCAGACATTTCGAATCGAGTATCCGGATCCACGGCGGCGGCAGCAGCTCGGTATCGCCGGGGAGACACCGATTCTCGCAGTCAGAAGATTTCTTCATTTTTCCCGGGCCCAGGGAGCCGTCTACGCGGAGCTTGCATGCCGGACGGACCGGTTCGATTTTTCTCAGACGCTGGATCCGGTATCCGAAACCTATAGATAACAATAGATAACCATGAAAGACCGCCGGCCAGGCCGGATCAGGAGGTGAGGGGCATGGAGACAAGAGGCTATTATGACGAGTTCGGCGGGGCGTTTCTTCCGGAAATCCTCGTTGCCACCTTTGAGGAGCTCGACGCGCAGTTCCAGGCTGCAAAGGCGGATCCTGAATTTTGGCGTGAGTTTACCGATATCATGTCGAGCTATTCCTGCCGTCCCACCCCCATCACCTATGCCGAGAACCTGACGCGGCACTTCGGTGGGGCACGGATCTTCATCAAACGGGAGGATTTGAATCACACCGGTGCGCATAAGATCAACAATGTGATGGGCCAGGGGCTTCTCACCCGGCGGATGGGAAAGACCCGGGTGATCGCCGAGACCGGTGCCGGTCAGCACGGGGTCGCCACCGCCACCATGGCGGCCAAATTCGGGTTGGACTGCACCATTTACATGGGAGCGGTGGATGTGCAGCGGCAGCGGCCCAATGTGTTCTGGATGGAACGGCTGGGTGCCAGGGTCGTACCGGTGGAGGATGGCAGCCGGATCCTAAAGGATGCCATCAACGAGGCCTTCAGGGACTGGGTGTCCCATATGGATACCACCCACTACGTCCTGGGGACGGCCTGCGGTCCCCATCCCTTTCCGGAGATGGTGTCTTTTTTTCAGTCCATTATCGGGAAGGAGGCGAGACAACAGATTCTGGACAGGGCGGGAAAGCTCCCGGACCGCGTATACGCCTGTGTGGGGGGGGGATCCAATGCCCTCGGGATCTTTTCCGGGTTCTGGGAGGACCCGGTCACCCTGGTGGGGGTCGAGGCGGGAGGGGAGGGCATCGAATCGGGCCGGCACGCCGTGCGCTTGGCCGCGGGCGACGCCAGCGTCGGTGTGGCACAGGGGTACAAGACCTGCTTTCTCCAGGACAGCGACGGCCAGATGAAGGAAACCCACAGCGTGGCGGCGGGCCTGGACTATATCGGGGTTTCCCCCATTCTGGCCCAGTGCGCCCGGTCGGGCCGGGTGCGCTTCGAGTATGCAACGGATCGGGAGGTGATCGAGGCCGTGCGGCTCACCATCAAGAAGGAAGGGCTAATCCCCGCCCTGGAATCGGCCCATGCCTTTGCCCGGGCCTTCCGGGAGGCGCCGGAGATGTCCGATGGGGAGGTCATCCTGATCAATCAGTCCGGCCGGGGGGATAAGGATATCTTTACGGTGGCGGATGCGTTTGAGGACCCCAGGTGGCGGTCCTTTATCATCGAAAAGGCGGAGGCATACCATGGTTGAGGCATATGTGAGGGACCGGCTGAAGGAGAAGCAGATTCTGCTCATGACCCATATCGTTTTGGGCTATCCGTCCGTCAAGGTGTCCATGGAACTGGTGGCCGCCATGGTGGCGGCGGGGGTGGATATCATCGAGCTGCAGATTCCCTTTTCGGAGCCCATCGCCGATGGTCCGACGATTTTGCGCGCCAATCAGATCGCCCTGGCGAATGGCGCAAAGGTGAGAACCTGCCTGGCGGCGGCCGGCGAGATGACCCGGGCGTTCGAGATCCCGTTTCTCTTTATGACCTATTACAATATCCTCTTTAAATACGGCGTAGCTGCCTTCGCGGCCGACATGAAGGCCCAGGGCCTGCGGGGAGCTATCGTACCGGACCTGCCCCCTGAGGAGAGCAGCGAATACCTGGCCGCCATGGCGGCCCAGGACCTTGCGCCCATCTATATCTATTCCCCCACCACGACGGAGGCGCGCATGCGCTACATCGCATCGAAGGCGGAGGGGTTTATTTACTGCGTTGCCAGAAAGGGCGTGACCGGTGCCAAAACGGATTTCACCGGCGAGCTGGAAACATACCTGCAGCGATGTCGCGGCGCCACGGGCCTTCCGCTGGCTCTCGGATTCGGGGTGAGCAATCGTGAGGAAATTTCCTTTTTGAAGGGCAAAGTCGACATCGCCGTCATCGGGTCCCAAGTGATTCGGCTTATGGAGCGTGAGGGGGTGGCGGCCGTCAAACCGTTTATACAGTCATTACGATGAATTTACAGGGAAAGGGGCGATCGCGGCCAAGGATCTGGCGGATCTTGTGCCGTGGGCGTTTCCTCCGTGGCCATGCTTTCTATATATGAGTTTAATTAATGTGTTAAAGGCTTCCTTGGCGAAAAGGAATTGTTTTGGCATAGGGGTGTGTGGTAAAGTGTAATTGATCGCAGATCGCCAGCCGCGACCCGCATGACTGAATATTGGTTTTTTCCGGAGAATTCTGATAGAGATGAAAACCTACCGGATTGTTTTGGCAGATGACCACGCGATGCTGAGAGAGGGCATCCGGGGAATCATCAATGCTGCCGATCGGATGGAGGTAGTGGGGGAGGCCGCAGACGGCCTCGAGCTCATCCGTTTACTGAAAAAGACTGCAACGGACATGGCCATTCTGGATATCTCCATGCCGAATCTCAGGGGGATCGAGGCGGTGGAGGAGATCAAGGCCCATTATCCGGAAATCAAGGTGCTCATCCTGAGCATGCACAAGAAGAAGGAATACCTCCAGCGGGTCCTGTCAGCAGGAGCGGAGGGCTTTTTGCTGAAGGACGATACGGGCAACGAACTCGTCAACGCCATCAACACCATTCGCAAGGGGGGGACTTTCCTGTCTCCCATTTTCCTGAAACAATATTCCCAGGATCTCATTGACATTTGCAGGGACGCCGCCAACCCTGGGCAGAGGGATCCCCTGTCCCACCGGGAACGCCAGGTTCTCCGCTTGCTTGTGGAGGGAAAGACCAGCAAGGAGATCGCCGAACTTCTCTTCATCAGCATCCGTACGGTTCAGCATCACCGGGCCAATATCAAGAAAAAGCTCAACCTGAAA
Organism: uncultured Desulfobacterales bacterium; assembly: GCA_964407825.1. Classification (GTDB taxonomy): domain Bacteria; phylum Desulfobacterota; class Desulfobacteria; order Desulfobacterales; family JAFDDL01; genus CAYOXD01. Next base: position 5,274 of record CAYOXD010000115.1, on the reverse strand, counting down.
AAAACCGTGGACGTGGTCAAATACGCCATCAGCCAGGACTATATCACCGCGTTGCCCTGACTGGGCGAATGGCTAACAGCTAACAGCCAACCGCACAGCGGGAAAAGACGGGAGCGAGGTCGCCGCCTGGATCTGAAAGCCCGAGAGCGGTGACGGCTTCCACCAGGTGCGCCACCTTGTCCAGGGATTTGATACCCGGTGCCGATTCGACCCCGGAGCTGACATCCACGGCCCGGGGCATGGCCTGGCCGATGGCCGTACCGATGTTCTCCGCCGTCAACCCGCCGGCCAGAATGCAGGGGTGACGTTCGCCAAAGGACTTTGCCTGGGACCAGTCCCAGGTTTTGGCGTTTCCGCCAGGCAGGATCCCGCCGCTGCACTCCACAAGAAACGCCGATGCCTGGTAAAGGGGCGTGGCCGAAAAATCCGGTGCTGCATTGGCAAAGAGCGTCTTGATAACGGGAATCCCCTCCCGCCGCAGCCGGCGGACAAGGTTCGGTGATTCCTGGCCGTGGAGCTGCACCATCGTGATACCGCAGTCCCTTACCTTCTGCAAAATGGTTTCCAGGGGGGCATTCACGAACACCCCCACCGTCTGCACCCGGCCCTTCACCGCCCGGCAGATCGCCCGGGCGGTCTCGTCCTCGAGGTGTCGGGGGCTTTTCGGATAGAACACGCAGCCGATGGCCTGGACCCCCAGATCGGCGCATTCCACCGCCGGATCGGCGCTGGTCAGCCCGCAGATCTTGATCTGGGGAAATAGCCCTCTGGTCATGATGCCTCCCCCTGTCCAAGCAGCTCCGCCAGGAACCGGCTCGGATCCTCCGCCCGCACCAGGCTCTCGCCGATGAGAAAATTCCAGATGCCCGATCGGGTGTTTTTCACTATATCCGCGCGGGTTCGAATGCCGCTGGCGGCCACCGGGACCTGGTCCCGGGACAGGCGCGAAGCCAGCTGGATCGCCGTATTCGTGTCCGTCTCAAAGGAGTTGAGGTTCCGGTTGTTGATCCCGATCAGCTGCGCCCCAGAGACAAGTGCCGTCTCAAGGTCCGCCTCCGTGTGGATTTCCACCAGGGCGTCCAGGGACAGCTCCCTGCACAGGGCCAGGTAGGCGTGAAGCTGCTCTGCCGAAAGGATCCGCACGATCAGCAGAACCGCATCGGCGCCCATGGCGGCGGATTCGTACACCTGGTAGGAGGAGATGATAAACTCCTTTCGAAGGACCGGCAGGGTGCTCGCCGTCCGGGCCTGTACCAGATCCTGCGGGCTTCCCATGAAAAAGGGGCCATCGGTCAGCACCGAGAGGCAGGCCGCCCCGCCCGCCTCGTAGGCGCGGGCCAGGCCGGCCGGGTCGAGATCGGGCCGGATGGGCCCCTTGGAGGGCGAGGCCCGCTTGATTTCTGCGATGATGTTGGCACCCCTCGGTCCCGGGGCCGACAGACGGGCCGCAAAGCCGCGGGGGTCCGATCGTTCCCGGATCCGCCCTTCCAATTCGGACAGCGGCCGCTCCTTTTGGGCCGAGGCGACGATCTGTCTTTTCCGTTCCACAATCCTGTCCAGAATGCTCATAACCGTCATTTCCTAACCGTTTTCGTTCGTGAAGGCCACCAGGGCGTCCAGCTTGGCGCTGGCCGCGCCGCTGTCGATGGCCTCTCCGGCCATGTCGATGCCCTGGGCCAGGTCCGCTGCCTTTCCGGCGCACAGGAGGGCGGCCCCCGCGTTGAAAAGGACGACATCGCGCCTGGGCCCCGTCTCTCCCGTGAGGATCCCCCTCGTAATCGCCGCGTTTTCGGCCACCTCTCCGCCCCTCAGGGATTCTGGCGCGACTGCGGCGCCGAAATAGGCCTCCGGATAGAGGTCGTAGGTCCGGATGACCCCGTCTTTCAATTCGGACACCCGGGTGGGGCCGCACAGGGTGATCTCATCGAGCCCGTCATGGCCGTGGACCACGAGGGCCCGCCGGGCACCGAGCCGTTTCAGGGCCTGGGCGAACATCTCCGTCAGTCCCGCGGCGTAGACCCCCAGGAGGATGCAGTTGGCGGCCGCGGGGTTGGTCAGCGGTCCCAGCATGTTGAAGATGCTCCTGAGCCCGATTTCCTTTCGGGCCCTGGCCGCATGCCGCATGGCCTTATGGTATAGCGGGGCGTACAGGAACCCGATACCGATTTCCATCACGGCCTCTTCCACCAGCTCGGGGTCGAGGTTCAGGTTGACCCCCAGGGCTTCCAGGACATCCGCGCTGCCGCATTTGCTCGACACGGCCCGGTTGCCGTGCTTTGCCACCGGAACCCCGCTGCCGGCCACCACGAAGGCCGTGGTGGTGGAGATGTTGAAGGTGTGGGCGCCGTCGCCCCCCGTGCCGACGATATCCATCAGGGTGGCGGCGGGCACCTGCAATCGAAGGGCCTTTTTCCGCATGGCGCGCGCGGCGCCCGCCAGTTCGGCATAGGTCTCTCCCTTGGTGGCAAGGGCCGCCATCAGGGCGCCGATCTGGGCGTCGGTGCATTGTCCTGAGAAGATAAGGTCCATGGCTTCGGCCATCTCATCTTCAGCCAGATCCCCCCTTTCGATGATTCGCTTCAGATATTCCTGGAACATGACTCGCTTGCCCTCCTGTCTTCCCTTGGTTCCATGGCCCTTCCAGCCGCTCAATTCTCCTCCCCGACCACCCGCAGGAAATTTCGAAGGAGCCTTTTTCCCACCGCTGTCATGATGGATTCGGGATGGAACTGGATGCCTTCCGTGCGGTGGTGGGTATGACGGATACCCATGATTTCCCCGTCTTCGGACTCGGCCGTGACGGTCAGACAGTCGGGCAGCGTCTCCCGGGACACGGCCAGACTATGGTACCGCATGGCCTGAAAGGGTTTTTTGATGCCCGAAAAAACGCCCAGGCCGTCCGCCGTTACCTCGGAGGTCTTTCCGTGCATCAGCCGCCTGGCGTGAATGACGTCGCCCCCGAAGGCCTGGGCGATGGCCTGGTGGCCGAGGCAGACCCCCAGGATCGGGACCTTCCCGGAAAAGTGCCGGATGACGGAAAGGGAGATGCCCGCGGTATCCGGCCGCCCCGGGCCGGGAGAGATCACGATGCCGGCAGGCGCCATGGCGCAGACCTCATCGAGACTGGCGGCATCGTTTCGGATCACCTCCACCTGAGCCCCGAGCTGCCGCAGGTACTGCACCAAGTTGTAGGTGAAGGAATCGTAGTTGTCGATCATGAGAATCATGACTGGGCCTCCTCGTTTTCCCGGTGGGGGTGGATGAGCTCCAGGGCCTTTTCGATGGCCATGGCTTTGTTCACGGTTTCCTGACGCTCCCGCTCTGGATCCGAATCGGCCACGATGCCCGCACCGGCCTGGACGGTCATGCGCCCGTCCTCCATGCAGGCGGTCCGGATGGTGATGGCCATATCCATATTGCCATGAAAGGAGATGTACCCCACGGCCCCGCCATAGGGCCCCCTGGGGGTGTCCTCCAGTTCGGCGATGATCTCCATGGCCCGGACCTTGGGGGCACCCGAGAGGGTGCCGGCCGGGAAGGTCGCCTTCAGCAGTGCCCAGGCGTCGATCTCGGGCTTCAGATCGCACTGGATGTTGGACACCAGGTGCATCACGTGGGAGTAGCGCTCCACGAACATCAGATCGGTTACCTCCACCGTACCGGTTTCGGCGATCCTTCCCAGGTCGTTTCTGCCAAGATCCACCAGCATCAGGTGCTCGGCCCGCTCCTTTTCATCCTGCAGCAGCTCATCGGCCAGGTCCCGGTCGGCCTGCTCGGTCTTGCCCCTGGGCCGGGTGCCTGCGATGGGCCTCAGCACGGCGATCCGGTTTTCCAGACGCACCAGGGTTTCGGGCGATGAGCCCACCAGGGTCGTGCCGCCCAGCCGAAGGAAAAAGAGGTAAGGAGACGGATTGATATACCGTTGGGCCCGGTAGAGGTCAAGGCCGTCGGGCATCTCCTCGCAGACGAAGGGCTGGGAGAGCACCGCCTGGATGATGTCCCCCTCCCACACGTGGTTCTTGACGCGGCTGACCAGGCTCCGGAAACGCTCCTCGGCAAGGGTGGGCCGTAGTTGATATGGGACATCGCTCTTCTGGACGCTGGATTCCCGTATGGGTTGGCGCAGTCTTTCCCGGATGTGCTCGATTTTTTCCAGTGCGGCCCCATAGAGGGCCTCGCCTGTGGCGTCCCCTTCCGGGTAGCAGATGGCCACCAGTTGAAGGGTGTGGCGGATATTGTCGAAAATCAGCACCTCGTCCGGGATCATGAAGCTGGCCAGGGGCTTGTCGGACGGCAATTGGTGGGGGATCGCCTCGAAAAAGGATACCATCTCGTAGGTGATATATCCCACCAGGCCGCACCAGAATCTCGGCAGCTCGGGCACCTGGGCCGGACGGAACCGCTGCATCAGGCCCCGCAGCGCCTCCAGAGGACGGCCCTGGTGATCGATAGTCTCGATCCGGCCCTTTTCTTCCACCTCGATGTGCTCCTTGAAAACCCGGACCAGGCATTTGGCAGAGGTGCTGAAAAAGCTGTATCTCCCCCATCTTTCGCCCCCCTCGGCACTCTCCAGTAGAAAGACCGGTCCCTCCTGTCCGTAGAGCTTGCCCAGGATGGAAACGGGAGTGTCCATGTCGGACAGGATCTCGGCGCAGACGGGAACGACATTGTACTTGCCGGACAATTGACAAAAGGTTTCCCTATCCGGGAATCGGCGAAGTAACACGGGCTGTCCTCCTCTCTTTGCACCCGGCAGCGGGCGCCTCATGATGGAAAAAGTGATTTATGTAAAACGATGACGGCCTACACACAAAAAAAGGGAAAGGGCCGTGGAGATTTCCCCGGCCCTTTCCCTGACTCAATAAAAAAGGCCGTGGCATCGGGTTGCGCACGGCCTTTGATTCTTATTTCCTGTCTACAATGGGTATCAGGTTCCGCAGGCAAGCCCCCCTATGTGAGCCCGCCACCACCATGATGTGTTTATTGTCTTCATTCGGTTGCCTCTGTACAAACGGTGATTATTATGAGCACTTGATATATTCTCTGGATGCGGGTTGTCAACATTTTTTTCAGTTTGCCGCGGGCGAAGCCAACAACTAACCCGATTAACCCGCAGCTTCGACTTCGGCTTCGGCTTCGGCTTCGACTTCGGCTTCGGCTACGGCTACGACTACGACTTCGACTACGACTACGATTACGACTACGACTACGACTACGACTACGATTACGATTACGATTACGATTACGATTACGATTACGATTACGATTACGATT
>CAYOXD010000114.1:0-9134 GCA_964407825.1 uncultured Desulfobacterales bacterium | reverse complement strand
GATATCGGGCGAATTGGCCATTTCTGGATGGACACTGGTTAGCTTAAGGAGGCGATGGGTGTGGATTTAAATGAAACCGATGTGACCAACATTACCGACTTGACCATCATAGACGCCAACCGTTCACAGGGATACCCACCCCTGCTCTATGTATTGCGGAAAAAGAAAAGCCGGCTGCTGCGATGGTGGATTTTCTGGCAGATTGCATTGCCGGCGGCCACCTTTTGCCTCTCCCTCATCAGCATGCGGAGCTTCGAGCAACGGGTGGTGCTCTGCGCCCTTTTCGTCGGTGCCGGTTTCTGTGGGGTGGCCGGGGGCGTGGGCCCCCGGGCCGGTCTCACTGTGGCCGTCATTATCTTCTTCGGCGCGCTCCTGGGCCCCATCGCCTTTTCCTGGACCGTGGCATTGGCCGTGGCCCTTATCGGCGGCATGAAATTGAAGCGGATTCAGCACCTGTTGACCACTTGGCGGCCCTGAGGGTCCAGGTTTTTTTATGCGGAAATCAAAGGGGAGGCGTCAGGTCGTCGACTTTTCCTTTTCCAGGAATTCGGCCTCTGCCTCCTGATTGGCGGGTGAGGGCAGGCTCTTGACCGTTCCCGCCTCCGTTGCGCTTGCTTCCAGGAGCGGCAATTCCGGCTTGGTGGTGACCAGATTCCCCTCCTTGTTGATCACCATATTGTCGTCCAGGATGAGAAAGCCCATGGTGCTCATGACGTCCTTGCGGTACTGATACTCGTGTTCCATATGCCTTTTGTTGAGCTTGTAGTTGGAGATCACCCACATGATGGCGATGATGATACCGGCTCCCAGCAGGACGGCGGCGCCGATGAGAAGATAGGTGACGGTTTTTTCTCCTGCCTGGAACAGAAACAGAAAGATATCGTTGATCTTGTAGAAAAAGGCCGCGCCGATCACCAGGACGAAGAGGGTGGGCACAAAGGGGATGTGCTTCAGGGTGTTAATGATGGAGTTGAATTTGAGGATTCGGCTCTTCGGCTCCCCGTCCTCGCCTCTTAGGCCCCCCGATTCATCGGATGACTGGCCGATGCCGAAGATGTACCGGTTGAACGCCATAATGAAGAGGCCCAGCAGAAACGTGATGGCCACAGGAATGATAAAGGCGATATAAAAGTAGAATTTCCACGGGAAGGGGCCTTTCCCCGGGCCCAGGTGGCTCATGAAACTTACGAGGAAGATGAAGATTTCAACGCCGATGATAAAATAGATATAGTTCAGAAAATAGCTGCGCAGCTGTTCTGGCGCAAACAGGCTGGCAAGACCTACAGTTTTATCTTTTTGCTCTTTATTCGTCATACCATTTGTCCTGAGGTTACGGGTTTTTCATCCCATTCGAAAATAGATGCCGGCTGCAGGACAACCGGCCGCCTATCATCATGAACATTATACCCTATAGAAACAAGTTGGCAATGTCAAGCGGATGGAATCAGTCCCGCTGAAGTTCCTTGAGATTCCGGAAATGATCCAGGGCCTCCGGGTTCATGAGGGCATCCCTGTTTTGCACCGGTTGGCCCATAATGGTTCTGCGGACCGCCAATTCCACCTTTTTCATGTTCAGGGTATAGGGGATATCCGGTGTCGGCAGAATTTTGGACGGCACATGGCGAGGTGAAATGTGAGTACCGATGGCCTTGGCAATCCTCCGCTTCAGCGCCCCGTCGAGGTGGTGTCCCGATGCGGTCTTGATAAACAGGATCACCCGTTCGTCTCCCTTCCAGGGCTGGGCCACCGCCACGCTGTCCGCGATTTCCTCGAACCCCTCCATGAGACGATAGATTTCTGCGGTGCCGATGCGCACGCCCCCCGGATTGAGGGTGGCGTCCGAGCGGCCGTGGATGACGACGCCCCCGTGGTCGTTGATTTCAATATAGTCCCCGTGGCGCCACGCGTGGGGGTAGGCATCGAAGTAGGCCTGGTGGTATTTGACACCGTCCGGATCGTTCCAGAAATGGATGGGCATGGAAGGAAAGGGCGCCAGGCAGACCAGCTCACCCTGGCGGTTCATGACGGGCGCCCCCCGATCATCGAAGGCCTCCACCTTCATGGCAAGGCCCCGGCACTGGAGTTCGCCGGCGTATACCGGTCCCGTGGGGTTGCCCAGGGCAAAGCAGCTGTTCAGGTCCGTTCCGCCGGAGATGGAGGCAAGTTGCAGGTTTTTTTTCACGGCTTCGTAAACGAACTCGAACCCGGCTTCGGACAGGGGGGAGCCGGTGGAAAGAACCGCCCTCAGGGGGCTGAGGTCGTAAGTGTCGCCCGGCCGAAGACCGCTCTTTTTCAGGGCCGCGATGTATCCCGCGCTGGTGCCGAAGACGCTCACCCCTTCGTCCTGGGCCATTTCCCACAGGGCGCCCGCATGCGGATGGAAGGGGTTGCCGTCAAAGAGCACCAGGGCCGCCCCCAGGGACAGGGCGCTGGTGAGCCAATTCCACATCATCCATCCGCAGGTGGTGAAATAGAAGACCGTGTCTTCCCGTCCCACATCCGTATGGAGCATCAGTTCTTTCATGTGCTGGAGGAGGATTCCCCCCGCGCTCTGCACCATGCACTTGGGGAGCCCCGTGGTCCCGGACGAGTACATGATATAGAGGGGATGGCCGAAAGGCAGCTGGGTGAATTCCACATCGAGGCCCTGCTCATGGGAGATGAAGTCGGAATAGGCCGTTGCGAGGGGTATTCCCGCCACTTTTTCCATGTCTCCGGCATAGGGAACCACAACCACTTGTTCGATCCCCTTCAGGCCCGGGAGGACCTCCGAGATGCGGTCGAGACAGTCGATTCGCTTGCCCTTGTAGCGGTAACCGTCGGCTGTGAAGAGGATTTTGGGACGGATCTGGCCAAAGCGGTCCATCACGCCCTTGATGCCGAAATCCGGTGAGCACGATGACCATTGGGCGCCCGTGCTGGCGGCGGCCAGCATGGCGATGATGGTCTGGGGCATGTTGGGCATGAATCCGGCGATGCGATCTCCGGCTGCAACGCCGCAGGCCCGCATGGCATGGGCCAGCCGGGCCACCTCGTCGTAGAGGTCCGCGTAACTCATGCGGATCGCGGGTCTGCCTTCGGGTTTGAAGATGATCGCCGTTCGCCCGTCCCGGTACCGGAGGAGGTTTTCGGCGAAATTGAGCCGCGCGCCAGAAAACCACCGGGCCCCGGGCATCTTGTCCGCGTCGTCGATCACCCGGTCATAGGAGACCGAATGCCGGATGTCCGCGAACTCCCAGAAGGCCGCCCAGAATTCGGGGATGTGATGGATGGACCATCGGTACAGCGCTTCGTAGTCTGAAAGCGCAAGACCGAAGTGCTCGTTGACCGCCTGCATGAAGCGGTACATATGGGTGCGCTCGATCATTTCGGCCGATGGCCGCCACAGCAGTCTGCCCATTACACGATATGCCCCTCCTTGGGAACGATGCAGATGAACCGGAAGACCCCCTCGCCGGTATTGCGGTACTGGTGCAGCATGTCCGCCGGCACAAAGGCATAGGAGCCCGCCTCCACGGGCGTGTCCCGGCCATCCATATGCAGCACCCCCTTTCCCTCCACGATGTAATTGATGTGCGGCCAGGGGTGGGCGTGCCGGGGGGTGTACCCCTCCTTGCCAAGTTCCAGTATCCGCATGACATGATCGGTCCATCCCTCCTTCGGGGAGATCAACACCTTCATGGCGGCGTTTTTCACTTCCGGGTGGTTCATCGCGGTGGCCAGTACCTGGCTGTCATTTCCAATGATCATGGATCTATTCCTTTCCTTGGTGTGTTCGTTCACGTGTATCCGGCCTTGGTGGCGGCCGGTCATGTCCCGTTGTAATCGAGGGCCTCCAGCACCCGCCCCATATGGGCGGCAATGTCATCCTCGTTATCCATCTGCATCACCTCCGAGAGCACGGTACGGGCGTCAACGACCTTCATATGACGGATCAGATTCTTGATCAGAGGGATCGCCGAGGGGCTCATGCTGAGCCGGTCGGCTCCCATGGCCGCGAACAGGTAGGCGCACCGGGGGTTGGCGGCGGCTTCCCCGCAGATGCTGATGGGTTTGCCTGCCGCGTTACAGACGCTGATCACCTCCTGAATGATGGCGAGCACTGCGGGATGCAGGGGGTTGTACAGGTGCGCCACCTTGGGATTGTTTCGGTCCACGGCCAGGGTGTACTGGATCAGATCATTGGTTCCGATGCTAAAAAAGTCGAAATGTCGGAGAAGATGCGTGACGATGAGCGCCGTTGCCGGCACCTCCACCATGGCCCCCATGGGCGTCCCCTCGTCAAAAGGAATTCCGGCTTCTTCCAGGGCGTGCTTTTCCTCCTCCACGATGGCCAGGATGCGATCCACCTCCTTGAGGGAGCAGACCATGGGAAAGAGGATCTTGACCGGCCCCTGCACCGATGTCCTCAGGATGGCCCGTATCTGGGGCCTGAATATTTCGTCCAATTCCAGGCTGACCCGAACCGAGCGCCAACCGAGATAGGGGTTTTGCTCCTTTGGATAGTCGAGGTAGGACAGGAACTTATCTCCCCCCACATCCAGCGTCCGGATGGTGAGGGCCTTGCCGTCGACCTGGCTCAGCACGCGTTTATAGAGGTCCGTCTGTTCCTCCTCGGTGGGGAACCGTTTTCGGGCTAGAAAGGGGAACTCCGTCCTATAGAGGCCGATGTGGTCTCCGCCGTATTTTTTTACCAGTTCCGTGTCATAGAGCAGGCCGATATTGGCGTCCAGGCCGATGGTTTTGCCATCCAGGGTGACGGCCGGCAGGTCCCGGAGCAGGTCCAGCTGCCGGTAATGGTTTTCCTTTTCCGCCTTCATGCGGCGGTATTCCTTCACCACCTCCTCGGTGGGTTCCTTGAAGAGCAGCCCCGAGGTGCCGTCCAGGATGAGCGAATCGTTTTCCCGTATGTTGTCGAGGATTTCCGGGATACCGATAACCATTGGGATTTCGAAAGATTTTGAAATGATGGCGGCGTGCGAGGTCCGTCCCCCCCGTGAAAGGGCGATCCCCTTGAGCCTCGGGTGATTCAGGGCGATGAGATCCACGGCCGAAATATCCGTGGCCACCAGGATGGTGTCCTCTGAAAGGGTATCGAGGGAGCGGCTTTCCGCCCCGATCAGGTTCCGGAGTACTCGTTTGCCGATGTCCTCGATGTCCGCCGCCCGCTCCCTCAGGTAGGGATCCTCGATGCTCAGGAATTGGGACATCAGCTGATCCACCGCCTTTTTAAGGGCGAACTCCGCGCAGAATCCATTCTCGATGCCTTGGGTGATCCGGCCCTTGAAGCCCACATCACCGATCAGCATGAGGTGACTCTCGAATATGGCGGCCTCCTCAGAGGACAGATCATCGGCCTGACGGGTGAGGGTCTTTATTCCGTCGCGGGTGCGGCTCAGGGCGATGTCCAGGCGTTTCATCTCGGATTTCGGGTTGGTCGCCAGACTGCAGGCCACCTGATCGAAGCCGACGCCCTCCGGCAAATAATGGGCGCGGCCTTCGGCGATGCCCGCACACACCGGAACGCCGCGCAGGATGCTTCGTTTGCCCTTCGAGGCACGTGGCGCGGGTGCGGATTTTTTGAGCCGGTTCTCCAGGTCTTCCCGGTGGGAGCGTTCCTTTTCGAGATTTTCCAGAAGACCCGAGTAGGCGACCGTTGCCGCGACCTGGCTGGCAATGGACTCGAAAAAGGGGATATCCGATTCTGAGATGGCGGTTTCGTCCCGGGTCTGAAACGCGATCACCCCGAAGGATATCTGATGGTAGACCAGGGGCAGGCCCAGGTAGATCTCGTATATTTCCTCTCCGCTGTTTTCAAAAAACTTGAACCTGGGGTGGGCCTTGGGCTTCACCACCAGAACGGGTTCCTGGTGTTCCACCACCAGGCCGGTCAGGCCCTCCTCTGGGCGCATGCGGATATTTCCCACCGCCGCCTGGCTCAACCCATAGGTGGCTCTGAGGACCAGGTTCTCCCGCGGCTCATCGAAGAGGTACACGGAGCAGGCATCGATGCCAAGACGCCCTGCAACCAGGAACACAATGGTTTCAAGGGTCTTCTGGGGGTTTTGGGAATCGCTGATCAACTGGCAGATATCTGCAAACAGGTTCGCGCTTTTCTTCATACGGACGGGTGTCTCCCTCCTGTGCCCCTGCAACTGGAAATGCGTTGAGTCTCCTTTGTCCCGGTCCTCCGTAACCGATGGCCTGGACGCCTATGGCTTTCAAGAATTTCAACTTCCAATATTCTAGAATCGTTTGGGCCATTTTACAAGCCGAAATTCCATCCCAAGCCCAGCCGTTTTGAATCGAAAGCCGATCGCCATCGGGCTATCCGTGACCGAGTTCCTGCTGCCTGTCGATTACGACAACGACAACGGAAGGCTGTCCACTGCTGTTTGCACGAATTCCCCTTGAGAGGGATGGGGAGGTCTCTTTATTTTGACCGAATTTGTTGATAAAACACATAATTTCTTGACAACCAGAAGATATTGACATAACGTCGCGTTGGTAAAGGGCCTTTTTTATGATTTTTCCCAAAAATTATAAGGAGCTGTTCGGATATGACCCTCACAAAAGCCAATATCATTGATGCGATCCCGGATGAACTGGGGCTGACCCGGAAAAAGAGTGCGGAAGTTCTTGAAACGCTACTTGAAATCGTTAAGCGGACCCTGGGTGATGGGGAGGATGTGCTGATCAGCGGTTTTGGAAAATTCTGTGTCAATCAGAAGAACGCCCGCCGCGGACGAAACCCCGCCACCGGGGACGAAATGATGCTGGATCCAAGGAAGGTGGTGACCTTCAAATGTTCCGGCAAGCTTCGGGAAAAATTGAATGGCAGAGGCTGATTTCCCACAACGGATCGACGACCCCACCCGTCGATTTCTGACAAGCCTCTGTGAAGCCACCGCCGGGGATACTTCCCGCCAGGTATCCATGTACGATATCGGCGGAAAAATCGGAATGGACCGGACGGAGGCGACCCATGCGGCCGAAAACATCATGGCGGAAGGGTGGGCGGAGGTGCGTACCCTTTCCGGGAAGATCGGCATGACCAGCCAGGGGCTCGATGTCTGTCAGGCCTTGTCAGGGGACGAGTCGTGCCCGGAAGACGCCGTCAAGGCGCTGGGCTCGGAGAGGGTGTTGGACGCAGCAGCCCGCCAGGGGGTCGAACGGGTTGTGGCGGAGGTGAAGCTCCAGGTGCAGTCCACCGGCCTTGCCTTTGACACGCTGGCGGAGCTGGTGGCGGATTTGAGAACCATCGATGTGCAGCTGGCCTCGCCCAGAGTCAAGACCGCCATCATCCGGGCCTGTCTGGATTCCGTTCTGGGGTTGCTGGCGTCCGCCGGTCTCACCGAAGGGCTGACATCCCTGAAACGGCTGTTGGCGTGACCCGTTACAGGGAGCACGCCGGACTTGCGGGAGCGAACACGGTCCAAAGCCCCACGAGAATGAAAAAAATCCCGGCGCCTAACTTGATATGTTGCGGCGATACGAACCGGGTGACCACGTCCCCCAGGAGCACGGCGATGAGGGAGGTTACCACCAGCGCGCTGGCGGAACCCAGGAAGACAGACCATCTGGAATCACAGTTGGCGGACAGGCAGAAGGCGGCAAGCTGGGTTTTATCCCCCAGTTCGGCCAGAAAAACGAGCCCAAAGGTCGTCAGTACCAATTTAAAATCCATTTAACGCTCCCTCCGCAGTTCCCCCACTTACAACTCACAGCCCTTAAAGTCCCTCAGTTCACGGTTCACGGTATTAATCCCAAAGCCTGTTCCACCACATTCTCGACGGTGAACCCGAACTTTGCCAGCACCGTCGCGCCGGGTGCCGAGGCGCCGAAACGGTCGATGGTCACCATCGCACCGTTCCTTCCCACGTAGCGTTCCCACCCCATGGGGGAGCCGGCTTCCACCACCAGCCGTGGGGTTTCATCGGGCGGCAGCACACTGTGCCGGTATTCCGCGGGCATCTTTTCAAAGAGCTCCCAGCTGGGCAGATTTATCACACGGCTGGAGATGTTCCGCTCGGTCAGGGCCTTCTGGGCACCGAGGGCCAGATGAACTTCGGCGCCTGTTCCGATGAGGATGAGGTCCGGTGTTCCGGTGCAGTCCGAGAGGATATAGCCGCCCTTTCTCACGTCGTCGGTGGCCTCGAGGACCGGCAGCTTCTGGCGGCTGAGCAGCAGTGCCACGGGGCCTCCCCTGTGCTGGAGGGCCGCTTTCCAGGCGGCGGCGGTTTCATTGGCATCGGCCGGCCGAATGACCGTGAGTCCCGGAATGCTCCGGAGTGAGGCCAGATGTTCCACGGGCTGGTGGGTCGGACCGTCCTCTCCGACGGCAATGGAGTCATGGGTGAAAATATAGAGCACGGGCAGGCCCATGAGGGCCGCCACGCGGATGGCCGGCCGCATGTAATCGGCGAACACGAGAAAGGTTCCCCCAAAGGGCCGGATTCCCCTGTGCAGGGCCATACCGGAGAGGATGGCGCCCATGGCATGCTCCCGGACACCGAAGCGGATATTGCGTCCCTCGTATTGGCCCTTCTGGAAGTCCTGCTCCGAGGTGATGAGCGTTTTATTGGAGGGGGCCAGATCGGCCGAACCGCCCATGAGGGTCTCCAGCCGGCCGGCGATGGCGTTGAGCACCTTGCCGGAGGCGGCCCGGGTGGCAACGGGGTCGCCTGAAAAGACGGGGATGTCGGTGTCCCACCCCTCGGGGAGCACCCCGTTGATGCTGTCTTTGAGTTGATGGGATAGTTCCGGATACGCATTTTCATAGGATTCTGAGCGTTTTTCCCAGGCGGTCTGCGCCTCCCGGCCGGCCTCCACGGCCCCCCGGAACAGGTCTAGGGCCACCTGCGGGATGCAGAAGCTTTCATCGGCCGGACATCCCAGGTTCTTCTTGGTAAGGCAGATCTCTTCTGCTCCCAGGGGAGAGCCGTGGGCATCGGCCTTGCCCTGAAAGTGGGGGCTGCCAAAGGCGATGTGGGTGCGGGCCTGGATCAGGCTCGGTTGGTCCCCATTGGCCCTTGCCGACTCGAGGGCCGCTGCCAGGGATGCCACGTCGTTTCCATCGGCCACGGGGATGACCTGCCAGTTGTAGGCCCTGAACCGGGCGGCCACATCTTCGG
>CAYOXD010000113.1:0-9227 GCA_964407825.1 uncultured Desulfobacterales bacterium | reverse complement strand
CCTTCGTGTTCGTATACAGAAAGCAGCTTTCGGCACACAGGCTGCAGTGGGCGCAAAGTGTCAAGGAAAGCTTCATCAGGGAACGATGCTCATCCAGGACGTCCTTGATCTCCTGTGTGTTTACGCTCTTGTCGGTTTCCAGAGATGTGATGTTCGCCACCGTCATGTGCTGTCTCCAAATGGGTCTATGAAAGGTCGGAGAGTTCAGGCATAGATCCTGCCGCCCCTGCCGAGGGTGTGCTCATTAACGATGATAAACCGGTTCAGGAAGAAAAAGATCATGTGAACCAGCTTGGTGAAGGGAATGGCCATGAGCATCAGCTCGCCGAACAGCATGTGCACGATCATGACGGTCCGGTAATCGTAGAGGTGGTGATAGGCCATGTATCCGGTCAAAAAGGGCATGACTGCAAGGAAGAGAACCAGATAGTCGTAAGGAGTGCTGATGGCCCGCACCCGCGCCACCAGCAGCCGCCGCAGCAGGAAATAGGTTGCGCAGGCCAGGAATACGACGGTCAGGGCATCGGCCGTTGCCTCGGAGAGGGAGGCGAGGCTGGTGCCCCAGGCCAGATCGAGCAGTTCGTTGTGGCCCAGGACAAACAGGGGGATGAGGAGGAGGCACCCATGAAACACCGCGCTCACCGCGATGGTGACGGGATTTCTGCCGGCAACGGTCATCTTCACCCGGCTCAGCCATAGCCTGCAGGCATTGTCAAAGGTTTGCACCGTGATCGGCGGATCCTGCATCGCCGGCAGGTCGCGTGGCACCGGCGCCAGCTTTTTGGTGAGCCGGTAGAACCGGATGACCTGAAAAATCGTTCCCAGGATAAAGACGATGAAGGCTATCCACACCAGGGGACCTCGGACTAGGTCGTACATTTACTGCTCCTCAACGGTTGGGGTAAAGGGGAAACGGCGGGTTCATACAACCGGCCGGGGCAGCATCTTGGCCCGCTCGGCGATTTCCGGAACCTTGTGCTCCCATTCGATGGCCATCAGGTGAACACCGGCGATGCCCTTTGTCTCCTTGAATTCCTCGATCTGCTCACAGGCCATCCGAATGCCCTCGTCCGCCTGTTTCTTTCGTTCCACTCCTTTGAGGCGATCGATCACCTCGTCGGGAACGTCCATGCCGGGAACGGATTTCTGCATATAGCGCGCCATACCGAGACTCTTCATAGGGGTGACGCCCGCCAGGATGGCGACCTTTTCCGTGATCCCCATATCCACGGCCTGTTTGATGAATTCCCGGAACCGTTTCATGTTGTAGATGCACTGGGTCTGGATGAAATCCGCGCCGGCGGCCACCTTTTTGGCGAGCCGGTGAACGCGCCACTCATAGGGTTCGCCGAAGGGATTCGAGGCCGCGCCGATGAAGAACTGCGGAGGCGTGTCGATATCGGCGCCACCCAGAAACTTGCCCTCGTCGCGCATCCGTTTCACCATGGAAATGAGCTGCATGGAGTCGATGTCGAACACGCCCTTGGCGTTCGGGTGATCGCCGAAAGACTGGTGATCTCCGGAGAGGCAGAGAAGGTTGCGAAGCCCCAGGGCATAGGCGCCCAGGATGTCGGCCTGCATGGCCAGCCGGTTCCGGTCCCGACAGACCATCTGGTAATTGGGTTCGAGGCCCACCTCTTTGGCGATCAGGGCCGCGGCCCAGCTGGACATGCGGACCATGGCCGTCTGGTTGTCCGTGATGTTGACCATGTCCACCTTGCCGATGAGGTGCTGGGCCTTCTTCTTGATGGCCTCGACATTGGTTCCCCGGGGAGGCCCCAGTTCTCCGGTGAATGCAAAATGTCCGGCCTTCAGGATCTTCTCAAGTTTGCTGCCTGTTTCCATCTGCTTTTCCTTCTTATAACCCTATATATTTTGCGGAAATGGAGGAATATCACCGAGTCACCCGTTTCGTCATCAGCGTTTCAAGATAGTTTTTTGGAAGAACGTACTTTTACATGGTATCCGCCAAGAGTCAAGGGATAAAAAAGCAAGCGATCATTCGCCGATGATCTTGACCAGGACACGTTTTTTGCGCCGTCCGTCGAACTCGCCGTAGAAGATCTGCTCCCAGGGGCCGAAATCCAGGGCGCCGGCGGTGACGGCCACCACCACCTCCCGGCCCATGACCTGGCGCTTCATGTGGGCATCGGCATTGTCCTCCCCCACGTTGTGGCGGTACTGGGTGATGGGGTCGTGGGGGGCCAGTTGCTCCAGCCATTTTTCGTAGTCCTGGTGAAGACCGGCTTCGTCATCGTTGATGAAGACCGATGCGGTGATGTGCATGGCATTTACAAGGACAAGCCCCTCCAGGATGCCGCTCTCCCGGAGGCATTCCTCCACGTAGGGGGTGATGTTCACAAAGCCCCGGCGGGCGGGAATTTCAAACCAGAGTTCTTTCCGATAGCTTTTCATGGACACGCCCCCTCCAACGAGATTACGCTAATTCATTTTCTTGATCAGCTGATTGGCGGCCGTCAGGGTCGGATCCCACACTGGCCCGAAGGGCGGGGCGTAGGCCAGATCGGTCTGGCTGAACCCGGCCACCGTCATGTGGTTGTGAAGCGCCACCGCCACTGCGTTGATGCGATGGGCCACCCCCTCACGGCCCACCATCTGGGCCCCCAGGAGCCGTCCCGAGGCGCGGTCGGCCAGCATGTGCACCCGGATGACGGAGGCGCCCGGATGGGCATGGGCCCGGGACCTGGACTCGATGACCACCGACTCGGGTGAAAATCCGGCGGTCCGGGCTTCCTCGAGGGAAAGGCCGCTGCGGGCCACCTCCAGATCGAAGACCTTGAAAACGGCCGTTCCGGCCACGCCGTCAAGGGAGACCTCCCTTCCGGCAATCCGATCCGCCACGGCCCATCCGGCCCGGTTGGCCCGGAGGGCCAGGGGCACCCAGACGGGCTTTCCCGTCACCACGTGGAGGGCGTCGGCGCAGTCGCCGGCGGCATAGATGTCCACCAGATTGGTTTGCAGCCCCTTGTCCACGGCGATGGCACCGCCGGCGCCCAGCCGGATGCCGGCCTCGGCGGCGATTTGGCTGTTGGGATGAACGCCGGCGGCCACCAGCAGCATATCCGCCGTCAGGGATAAATCCCCGCAGACCATCCGAAGCGCGTCCTTTTCCTGAACGATTTCCTCGATATCGTGCCCATCGTACAGCCCTACATCATTTTCCGTGAGTGTCTGTCTCACCCTGTTCGAGAGTTCCCTGGGCATCCAGGGCAGCAGGCCGCTTCTGGGCTTGACCATGTCCACATGAACCCCCCTGGCGCGCAGGGCCTCGCACATCTCGAGGGCGATGTACCCCATGCCGATGATGACGGCTCTTTTTACGGACTTGTGCTTCAGGAAGGACCTGAGGCGTCGTCCGTCCGCCAGGTTCTTCAAGACCAGCACACCCGGCAGGTCGATGCCGGGCAGCCGGGGCCTGATGGCCGACGCACCGGTGGCGACCAGAAGCTTGTCGTAGGTACAGCGGAAGGAGCCCGTCTCCTGTGCCACTCCGGAGATTTCTTTTTTTCCGGCATCGATGTGTCTTACCTCGTGCCCCGTCCTCACCCGGATGCCCTGCTTCTCTCTGAAGATCTCGGCGGGCCGGACCACCAGATCCGCCATGTCGCGGTCCGTCTCGGCGATATTGTAGGGCATACCGCAGGCGCTGTAGGAGACATCCAGGGTTTTTTCAAAGACCGTGATCTCAAGCTCCGGCAGATGCCGCCTGGCGCGGCTTGCGGCGCTCATTCCCGCGGCATCGCCGCCGATGATGACGAAGTGCATGGGCGCTCCTTTCATAGCTCGTCGGGTGTAAAGGCCACCACCTCGTCGATGCGCCCGGTATCGGCAAAGAGCATGACGAGCCGGTCCAGCCCCAGGGCGCAGCCGGCGGCATCGGGCATATCCTCCAGGGCATGGAGAAAGGCCTCCGGCAGGGGGTAGCATCGTTTTCCCATGGCCGCCATGGCCTGCAGTTCGTCCTGGAAGCGGGCGAGCTGAGCCTTTGGATCGGTGAGCTCCATGAAGGCGTTGCACAGCTCGAGCCCATGGATGTAGAGCTCGAACCGCTGGGCGACGGCATCGTTCAGGGGATCGAGCCGTGCCAGGGAGCCTCGTTCGGCCGGGTAATCGTAGAGGAAAACCGGCCTCTGGAAACCGAGCCTGGGCTCGATGTCGGTAACCATCCGCTCATCGAACCGCTCCTCGGCCAGGGCCGCCTCGGCTGTGGTGTCGGTCCACCGGGCAAAGGCCTCGGCCACCGGTATGCGCTCCCAGGGAGAAAGCAGGTCTATGGAATTCCCCTGGTAGTGGAGGGTATTGCCCCGTTCCAGGCCCACTGCCACGGATCGGATCAACCGTTCGCACTGGGTCATGAAACCGTCGTAATCAATGCCCGTGTCGTACCACTCCAAGAGCGTAAACTCCTCCAGGTGCCGGCTGCCCCTCTCGTTTCCCCGGAAGCATTTACAGATTTGAAAAATGCGGGGATATCCCGCGCCGAGCAGCCGCTTCATGAAGAGTTCCGGGGACGCCTGGAGGCACCCCGATCCCGATGGAACCGGATCGATGTACCGCTCGGGGATGGCCGCCTGCATCCGGATGGGGGTGTCCACCTCCAGAAACCCCTCCCGGGTGAAAAAGCGGCGGACCAGTTGAAGCACCCGGGCCCTTAACCGGAGATTTCCGAGAATCCGGGTTTGCCTGTATTTTCGCACTTGTCTCTTCTTCCAACCTCTGCAGTGGAAACGTTTCAATGCCTATCCGGTCAGTTCCCAAAAAGAGTCGTGGATCGGTATCGGTATCGAAATCGGTACTTCCATCATGTTTAAATTGCCGATACCGATACCGATTTTGATCCCGAGTCAGGGGAGACAACCGGATAGGCATGCACGTTCCCATGAAGGCGGTCTTCCCTGCGCGACCGATTCCGTTTCGGGGCGGGCCGGTATGCGGTGGCGTCCCCTATTTCGAAGGTCCCGCCAGATAAGCATCCTTTGGGCGGTCCTGGAGAAAAAACTGATCATATTCAGCCGGATCGGCGGCATCAAACCACTGGTACCCCATTTCCGCGCACTCCGGGCAGGCGTCGATGGGAATATGAACCCCGAGGATGTGGTTCCCCCGGCTGCTGGTGGAGTCGATTTTCAGTACGCCGCTGCAGTCCGGACATGCGTGGATGGTTTCGACCTGCTGCTCGCCGATATTGTCCGTGTCGTAGTAAATATTGCGGGTCCGCGACTCGAGCTGGTTCTTCACCACCCGCTCGGCTTTGGCCTTTTCCCGTCCGGACCAGTTGGCCAGTACCTGATCGCCGGTACGCTTGATCCAGTCCATGACACCGGCGCTCTGCCGGATCTTTTCCGCATCGTAGTCCGGTTCCACGACCTTGCCGTAATCCAGGCCCGCCATGGCCAGGATGATGCCCACGTTGACATAGGGCAGGGCGCCTTCGATGGCGTATCCCCCCTCGAGAACGGCGACATCGGCCTTGAGCAGCCGGGTGAGCTCCGCATACCCCTGTGCCGAGAAATTCATATGGGTGATGGGATCCGTGAAGTGGTTGTCCTGGCCGGCGGAGTTGACCACGAGATCGGGCTTGAACTCCTGGAGGATGGGCAGGACGATTTGATTGATGGCATAGAGGATTCCCTCCTCGGATGTCTTCGGGGGCACGGGAATGTTCACCGTGGTGCCTACTGCGGTGGGACCTCCGGTTTCGTTCACGAAACCCGAGCCCGGATAGAGGGTGCGACCGTCCTGATGGATCGAGATAAAGAGTGTATTGGGATCGTGCCAGTAAATGTCCTGGGTGCCATCCCCGTGGTGACAGTCCGTGTCCACGATGGCCACCCTACGGATGCCGTAGGCCTTTCGGAGGTACTCGATCATGATGGCCTCGATGTTGATATTGCAGAATCCCCGCGCGCCGTGAACCACCCGCATGGCGTGGTGCCCGGGCGGACGCACCAGGGCGAAGCCATGTTCCACCACCTTGTCGAGAACGGCCTTGCCGATGGCCTTGGCGCCTCCTGCGCTGATAAGATGGGACTCGGTGGTTACCCGGGATACCTCCGGTACGCAGAAGTGAACACGCTGAATATCCGCCTCCGAGCAGATGCCGGGCTTGAACTCGTCGATTCCCTCGATATCCAGCAGGCCCTCTTCGAGCACCTGGTCCTGGGTATACAGAAGCCGCTCCTCGCGTTCCGGGTGGGTGGGGCTGATGGCCCAGTCGAAGGCTGGGAAAAATACAAGGCCGGTCTTGAATTTGGCGCGTAGCATGCTCACTCCGATGGGGGATGGCCGGGGGATGTTTTCAGGCCGGTATACAACTCATAGCCATGAATGAGACCCGGTTTGATTTGGACCTTGGTCCGGATGTTGCGGCCCGTGGTGTAAAATCCGCGCACCATGTTGAATTGGGTGTTTTCCACCACCTCCATCTCCAGGTGTTCGGGGTCTGCACCCATCTGCAGCGCCTTTTGCTCCAGCAGGGAAAAAGCCGCCTCGACCGCGTCCTGACTGCTGAAGTTCTTGCCCACGGGCTGGCGGTAACGTTCCTCTGGCGCGGTGGCGACGCCCTGCTCGGTGTCCGCGAAGAAGGTGATTTCGCTGGTGGTGCGTGCCAGGGCGGCACCGATGGCGTTGGCGACGGTGCTGTTCGGTACGGCCTGGACCCGGCAGCTGGTCAGATTCCTCATGGCGTCCGAGAAGATCTGCGCCGGCCCTCCCAGGATCAGGATCTCCTCCGGCTTCACCTGGTAGCCTTCGAGGAACTCATGGACCGTGTAGACCGGCTTGGAGTTGATCCGGGCCACCATGTGATCGGCCGCCATCAGGATGTCCGATAATGTCTTCTGGAAGATGGCCGCAGCCGCATCCTCCACCTGGATACCGAGGGAGTTTGCGATGGGCATGAGCCCGTCGACCGCCTTTTGCCGGTCTCCCTGGCTGATTTTCCCCAGGACGAACAGGGCGTCGGTCGGTGTGGGCGCCGGGCCGCCGAAGGCCATGGCCGGCCCCTTGCGCTCCGGCCCGATGGACAGCTGACCGTCTATCACCCGCACCTGGCTGTCACCGCCGATGCCGATGGAACAGGTGGTCATGGCGCGAATCAGGGTTTTGTATCCCCCCAGTTCGATCCCCAGTGGATCGAGCATGGGAACCCCGCCGATCAGCACTGCCATGTCGGTCGTGGTGCCGCCGATGTCCAGCACCAGGCTTTCACTCGTTTTGGAGGCATAGGGCAGGGCCCCCATAACGCTTGCAGCCGGCCCGGAAAGGATGGTCTGGGCCGGGAAGTCGAGGGAGGAGGCGAAGTTCAGGTTGCCGCCGTCGGGCTTCAGGATTCGGATGGACATGTCCATCCCCTTTTCCTTCAGGGACCGTTGGACCGCTTCGAAGAAGGACTTGTGAATGGGATACACCGCCGCATTCAGGTAGGTGGTGGCGATGCGCCTGGGAAAATTGAGATTCCCGGATATTTCGTGGCCAAGAAAGACCTTCTCGAACCGGTTTTCGATGAGCTCCTTGACGTGGCGTTCATGGGCGGGGTTGCGGGTGGAGAACTTGCCCACGACGCCCACGTAGCGGACCCCCTCGGCGGCCAGTTTCTTGGCCACCGCCTTGATTTGCGCGGTGTCCATCCGTTGGATCTCCCGGCCCCGGTGATCGATGGCACCGGATACCCTATGGAAATGGTCCGAGATGTGGAAGAGGGCCGGATCCATTCCAGGGCCCGCGCTGATGAGCATGCCCACCGGAGGGGTTTTGTCCTGTACGATGGCGTTGGTGGTGAGGGTGGTGCTGAATACCACCCGTCTGATGTCCTGGGGATCGATTCCCTGGGTTATCTGGTCCAGCCCAGAGAGCACCGTACCGAAGAGGTCCTCCTGCTGGGTGGGGATTTTGAACTCCTTGACAATGCCGCTCTCACTCAGAAGTACCACATCCGTGTGGGTGCCTCCGACATCCAGGCCTATAATCATGCTGTTTCCCTGACACTTGAAGTCCATAGTCCATGTTTAACTGCCGAATACTATATAATAACGGTCATATTGTCAATTGGAGGGTTTTGGGCGGCAGGAGGGTCAACCGGCCGGTGGGCGGGGGCAGGGACAGGGACAGGGACAGGGAGGGCGGTTCACCGGGAGTTGCTGTGTGGGCGGTCCTGAGCCTGGCTCCGTGTCGCGCGCTTCAGCGCCGCCAGGGGGTAGAAGGTTCCGCGCCAGGTAATCCCCCGGTCCATGAGGGTTTTCAGGGTGGCGCGGCACAGGGCGTACCCGCTGATATAAGGGGTGACAAGGGACCAGGGAACGCTCCAGGGCGACAGGCCGAGGACGGAAAATCCCCAGGCGAACTGGGCCAGCCGAACCATTATCGCTGCGCCCAGCAGCCAAAGCGAAGGCCCCGTTGCCACCAGCATCAGCCACGGAGGAAGCACCTGGACCGCCAGCACGAGGGCCAGGGTGGCCAGCACCGGGAGAATCCGAAACCGGAAGAGGGCGAACCCGTTTTTCATCACCCCGTCTATCAGGTCCCGGACCCCGGCATACCAGCGGACCTGAACAAGGCCGCAGCCAAGGAGGTACTCCTGGGAAAAGCCTGCTTCCTTGATGCGTTTTCCCAGCATGATGTCGTCGATGGGGTGCATGGCGATGGCGTGGTGCCCGTCCACGGCCCGATAGCAGGCGGCCCTGACCAGGTTGAAGGCGCCCACTCCCATGAACCGTCGGCTTGCGGGATCCCTTGCCTTCCAGGGCCTGAAGAGCAGCATCAGCCCGAAGACGCCGTCCAGGATGAGGGTGTTGAGAAGTCCTCCGGGCGTGATGTTCTTGAAGAGCAGGCTCAGATGATCCAGGCGGTGCTGCATCACGACCCCCATCGCCCTGGCCAGGGTCGAGGGCTCAAAGAGGATGTCCGCGTCGGTGAAGAGCAGATACTTTCCCCGGGCGGACCGGGCCGCGCGGTCCAGGGCGTGGCTTTTCCCCAGCCAGCCCGGGGGGAGGTGGCGAATGGAGTGGACCACTATCTCCGGGTGATCCTGTTGCATCCGGCTCAGGATCATGCCGGTGTCGTCCGTGGACCGGTCGTTGACGACGATGACCTCCAAGGGGCTATAGCGCATGGCAAGGACCGATTTAAGTCCTGCCTCGATGGTCGCCGCCTCGTTGCAG
This sequence comes from uncultured Desulfobacterales bacterium, assembly GCA_964407825.1. Taxonomy (GTDB): domain Bacteria; phylum Desulfobacterota; class Desulfobacteria; order Desulfobacterales; family JAFDDL01; genus CAYOXD01. The sequence goes on along the minus strand of CAYOXD010000113.1, from coordinate 48 downwards.
GCAGGAATGATGACCGACACCAGGGGCATGGCCGACGGGTCGATGGGC
>CAYOXD010000112.1:5215-9332 GCA_964407825.1 uncultured Desulfobacterales bacterium | reverse complement strand
TGCCAGGCGACGCCATCCAGACTCTTGGGGATGGCGTTTTTTTATGGGAGGCGGCCATGGCGCGACTACTGGCGATCGATAACTACGATTCCTTCACTTACAACCTGGTGCAGATGTTCATGCCCTACCCGCTGGATATCCAGGTGGTCCGTAGTGACCGCATCACGCTGGCGGAGGTGGAGGCCGACCTCCCGGATTATGTGCTCATAAGCCCCGGACCCAAGGATCCGGCGCATGCGGGCATTTCAAAGGCCTTGATCCGTGCCCTCTATCGGAAGCGGCCCCTGCTGGGTGTCTGCCTGGGGCTTCAGTGCATGAACGAGGTCTTTGGCGGTGAAACGGTCAGGGCGCCCCTGCCCATGCATGGAAAGACGTCGACCATCCGCCATGACGGCTCGGGCCTCTTCGCCGGGCTTCCCTCTCCCTTCAAGGCCGCCAGATACCATTCCCTGATGGTTGAATTGCATGCCAGCGAGCTGCTCGTCACCGCCCGGAGCACAGACGGGGTGGTGATGGGGATCCGTCATCCGGTCTATCCGTTGCACGGGGTGCAGTTTCACCCCGAAAGTTTTTTAACGGTGCACGGCCACCGGATCATCCAAAATTTTTTGAACCTGGGACCGGTGAATCCCGATGAAAATGAAGCCGACGCTTGAGGAAATAGTCGGAAGGATATCCGGCGTTCAGGTCACGCCCATGACCCTGACGGAATCCTTCGAAACCCTGGCCGCCCGTTTTGCCGCCCGCCCGGGGACCGTGGTGCTCCTCAGCGGGGCGGATCTGGACAGCGCCCGCTACCATATGCTGGGAATCGATCCCTGGCTGACCCTTACCGTGAGGGCCGGCCGGCCGGCTCTCACGGTGGAAGGGGTTACCCATCATCCGGCGGGGTCCGCCTTCGATGTTCTCGGGGCCTTGACCCGGCGGTTGGCATTGCCTGCGGAGGCCGTTTCGGGATCCGCAGATGGGGCCTGCCCCTTGCCGGTCGTTGCCGGCCTCTTCGGCTACCTGGCCTATGACTTGAAGGATGTGCTGGAGGAACTGCCCAGAACGGCAGTGGACGATCTGCGGCTTCCCAGCCTGTTCATGACGGCCCCTTCGGTTCTTGTGGTGCACGATCGCTTGACCCGGTCGACATGGCGGTGCATTCCCCTGCGTGCCGATGCCAAGGACTCCCAGGCGCCCGGCACCCTGGTGGATCGATTTGAACGGGCGCTGCGATTGCCGCTGTCTGCCGGTTCCTTTGAGGCGGATCGGGCATCCGCCCGATCCGGTTTCAGCCGCAATGCGTATATGGCGGCCGTGGACCGGATAAAGGAGTATATCGTGTCCGGCCACGCCTACCAGGTCAACCTGTCCCAGCGCTTCGAAATGGATTTCAGGGGGGACCCCTACCGCCTGTTTTCGACCCTCTTCGAGATGAATCCGGCCCCGTTTTTTGCCTATGTCAACGCCGGAGACCATCAGATCGTGTCCACTTCACCCGAGCGCTTCATACAATTGGCGGGTCGCAGGATCGAAACCCGGCCCATCAAGGGGACGCGCCCCAGAGGGGAAAGCAGGGCCGCGGACGAGGCCAACCGAAATGCGCTCGTCACCAGCGCCAAGGATGACGCCGAGCTATCCATGATCGTGGATCTCCTGCGAAACGATATCGGAAAGGTTGCAAGGGCCGGCTCGGTCCGGGTGGTGGAACATAAGCGGGTGGAGGCCTACCGGAATGTATTTCACCTGGTCTCCATTGTCGAAGGGGAGCTGGCACCGCCATTCGATGCGGTGGATCTGATCCGGGCCACCTTCCCCGGCGGGTCCATCACCGGATGCCCCAAGATCCGTTCCATGGAGATCATCGATGAGTTGGAACCCTGCAGGCGCCATGTTTACACCGGCGCCATCGGGTACATCGGCTTTCACGGCACCATGGATCTTTCCATCGCCATCCGAACCGCCACGGTGGTGAACGGCAGGATGCTCTTTTCCGTGGGGGGGGGGATCGTCTTCGATTCCAACCCTGGAGATGAATACGAGGAGACGCTCCACAAGGGGCAAACCCTCATGGCCGCCGCCGAGGCGGGTCGGGGGAAGGCCTCTCCCGTGGTGTGGTTCAACGGCCTTTTCCAGCGTCAGAGCGAGGTCGGGGTACCCCTTACCGATCCGGGCCTGGCTTATGGATTCGGTCTTTTCGAGACCCTCAGGGCAGTGAACGGACGGCCCCTGCGGCTGGGCCATCACCTGGCGCGATTCGAGAATTCATGGCGTCAGCTGTTCCAGACGGACCCCCCGGATGTGACCTGGCATCGGATTATCGAGGCGGTGCTGTGTCAGAATGGGCTGCACCACACCACGGCCGCTGTCAAGATCCTGGCGACCCGGGGAGACCGGGAGGCGGCGCCATACACCCACCAGCTGCTCGTATCGGCAAGACCCTATGCGCATCGCCTGTGCGGCAAGGAACCGGCGGGGCTGCATCTGGCCCTGTACCCCGAGGCGCGGCAGACGCCCTTGGCTGACCATAAGAGCTTGAACTATCTATATTATCTTCTTGCCGGCCAATGGGCCAAGGCCCGGGGGGCCGACGAGGCGCTCATTTTGAACCCGGACGGGACCGTGTCGGAAACCAACACCGCCGGGCTGTTGATGGTCACGGGGCAGCGGATCCTTCGTCCCCTTTCTCCCCATGTACTGCCCAGCATCATGCAGGAGCGGGTGTGCCGCCTTCTGAAGGACTGGGGCTATGGGGTGGATATTGCCCCCCTTACGCCCAGCCAGCTCCAGGAGGCCGATGCGGTGCTCCTGACCAACGCCCTCATGGGTGCCGTACCGGCCCTTTCCCTCGACGGTTCGGCGTTGGCAGGACCGGGGGAACTCTGGCGACGGATCAATGCGACGGTCCTGAGTGCTGAGTGATGGAAGTCCTGGAAAGGAATATCTTGCCTCCAGCGAAGCAACGGGTTTACCGGCTTGGTATTTTTTGCTAATCTGAATTTCTTCTGTACCTATAAAAAATAGTGACAATTTATCGTTGCGGTCAGTGAAACCGGCACCGATCTTCACTCTATCCTGAGCAGGGGGGTTGATGTTTCAAACCAGCAGGGGATGTTTTATCAGCCACCGGCGAGTCAGTTTCTGGAGGAGCGCTGATTTATAGAGCGGACGCTGGCGGATGCGACCGGAATCCTTTGCCGGGAAAAGGGGGTGTCCCATGAGCTTCAAGATGAAAGTCGGTTCGATGCTGTTCGTTCTTCTTTTATTCGTCACGGGGATTGCCGCCGCACAGCCCAGGGCTGCCGTCCTGGATTTTCAAAATAAAACGCCCAATGGCGGTTGGGCCGTCGGTCAGGGGGCTTCCGACATGCTGGCCACGGAAATCGTGAAAAGCAGAAAGTTCCGCGTCATTGAAAGGGAAAAACTCAAATCCATCCTTAAGGAACAGGGCTTGAGCCTATCCGGTGCCATCGATCCTTCAACAGCGGTGAAAGTCGGGAGGCTTCTGGGGGTAGAATATATCATCACCGGCGCGGTAACGGAATACGGCCAGAGCCGTTCGGGCGCTTCCGGCAGAGATGTGCGGGTGGGAAAAACAGGATATCACGCCGCTGTGGACGTACGCATCGTTTCCGCCACCACGGGAGAAATCGTTTTCGCGGATAGCGGATCCCACAGCGAATCCTCCATCAGACTGAGATTATTCGGCTACCGTGTCGGAGAAAAGTTTAACGAAAAAAAGGCAACGGATACCCTTCGGGGGGCCATCAAGGACTTCGCCGCAAAGATAGATGTCGCAACGCTGACCGGATACGGCATAGGGGCCGGGGGGACTCTCGGAACGCCGAGGCTGAAGGGAGCCAAGATCGCAGATGTAAGCGGAAATACGGTCGTCATCAACCGCGGATCCGGCAGTGGGCTCAAAACCGGCCAGACCAAGGGCGTGTATCGTCCCGGCAGGGTGATCAAAGATCCGGATACCGGTAAGGTGCTGAAGCAGAATTTCGATCAGGTGGGACAAATCGAGCTGACGACGGTCGCGGAAGGCTATTCGGAAGGCAGAATCGTATCTGGCAGCGGATTGAAAGTGGGAGACATCGTGAAATAAACCCCATCGTTGCAACAATGGGGG
>CAYOXD010000112.1:0-5115 GCA_964407825.1 uncultured Desulfobacterales bacterium | reverse complement strand
AAGGGGCTACCCCCCGCTTCCTTTGGGATCAAAAACATACCCGACCGATCGCAGGCTCTTGAAATAAACGGGCTTTCTGGGTCTGGTCTCAAAGTATTTTCGGAATCGGACGATGAAATTGTCGATGGTTCGCGAGGACGCCTGCGGGGAGTAGTCCCAGCCGGCTTCCAGCAGACGCTCTCTTGAAAGGGGTTTGCCCGGATTGGCGATAAAAAGCCTGAGCAGTTTAACCTCCTGCTCGGTGAGAGTGATTTTGCCGGTTTTACCAAGGGCGGTAAAGGTGAGGAAATCAATCCGGTTGTCGCCGAATTCGTAGATATCCGGCGTCGGGTCCGCTATAGGAAGGCGGTCATCGTACCAGGTGGCCTTGATCAACAGGCGCTCGATACGAAGCAGGAACTCATCCAGATTAAAGGGCTTGGCCAGGTAGTCATCCACCCCGAAGGCAAGCCCCCTTATGCGGTCGTCGGCAGCGTTTTTGGCCGAGAGCACCAGGATCGGAACGCGTTCATCGGTTTCACGGATCCGCTTCAACACCGTCAGTCCATCGACTTCAGGCAGCATGATATCGAGCACGATCAGCATCGGCCGCCACGTCCGCCATTGATCCAGACCGGCTGCGCCATCCTCGGCGACGCGCACCTCATACCCCTGGAGGGTCAGGTTCAGGTCGAGCCCCTCAGCGATATGCGCATCATCCTCGATGATCAGGATTCGCTTTTTGGTTCCGTTACCCATCGGTTATTCCCCTGATGACCCCCTGGTTTGGGACGGCAGTGGCAACGAAACGGTGAAGGTGGAGCCGTGATGGGCACCCCTGCTGTGGGCGGATATTTTCCCCCTGTGCAATCGGACGATATGATCCACCAGGTAAAGCCCCAGGCCGGTGCCCTTTGCGGACATGTTGTCAGATGTGCCGGCCTGATAGAATTTTTTAAATATTTTCTTCATGTTGCCACCTTCAATGCCGATGCCGTTGTCCTCGAACCGGATCAGCAGGTGCCGGTTTTTCTGTTCAAAGAAGATGGTGACCCTCGGGGCTTCCGAGGTATTATATTTGATTGCGTTGGTCAACAGATTCATCAGGAGCATTTCGAAAAGGGGCGGGTTGATCTCGTAAAAGAAGGCCAGCGTGTCGGGCGCTGAAACGTGAATTTGTGAGGTGCCGAAATGGTGCGCGTTGCTCTCGATGAAGGCTCGGGTAAAGGCCACCACATCCGTCCTGACGAAATCACAGTTGAAGCTCTTGCTTTCGATTCGGGCAAGGTTCAGAATTCGGTCGATATCGTCGGTTAACCGGTTGACATCGCTTATCATGTAATCCAGATACTTGATGCGTTTTTCCTTGGCGATATCATATTTTCGGAACGTTTCCAGGTATAACTTCAAGGAGGTGACCGGTGTTTTGAGCTCATGGGTGAAGTTGTTGATGAAGTTGTTTTGCATCCGGTACAGCTGGAACATCTTGATGTTATAAGTGAATATGATGGAAATGCCCATCAGGATGATGCCCACCAGAAGCGACAGGACCAGGATCACCACCCAGTTGCGTATTTCCAGCACCTGCGTTGGATCGAAATGGAATCGATCGGCCAGCACATTGAGCCCGACACTGAATTCCAGGTACCAGTAGATGTAGAGAAATAGGGAAGTCCCTAGGGCAAGGATGGAGAAAATCAGGATCAGGAAGGGGTGCAAAAACCATTTGGCTGTTTTCATGACCTGCCAACGCTCCATATGACCGGGGCGGTTGCGCCCGGACAATCGCATTTATAGTTTTATTTTAACGGTGACGCCCGGATCCGGACATGCCGGCCGAATCGCCCGATCGCCTATAGTGGATACACCAAAGGGCTCTGACCGGACAACCCAATTAATGAGGGGGCAAAAATGTAAAAGTTTTGTAAAACGTCTCGCCTCTCTTGTGAATCGATCCGGTTTAGATTAAAGAATGTCACCTTTAAGAGCATGCTCACCCCTTGAATAAGAGCACGCTCTCACCCCTTGAGTCTGCGTAAAGCGGAAATACCCATTATGACGAGGCGTACCATGGTTGCAACCCCCCATTCCTTTCATATTCCGGTCATGGGCACCGGGCACTCGGCAGATACACCGATCCGCGTGGCCCATTTTGGTATTTCATCGGTCATCTCCCTCGTGGATGACCTGCTGCTCGAACGCTTGCGGAAATATTACTGCGGGAAATTCAATCGGCCCTATGACCCCATTCCCAGGAGTGCCATGGACGGCCGGAGCCGCAGAATCCGGGAATATCTCAACCTCGTCCTGGATATTGTAGAGGAAAAAATGGATAGGGTCCGCATGGAGCCCTTTTTCCAGGACAATGACAAACGAAAATATTTCGAGATGCTGCCCGAGGGATCGGTCCTCAAGAAAGACTATCTGAGGCTGCTGGACATGCAGCCCGGCGTCGATCGGGACCGGCTGGCCGAGAAACTGACCCTGGGCATGCAACCTGGTGAGATCCAGGTCAACATCATGGTCAAACTGGACCGGCCCCGGTTCGATAGCCAGGGGGGGGCCCTGGAGGACTGCTCGGACGCCAAGACGGCCCTCAAAGGGTTCGCTGAAAGCCGCCTGTCCTCCGGCCTCGTTTTTTCGGCCGGGATCAACAAGGGGCTCTTCCGTTATATGACCCGGTTCAGGGATTTTTACCGGGATGAAACTGGCCGGGCAAATAAGAAGATCATCCTGAAAGTCAGTGATTTTCGCTCCTCTCTGATTCAGGGCAGGTTTCTGGCCCAAAGCGGTCTCGAGGTGTCCGAGTACCGGATCGAGTCCGGTTTGAACTGCGGGGGGCATGCCTTTGCCTCGAACGGTGTTCTGCTGCCCGTCATCCTTCAGGAATTCATGGAAAACCGGGAACGGTTGAGCACCGATTTCCAACGCCTGATCCGGAAGCATTATCAAGGGATGGGATGGGCCTATCCGTCCCCCGAGGCGATTTCGCCGCCGTTGGTCACGGTCCAGGGCGGGATCGGAAACCATGGAGAGGATTTCAGACTCCGTGAGACCTTCGGCATGGACGCCACGGGGTGGGGGACCCCCTTCCTGCTGGTTCCCGAAGCCACCTGTGTGGATACGCCAACCCGGGACCTGATGCGTAATGCCGGAAAGAACGATCTATACCTGAGTGACATATCCCCGTTGGGAGTCCCCTTCAATCTGGTGCGCAATACCGCGTCTGTCAAGTGGACCCAGGGAAACGTCGCCTCTGGGAAACCCGGTTCCGGCTGCCCCAAGGGGTTTCTGGCGCTGAATACAGAATTCTCGGAGCAGCCGATTTGTATGGCCTCCACGAAATTTCAAAAGAAGAAGCTGGCCCAGATCGGTACCTGCGGGGAAGGGGATTTCCAGCAGTCGGAGGATACCGAAAAGGTGCTTGGAAAGACCTGCCTGTGTGACCATCTGGGCAACGGCATTCTCATTGGACTGGGGATGGCCGATGCGAAAAAATCTCCCCCCCTGGTTTGTCCTGGGCCGAACCTGGCCTGGTTTGATGAAACCTACTCGCTTCGGCAGATGGTGGACCACATCTATGGCCGGGGGACTTCTCTTGTGTCCGACCAGAGACCGCACATGTTCGCCAACGAAATTGTGATGTACGTCGACTACTTCGAGCGGCTGATTCGGCAGTGCGATGGGAGCCCCAAGGCGGTGAAGGCCCTCGTGGAATACATGGGTAACCTCGAGAAGGGGATGGACGCCTGCCTGGAAATTTCCGGCCGCCCGGCCTATCCTGGCGAAAACCTCGCATCCATCGCCCCCTGCGTCAAGATCCAACGTGCCCGGCTGAATATGCTGTGGCGAAAGAGTGGCTTTGATCGGCAACCCTCCGGGCAGGGCACCGAGGAACCCATGGTGCTGGCCTGCTGACCGCCTGCCTCGCTCCTGAACCTATAATTCGTTGTTTTTCTCGGTAGAGACCATGATTGACATTCTTGAGTTGCGGCGCATCCTGGAGTTGCGGCGCATCCTGACAACGGAATTCGGTTATACCAGCCCCCCCGTCCCCTCGGTCCTCAGGCGGCTTCCCACATGGTTGGCGACCTTCGGGTATTACACCCGTCTCATGGCGCTTATATACGGCAGCAGCAAGACGGCCATGAAGGGAAAGTACGACCGCGAACGGTGGATCATCGATTCCCTTCGTATCTTAAAATTCGTCGAGTCCGTTGGCGGCCGTCATCATGTGTCAGGTCTTCGACGGGTTGCGGAACATCCCGGCCCCCTGGTATTCATCGCCAATCACATGAGTATGCTCGATACCTTCCTGCTGCCCGGGCTTATCCTGCCCTTTCACCGGGTGACCTTCGTGGTCAAGGAGTCTCTGTTGAACTACCCGGTGTTCGGAGCCATTATGCGCGCCGTGCATCCCATTTCCCTTGAGCGTACCAATCCCCGGAAGGACCTGAAGGTTGTTCTCGATCAGGGCCGCAGGCTTCTTGGATCAGGATGTTCCCTGGTCATTTTTCCCCAATCCACCCGAAGCGCGCGGTTCGATGCGGCAGCTTTCAATTCCCTGGGCGTCAAGCTGGCCAAAAAGACAGGGACCTGGGTGGTGCCGGTGGCCATGAAGACCGATTTCCAGGCCAATGGCAGTCTCATCAAGGAGGCCGGTCCGGTGAACCCGGAAAAGGTTGTGCATGTGGCCTTCGGTTCGCCCATCCCCGTGACGACCGCCGGCCAGGAGACCCATCGCAAAGTGGTATCCTTTATCGAGGAGCACCTGGTACGCTGGGGGGCGCCGATCGCCTGAACCATTGGCGTATGCAGGCATTGAACCCCATGGGGCCCTGTGATATCCTATGAATCAGGAGCGCTTCTGTGCGGCTGTTCCATTGCCTGTTCCTCCCCGTTGCTTGCCGGAGCTATACCCTGATCCCAAGCTGCCTCGCCTTGCCATCTTCAGCTGATTCATGGCTTCGAACCAACATCGCCTGATGCGGACCGGCTCCAACGACGGGGTCCAGCCGACGGGGCCGTGTCCCGCAGGGGGCAAAAAAGGAGGGGGCGTCATGAGAGTTCAAATCAAGCGTATTCTTTGCACAACCGATTTTTCCGACTTCTCCAACCAGACCGTCCCCCTGGGCA
>CAYOXD010000111.1:0-9374 GCA_964407825.1 uncultured Desulfobacterales bacterium | reverse complement strand
CGCTGTCTTGATGGGTCCGAAATTCAGCTTCTCCTTGATACGCAACGTTCGTATCTATGTTTATCGACGGAAGGCAACTTCCTATTAAACCCCATGTCCCGCTTTATTGGCTTGCAAACCAGGCCAAGCTTTGCTATTTGATTTTATTATTCATATTGCTTTTTTACGCAGGCAGCACCTAATTGAAGAGCCCCGATGAACGGTAGAGGGATGCATGCATCAGGCACGTCCGCCAATGATCCTGGTTGTTGACGACGAAGCGATAACCCTTCACAACCTCACCCATATCCTTGAAAAAGAGGGCTACGATGTGGTTGCGGTCGACAGCGGGACCAAGGCCCTGGCCCAACTGGACACCGTGGAATTCGACCTCGTCATCACCGACTACAAGATGGAAAAGGTGGATGGGCTCCAGGTGCTGGCCCAGTGCCGAAAGCTTCAGCCCTTCACGGAGGTGATCCTGATCACCGGGTATGCCACCGTCGAGATGGCGGTCCAGGCCATGCGGGAGGGCGCCTATTTTTATATTGCCAAACCCTTCAAGATCGACGTGGTGCGCAAGGTGGTCAAGGAGGCCCTGTTCAAGCGCACGCTCCAGACCGAAAACCAGGAGCTGAAAAAAAAAATAGCCGGATCCCGGAGCATCTCCACCATTCTCGGGGACAGCGAAGCCATCCGGGCGGTGCGCCGGACCATCGGGCAGATCGCCGCATCGGACGCCAATGTGCTCATCTACGGCGAAACGGGCACCGGAAAGGAACTGGCGGCCAAGGCCATCCACTCCCTCAGTGACCGGGCCGAAAAGAAATTCGTGGCCTTCAACTGCGGCGCGCTCACCGAGGAGCTGATGGCCAATGAGCTCTTCGGCCACGAAAAGGGGTCCTTCACCGGCGCGCACCGGGATAAACCGGGCCTCCTGGAGGTCGCCAGCGGCGGCACGGTGTTTCTGGACGAGGTGGCCGACATGCCCCCCACTATGCAGGTGAAGCTCCTTCGGGCCATCCAGGAGGGGGAAATTCTGCGGGTGGGGGGACTTGAGCCCATCGCCATCGATGTGCGCTTCATCGCCGCCACCCATCGGGACCTGGACAGCGAGGTGGCGGACGGCGCCTTCCGCCAGGACCTGTATTACCGGCTCAATGTGCTCACGCTGCACCTGCCGCCCCTGGCCGGCCGGGTGGAGGATATCCCGGCGCTGATTCGACATTTTATCCGGACCAAGAGTCTGGCCGCCCAAAAAAAGATCCATGACATCGATCCGGAGGCCATGGCGCTTCTGTGCCACCACAGCTGGCCGGGAAACGTCCGGGAGCTGGAGAACGTGATCGAGCGGGCCATTGCCATGGGCCGGGGACCGACCCTCCGGGTCGATGAACTGCCCGATTACATCAACCGCCTCTCCATCGAGACTTACCGCCACGAGGATGCGGCCATCCCCACCCTGGAGGAACAGGAGACGCGCTACATCCAATGGGTCCTTGAAAAGTGTAACGGCAACAAGACCCGGGCGGCCCAGCTCATGGGGATCGACCGGGTGTCCCTCTGGCGAAAGCTCAAGCGCTTTCACATCTCCGACGACGGGCAGTAGGCAAGCCGGCCGGCCTCCCTTACCCAATCGTCGTTTTCAATCCATTCGCGGATTCAGGGCCGCCCGCGGTGGCGGACACGACGACCTGTACCCAACATAGCCAACAGCTTTATGAATAGGCGTTGACTTTATTGTTTAGCTACTATACTATTTACCCCATGGACAAGACGAAGGCGGCAGAACAGGTGATGGAACTTTTCATCAGAGCGGCACGGCGCTACCAGGCGCTCGAGAAGATGCCGGCGTGTTCCGGTGACCGGTACGGTCTGCATCATTCCGAACGGCACATGCTGGACCTGGTTGGCGGTAGCCCGGACATCAACATGACCGAATTCGCTCGTGCTGCGGGTGTCACCAAGGGGGCGGTGTCACAGGTCGTGAGGCGGCTCGAGGCCAAGGGCATGGTGCGGCGCTACAAGCGGGGCGGCAACGACAAGGAGGTGTTTATCGAACCCACCCGCGCGGGATGGGACGCTTACCAGCGCCACCAGCAGAAGAACGAGCAAACCCTCCTGCCGCTGATGGCGGAACTGAAAAGCTGTCCCGACGACAAGATCGCCTTTCTCATTCACATGCTCTCCTGGATCAACGGCTATCTCGAGGAGAGCGTCCGGCAGATGAGGGGACAAGTGTAATATTTTTTTACCCTGATAGTTTAGTTGCTAAATAAAAAATGAGCACGGATTATTGATGACCGCCCGCCTAGTCCATTTCAAACTGGCCGGGCAATCGCAAGGAGATCGACATGAAGATCATTGCACTGCGTCCGCCGCGGATCGCCATGGGATTGGCCGCCTGCGCCGCTCTCCTCCATTGGGGGCTGGATCTGCGGCAGGGCCTTCGTTTGTCATTACCAGGTACTGGCATGGCAATCGGGATAGCGGGGTTCGGGTTGATGATGTGGGTCTGGCTGATATTCAGGAAACGGGACATCGCCCTATGCCCCATGGCCCCGACCACGCAGCTCGCGGTGGATGGTCCCTACCGGTTCACCCGCAATCCCATGTATCTCGGCATGGTCCTCATGCTTGCAGGACTTGCACTATTTTTTGGCACGCTGCCCTTCTATGGGGCGGCGCTCGGTTATCTGCTCATCCTTAATTCCGTCTTTTGCCCCTATGAGGAGAGCAAACTGGAGGAAGCCTTCGGAAGTCCCTACCGGATGTATCGAAGCCGAACGAGACGCTGGATATGAAACGGGGGTATTACCGGTCCGGCACCACTTCCTCCTTCAGCATGCAGCAGGCGATACGGTGGAGGGGGGAGCCGTCTGGGGCGTATTGGATGTTGCCGGGTTGGATGATGCGGTTCATGACGCACCCCTCGGGGAGGGTGAGGGGAAACAGATCCGCCTCGGTCACCTTGGCCCTGGAGACGAGGCGGCCGTCCTTGAAGGCCAGGCTGTGCAGGGGATAGTCCTCGCACAGGGGACAGCGATAGACCCGGCCGTTGGGGAAGATGAAGTAGTTATCCGCCGCGATGCCGGCACAGGCGAAGGGCTCCTCCGGGTCCAGGTACACCTTGGGGTAGGTGACCGGGATCCCCAGCCGGGCCGCCTCCCCGGCCACCCGGGGGATGATGTCCAGCCACTCGTCGGGGCGAACCTGTCCTGCCGCCGCCGGATCGGCCTCCACGGCGGAGGCGGACCTTCCCCGGATGCCGATCACCTGGATAAAGAACCGCTCGATGCCCAGCGTCGACAGAAGCGTCGGCATCCGGTCCAGCTCGTGGAGATTTTCCGCGCTGACCGTGTAAATGAGGCTCGTGTGAAATCCCCGCCGGATGGCCTTTCGAATACCGGCCAGGCAGGTCTCATAGGACCCCTCACCGCGGATGGCGTCGTTGACGGTGGCCGTGGCTCCATCGAGGCTGAAGCTGAAAAAATCGACCTCCGAGGGCGTTACTTTTGACAGGATGTCGTTGAATAGATACCCATTGGTATCGATGGTGATGGATTGAAATCCCATGGCCCTGGCGGCCTTGACGGCCAGGGGAAGCGCCGGGTGCAGGGTGGGCTCGCCGCCGAGAAAGATCACGTTGGCTCGGTGGGATTTGTTGGAAAAGGCCCGAAGCCAGGCCTCGATGGTCTCCAGGGCAAGCCGGTTCGTGCCATGCTGGGCCGGATTGATGTAACAGTGCCGGCAGGACAGGTTGCAGCCCGTGAGGAGATGGAAGAACAGGTTGACGGCCTCCCTGGAAAAGGCGACCGTCTTTTTGATCCAGGACCGATTCACCGATCCTCCATAATACTATAATATTTCAAGGCAGTTCTTTGACAGATGTTCATCGAACTCGACCGGGTAGCACCCATCGAAGCAGGCCTTGCAGAAACTGTTTTCAGGATTTTCCACGCCGGTGGAATCCAGCAGTCCCCGAAGGCTCAGGTAGTGCAGGGAGTCGAGGCCCAGGTAGTCTTTCAGCTCGGGGACCGTCATCTTTGCGGCGATCAGCTCGCCCTTGGTTGAAAAATCAATGCCATAATGGCAGGGGAACCGATGGGGGGGGCCGCTGACCCGCATGTGGATGCGTTTTACCCCGAGTTCCCGCAGGGCCTTGACCCGGGTTTTCACCGTGGTGCCCCGGATGATGGAATCCTCGATGATGATGATCTCCTTCCCCTTTAGCAGCGATCGAACGGGGTTCAACTTGATCCGGACGCTGAAATCCCGCATGCTCTGGGATGGTTGAATGAAGGTCCGGCCCACGTAATGATTTCGGATCATTCCCATCTCGAAGGGGATCCCGGATTCCCGGGCATAGCCGATGGCGGCGTAATTTCCCGAGTCCGGAAAGGGCATCACCAGGTCTGCGGACACCGGGGCCTCCTGGGCCAGCCGGCGGCCGTGGGCCTTTCGGACCTCGTAAACGGTCTTGCCGAAGATGGTACTGTCCGGCCTGGCAAAATAGATGAATTCGAAGATGCAGAACCGTTTTTTGTCCGGCTCGGCGTAGCGGATGCTCCGGATGCCGTCTTCGCCGATGATCACGATTTCTCCGGGATCCACCGAGCGGACGAATTCCGCCTCCACCAGGTCCAGGGCGCAGGTTTCCGAGGCCAGCACGTAGTTGCCGTTCAGCCGGCCGATCACCAGGGGCCGGAATCCGAGGGGGTCCTTCATGCCGACCACCTCTCCCCGATGGGTCAGCATGACAAAGGAGAAGGCCCCCTTGAGCTGGGTGGCGGTTTCAACAAGCGCCTGATCGAATCCATGGCTGAGGTTTTTTACGAACAGGTGGAGAAACACCTCGCTGTCCATGGTGGTCTGAAAAATGGATCCGCTTTCCTCCAGCTGGTTTCTGAGGGTGTGGGCGTTGACCAGGTTGCCATTGTGGGCTACGGCATAGGTCTTTTGCCGGTGCTGGACCACCAGGGGCTGGGCATTGGTGAGAATCGAGCTCCCCGTGGTGGAATAGCGCACGTGACCGATGGCGCTGTGGCCCTTTAGCTGCTCCAGGTGTTCCATGTTGAAAACTTCGGGGACGAGGCCCATTCCCTTGTGTTGACGCATGGTGCGGCCGTCGAAGGCCGCGATCCCGGCGCTCTCCTGCCCGCGATGCTGCAGGGCGTAGAGCCCGAAATAGGTGAGCTTGGCTGCATCCGCATGCCCATGAATGCCAAAAAGCCCGCAATATTCGCGTGGCTTTTCATAGAAGAAATCGTCCACTGGTGGTTCTCCGCCATAGTTTGATGAAACGTTTCCCCCCCCTCTGTGGCGAGCGGGAGCGACCTTTTATCCCCCCCCCTTAACATAGGAATGGGGGCAGTGCAAACGCCTCCGGCCGAAAAAAAATGAAGGATCCAGGGGGTGTTGCCATTTCCATGCACCCCCATGGGGGGCTGCCATCGCCGGGACGGGATCCGGCTTGATCCCCCACGGACATTAGTGTTAGGGGTAGAGCAGGTGCTTATCGCGGCGGGGATCGATCACGCCGCCTTCATCCATCAAGGGGAACCATGACCCAACCGGAACTGCTTTCCGAAAGGCGGCACGTGGAAACGGCCCAGAAATGGCGGGCCTTATGCGACGCCGCCGACGCCCAGTCCATCAGATTCCCCGAGGATCCTGAATGGGGCCGAACGGCCCGGGCGGTATTCTCCTTCAGCGAGTTTGTCAGCCAGGCCTGTATCCATTACCCCTCGCTGCTGGCGGAACTTCTGTCCAGCGGGGATCTGATGGGTCCCAGGGGGGCCGAGACCTGGCTGGCCTCGATTCGACAGCAGCTGGGCACTGTCGGGGATGCGGCGGCCCTGAGCCGGGGACTGCGGCGGATCCGTCGCCGGGAAATGGTGCGTATCGCCTGGCGGGACCTGGCCGGTTGGTCCAACCTGGATGAAACCATGGCCGAATTGTCGGCCTTTGCCGATGCCTGTCTGGAGGTGGCCCTGGACCATCTGTACCTCTGGCAGACCCGGTTGTACGGCATGCCCGTTGGAGAAAACGGCAGGCCCCAGCGGCTCGTTGTCATCGGCATGGGCAAGCTGGGGGGCAGGGAGCTGAATTTTTCATCGGACATCGATCTGATTTTCGCCTACCCCGACAACGGCGTCACCACAGGCGGCGGGGACGCTCCGCTCACCAACGAGGCGTTTTTCGTCCGCCTGTGCCGTGAATACGTGAGAGTCATGGGCGCCGTGGACCCGGAGGGTCCGCTCTTCCGAGTGGATTTGCGCCTGAGACCTTACGGCGAAAACGGCCCCCTGGTGATGCACTTCGACGGCATGGAGGATTACTATCAGCAGCAGGGGCGGGACTGGGAGCGCTACGCCTGGATCAAGGCAAGAGTGGTAGCGGGCGACAGGGAGGCCGGCGGAAGGCTCCTTTCCCGGCTCAGACCGTTTGTTTACCGTCGGTACCTGGACTACGGCGCCTTCGAGTCCCTGCGGGACATGAAACAGAAAATCACCCGCGAGGTGGCCCTTCGGGGGATGCAGGACCATATCAAGCTGGGACCTGGGGGGATCCGGGAAATCGAATTTTTCGGGCAGACCTTTCAGCTCCTCCGCGGTGGGGTCCTTCCGTCGCTTCAGTGCCGGAGGATTCAGGGGGTGCTGGCGCGCCTTGCCCGGGATGGCGCCATATCCGGCACGGCCCGGGATGAACTGACCGAAGCCTACCGGTTTTTGAGAAATACGGAACACCGCTTGCAGGCCTACGCCGACCAGCAGACCCACCAACTACCCGAAAGTCCGGCCGACCGGGAGCGCCTGGCGGCATCGATGGGGTTTGACGAGCCGGCGGCCTTTCTCCGTGAATTGGACCATCACCGCCGGCAGGTGGAACTGCATTTCAATCAGGTTCTCGAACTGGAAGGATCCGCCGACAGTGATGCGGCCGCAGGCGTAGAGACCGGAGGGGACCGCCCCCTGGCGGCCGTATGGCTCTTTCCCCAAGGCGATGGCAACGAGGCGCTCCTGCGAGAGGCCGGCTATGACGATCCCGGGGAGGTCCTCAGGCTTTTGGCGGTCCATCGCGCGGCCCCTGCGACCCGGGCCCTGAGCCAGGTGGGCAGAAAGCGGCTGGACCACGTGGTTCCCGTTCTTCTGGCCAGCGCAGGCCGCACATCCCGCCCCGGCCGGGTACTGGGCCGACTGCTGGACCTCATTCAAACGATTCAGCGTCGGACCGCCTATCTGGCCCTTCTGCAGGAGAACCCCGATGCGCTGACTCGGCTGGCCACCTTCGCTGAGGCCAGCCCCTGGATAGTCTCCTACCTCATGCAGCATCCGGTGCTCCTCGATGAACTGCTGGATCCGAGAACCCTCTATGCGCCACCGGACCGTGAGGCTCTCCAGGAGGATCTCGCCAGGCGGTTCGAGCAGACCGACCCGGACGATCTGGAATATCAGATGGACGCCCTCCGGGTATTCAAACAGGCCAATACCCTGCGGGTCGCCGCGGCGGATATTGTCGGTTCCCTGCCCCTCATGCGGGTCAGCGATCATCTGTCCGATATCGCGGCCGTTGCATTGGAAAAGGCCCTGGCGCTCACCTGGAATCATCTGGTAAAGCGACATGGAACGCCGGTGTGTCTTCTGGATGGCTCGCCACTGGAGCGGGGGTTTGCCGTGATCGGCTACGGGAAGCTCGGTGGGCTGGAACTCGGCTATACCTCCGATCTCGACCTGGTGTTTCTCCACGCCGGTACAGACGGGAAGACCCGGGGGACGGAGCGGCCCATGGAAACCGGTCAGTTTTTTGCCCGGCTGGGCCAGCGGGTCATCCATGTCCTTTCGGCCCATACACCCGCGGGTGTCCTTTACGAGACGGATATGCGGCTTCGGCCGAGCGGTGCCAGCGGGCCCCTGGTGTGTCACATAGATGCCTGGGAGGCGTACCAGATGAGGGATGCATGGACCTGGGAGCATCAGGCCCTCGTGCGGGCCCGTGGCATCTGCGGGGATCCGGCGCTCATCCGGCGGTTTGAGGCCATACGCCGCCGGGTGCTTGCCAGACCGCGGGAGAGGGGTACTCTCCAGCGGGAGGTGGTTCAGATGCGGGAGCGTATGCGGCGGGAGCATGGCAACCGAAGACGCACAGGTTTCGACCTCAAGCAGGACCGCGGCGGCATGGTGGACATCGAGTTCCTGGTGCAGTATGTAATCCTGCTGATGGCCCATCGGTATCCCAGGCTGCTACGATGGACCGATAACGTTCGCCAGATCCAGACACTGGCGGAAACCGGCATCATTGGAGACGAGATGGCCCATCGGCTGCGGATGGCCTATCTCACCTATCGCGCCCAGGCTCACCGGTTGAGCCTCCAGGAGGAGGCCCCCGTTATACCTGTGGACCGGATGAAAGACCTGCGCCTGGTGGTGATCCGGTTTTGGAACCGCATGTTGGGGGTTCGGGGCGCAGGGGAGAAGTGGACAGGATCGGAACGACCATGAAAATTTGCAAATATCTTCAATCCAACTACATTTATCTCGATATACCGCTTGCCGACAAGACCGCGCTGCTTCGTTTTGTGGCCGAGGTCGGAAAGACGAGGGGCATCGTACAGGATGCCGCGGCCCTTTACGACGGACTCAGGCGACGGGAGCAGATCATGAGCACGGGGATCGGTGGCGGCCTGGCCCTGCCGCATACCATGAGTCCGGAAATCGAGGAGGCGTCGGTTTTCCTGGTAAGGCCCGAGCGGGCCATCGAATTCGAAGCCCTGGATGAAAAACCGGTGGATGTGGCGCTGGTGCTCCTGTTTCCGGACGATCAACCGACGCTCCACCTTCGGCTTCTGGCCGGTATTTCCCGGTTGTGCAAGGAGACGCAGGTGATGAAAAGCATCCGGGAGGCCAAGGACGGAGATATCCTCTGGAAGAACCTCTGCGGGATAGAGGACAAGATGGCCTTTCATTGATAACCGGCGCTTTCCCCAGGGATTGAGAGGTAACGTGTATCTCTTGACTGCGGTGATTAACAACGAGAGCCTTATCGACGAGCTGATTACCGGGTGGCTGGACATCGGCATCACCGGCGCCACCGTGGTGGAAACAACGGACTTCATTCAGCTCATCAGTACCCATATTCCCATCTTCGCCGGTTTCCGGACGCTCACCGGCGGCGGAATGCTTCACAACAAGACGCTGTTCACGGCCATCGAGGAAAAGGAACTCCTCGAAGAGGCCATATCCTACCTGGAATCCATCTGCGCGGACACGGGAAAGCCCCATCAGGGCGTGTATTTCGTGACACCGCTGCTCAGTTTCGGCCGGCTCGGAAGTCCCCAGGCCCCCGGGGATCGCGAACGGGACATGGCCAGGAAGATGGGCACCCTGTGACAAGGC
>CAYOXD010000110.1:0-9425 GCA_964407825.1 uncultured Desulfobacterales bacterium | reverse complement strand
AATCGAAGCATTTTTATTTCTGTTCAAAATCGCTTTACAGATGGTAGTGCTCATCTTCAAAGAGCGACACCCAAAGGGTAAAGTATCTTTGCAACGAAAAATCAAGAACTTTTTTCTATCTTTATCGCAGGTTAAAGTCGTGCTGGAAGGCCTTGACCGAATTTGCACTTGACATTCGGGGTGGGGAGATTCAAACTATGATTGAGCGCTCGCTCGGAATCGCGAGGCGCCTATCAGGTCGGGCTTTTATCCCATCACTTTTAGCGGAAAGGATCGGCCATGTCCGGGAGCGGGAGTGCCAATCGTCGTCATTGGGAAAACGAGGAACGGCTGCTCGATGAGCGGATACAAAGGGCCCTGTGGCCGGGCGGGGAGGCGGCGGTGGAGCGGCTCCGAAAGAAGGGAAAGCGGCCCGTGAGGGAGCTTATCACCGGGCTGGTGGACCCGGGGACCCGCTTTTTCGAGTTGAGCCTTTTGGCAGGATTCGATGTGGACTATCCGGGGGTCAGCGACGTTCCCTGCGGCGGTTTGGTGACCGGCATCGGAAGGATCAACGGCAACTGGACCATGATCTGCGCCAGCGACAGCCGGGTAAAGGCCGGGACTTATTTCCCCATTACCCTGAAAAAGCATCTGCGGGCACAGCGCATCGCGGAAAGGTGCGGCCTCAACTGCGTTTATATCGCCGACTCGGGAGGCGTCTTTCTGCCCCTGCAGGCGGAGGTGTTCCCGGACGAGCAGCATTTCGGCGCTATCTTCTACAACATGGCGCGCCTGTCGGCCAGGGGGCTGAAACAGGTCACTCTGAGCACAGGGCCCAACACGGCGGGCGGCGCCTACATCGTTTTCATGGCCTCCCAATCGGTCATGATCGATGGGATGTCCTACTCCTTTCTGGGAGGACCGCCCCTGGTGCAGGCAGCCACGGGCGAGGAGATCTCCGCCGAGGACCTGGGCGGGGCCAGGGTGCACACCCAAGTTTCTGGGGGCGCCGATCACCTGTGCGCGAGCCAGGACGAGGCCGTGGCCAAGGTGAGGGAGATCCTGGCCCTGGAGCCCCCGCAGCGGTTACAGCTGCACCGGTATGCCGAGGCGCCACCGTTGGAGCCGGAAACGGCTCTCTACGAGATCCTGCCGGAAAATATTCACCAGGCCATCGATGGGGCCGGCTTTCTCCGGTCCATCGCCGATGACAGTGCCTTCTACGAGGTCAAGCGCGATTACGCGCCAGGCCGTGGGGATAACCTCCTCACCGGCAAGATCCGCATCAAGGGGCTTCCCGTGGGGGTCGTGGCCTCCAATCACTCGGGCATCATCTTTCACGAGGCCGCGAAAAAGGCGACGGAGTGGATCGTTCGCTGCAGCACGGAGAAGGTGCCGCTGCTTTTCGTCCAGGCATCTCCAGGGTACATGATCGGCTCCGAGTCCGAGCACATGGGAATCGGGAAATACGGCGCGGACATGGTCCGGGCGGTTTCCTGCGCCCAGGTGCCAAGGATCCAGCTCGTCATCGGACCGGACAACGGCGCGGCCAACTACGGCATGTGCGGCAGGGCCTATCGGCCGCACTTCGTCTTCCACACCATGCGGGCAAGGACCGGCGTCATGAGCGGCCGGAGCGCCGCGGGCGTGCTGCTGTCCCTGGAGGAGGGAAAACGAAAACGGGGCGGGGCGCCCATGGCCGAGGCGGAAAAGGAGGCGTTTCGCACAAAGATGATTGAAAAGTACGACAGCGAGGCCCACCCCTTTTCCTGCGGCAGCCGGTTGCTCAGTGACCGGGTGCTGAAGTTCGGTGAAATCAGGGACTGGCTTGCCATGGCTTTCGAGGTGAGCCTGCTGCTGCCCATCGGAGAGCCGGTCTTCGGAAATTTCCGATTCTAGACCAGGTCCTGATGCATCCACGGCGAACCCCTGAAAATCGGTATCGAAATCGATATCGTCATTGCCCCCCGCTTTAAGGGAGGTGTCACATGAGCCAATACGACTACTGGAAACTCTTTCCCCGGATGCCAAAGAGGGTCACCCTTTCCGACATCACCGTCCGGGACGGCTTTCAGCACCTGGAAAGATTCGTCTCCACGGAGGCGAAAAAGTTTTACGCGGAGCAGCTCATCCTGGCGGGATGCAAGCACATCGAGGTCACGAACCTTGGAAACCCCTACCTCATGCCCCAGTTCCGCGACGCGGAGGAGGTCCTGGCCCATCTTCGGAGCGATCGCTTCAGGCGCCGGTGCGACAGGGCCGGCATCGATCCGGGGGAGGTTGTCATCACCGCCGTCACGGTCCGGGAAAAGGCCGTGGACCGGGCCATCGCCTTGAAAGAAAGAGGCATCGGACCGGACCGGGTGCTCATGCTGACCTCCACGGACGAGGCGCACCACTATGCCGAGACCGGCTGCACCCTTCCCGAGTACTGGGAGGAGGCGCGGCGTGCCACCCGCAAGGCCAACGACGCGGGGCTGAAGATGTGCGGCACGGTGAGCACCATCTGGGGAAGCCCCATCTCCGGTGCCACCGACATCGGCGAGGCCATCGAATTCGCCCGGCGCTGGTTCGAGATCGGTGCCTTTGACGTGGAGCACGCAGACCATGACGGCAGCGCTTCGGCCCCGGAGGTGTACCGCTATTTTTCCTTGGTGCTCGATGCCATGCCGGACCCGGAGCGGCACATCGCCCACTTCCATGAAACCAAGCGGGTAGCCTCGGCCTCGGTGCTGGCGGCGCTACAGGCCGGCATCACACGGTTCGAGTGCACCCTGGGCGGACTGGGGGGGCAGCCCGCCAACTTCATGGACGACCGCCCCATCAAGGGCCTGGGGGAGTATTATTACGAGGATCCGCGCTTCGTGGGGCTGGTCTGTCTCGAAGATACCCTGGTCCAGATCGACGAGATGGGGATCGCGCACGGCTATGACGTGGACCGGGTCCTGTGGCTCGGGAAACAGATGGAAAGAACCGTGGGCGACCGGCTGCGCTCCGAGGCCGTCGTCAACGGCAGGACCCAGCGCGCCGGGCACCTGAAATTCGCCCGTCCCGGGCTCGCCGAACGAAAAAAGAGCCGGGGCGAATCTTCGGCGCAGCGGTACCCGGGCGATTGGAAGGAGCTTGTGAAGCCTTCCGGCTATTAGGCAACCGCCAACACCTATCCTCTGGAGGCATGCATGGATTTCGATTTGACCAAGGCCCAGGAAATGATCCGAAAGGAAGTGCGCCGGTTCGCCCAGGCGCAGATCGCGCCGGTGGCGGCCCAACTCGATGAGACCGAGACCTTCTCGGCGCAGCTCACCCGGAAGATGGGAAAGATCGGCCTTTTCGGCATGTTCGTCCCGGAAGGCTTTGGCGGGCAAGACACGGATTATCTGTCCTATATCATCGCCGTGGAGGAGCTGGCCCGGGTGGACGGCTCCCAGGCCGCCACGGTCGCGGCCGGCAACTCCATCGGTCTCGGTCCCATCTACCAGTTCGGCACCGAGGCCCAGAAGCAAAAGTACCTGCCGCGCCTTTGCTCGGGCGAGGCGCTCTGGGGTTTCGGTCTCACCGAGCCGGAGGCCGGCTCCGACGCGGGCGGTACGCGTACCACCGCAGCGCTGGACGGCGATCACTGGGTGCTCAACGGCTCCAAGATCTTCATCACCAATGCCGCCTGCGAGCTGTCCCTCGGGGTGACGGTCCAGGCCGTTACCGGCGTGCGGGATAACGGCAAGCCGGAGTATTCCTGCTTTCTGGTGGAAACCGGCACCCCCGGGTTCAAAGCCGTTCCCATGCACGGGAAAATGATGTGGCGCGCCTCCAACACGGCGCTGTTATACTTTGACAATGTCCGGATTCCGGAGGAGAATATGCTCGGGGACAGGGGAGACGGGTTCCACCAGATGCTCCAGACCCTGGACAGCGGGCGGCTGTCCCTGGCGGCCATGGGGCTCGGCGGCGCCCAGGGAGCCTTCGAGCTGGCCCTGAAGTACGCCCGGACCCGCAATCAGTTCGGACAGCCCATCGGCAAGTTCCAGGCTGTGTCCTTCAAGCTGGCCGACTGCGCCATGGAGATCGAGTGCGGCCGCAACCTGCTCTACAAGGCCTGCTGGCTCAAGGACCAGCACCGTCCCTTTTCAAAGGAGGCGGCCATGGCCAAGGTCTACTGCTCCGAAATGATGGGGCGGGTGGCCAACCACGCCGTGCAGATCCACGGGGGCTACGGGCTGATGAAGGAGTACGGCGTGGAGCGCTTCTACAGGGATCAGAAATTGCTGGATATCGGCGAGGGCTCCTCGGAAATCCAGCGGCTGGTGATCGCACGGGATTTGGGGCTGTAGGCGACAGGGCAGGGGCCCTTCCCGTTGGACATGAATTCCGGCTGCGCCGGAAAAGGAGGTGAGACCATGGACGAGCCCGTTGTGCTGGCACGGGAGCGGGGCGCGATCCTCGTGCTGACCTTGAACCGGCCGGAGGTGATGAACGCCTTTAATTTCGCTCAGCTCCATGCGCTGGGGGGGCACATCGAATCCGTGCGATTTCGTCCGGAGATCCGGGTGATCGTGATCACCGGCGCCGGCGAAAAGGCCTTTTGCGCGGGGGCCGATCTGAAGGAGCGCGCCACGATGGGGGAGGTGCAGGTCAAGGAATTCCTCTTCACCATCGGCGCCCTTTTCTCCGCCATCGAGTCTCTCGGCAAACCGGTAATCGCCGCCATCAACGGCGTCGCCCTCGGCGGCGGACTGGAATTGGCCCTTGCGGCCGATATTCGAATGGCCGCGCAGGAGGCCTCCCTGGGGCTGACCGAAACCCGGCTGGCGATCATCCCCGGCGCTGGCGGCACCCAGCGTCTGCCTAGGCTGGTGGGGATGGCAAAGGCCAAGGAGCTCATCTTTACCGGACGCAGGATCGATGCCGCGGAGGCCCATGCCATGGGGCTCGTAAACCATGTGTTCCCCAAGGCCCGGCTCCTGGACGAATGCCAGAAAATGGCGAATATGATCTGCGGCAACGGTCCCGTGGCCGTGGAGCAGGCCAAGTACGCCATCCATCACGGATCGCAGACGGATCTTCAAACCGGTCTTGCCATTGAATCAAAGTCATACTGGGTTACCATTCCCACCCATGACCGTCAGGAGGGCCTGGCGGCCTTCCGCGAAAAGCGGAAACCCCGGTACCGGGGAAACTGAAAGGACCGAGCGTTCCTCAAGAAAATCCCCGATCTTTCCGAAAACAATCCTTAGCGGCCATGAGAAGGGTCACATGCTTTCGCTGTGTCATGGGAAACCGTTTGTAATTGAAAGGAGTCTCGGGTGGCCGAAAAGCCCCGGATACTGATGGTGGGCGCTGATTCGCACCTGCTGAGCACGTTGTCATTGACGCTGGCTTCCGCCGAGTGTGCCCCGATCCAGGTTCAGGATATCCGGGAGGCGGCTGAACGCCTGAATGCGGCCGAATTCGACGTCGTGCTGGTGGATCTGGACATGCCGGCCACGGGCGGGGAGGCGTTTTTGAAAGGCTTTGGGGCGGCCGGATTCGATGCCATCCCCATCGCCCTGACCGGTCCTGGGGATACCGGGCAGGCCGTGAGGGCCGTCAGGGACGGAGCCTATGATTTTCTGGAAAAGCCCCCGCCAGGGGAACTTCTCATCCGGGCCATCGCGCGCGCCCACAGCTTCAAACAGGGCCAGGAGCGCCTCGGCAAGGTCAAACGGGTGAACGATGAGCTCATCTCCCTGCTGGATGCCTTCCCCGATCTCATGATCAGCGCGGACCCGTATTTGAAGGTGGTTCGGTGCAATCAAACCATGAGTCGCCTGACCGGAACCGATGCGGCGCAGCTTAGCGGCCGGCACATCCATGAGGTCCTGTGCGACCCTGAGGATCACCGTCTCAGCAGTTGTCCGTTCTTAGCGAAATCAGCGACCGATGGCCACTTCATGCTGGAGCGACCGTTTTTGGGCCGGACGATCGCGTTTGACGTCAGGACCCTGAACGACAAAGCGGACCGTCACCGGGGCTGGTTGTTTCACGGTCGCGACATCACCGACCTGCGGGAGACGCAGCGGGAGCTTCAGGAGAGCCAGCTGCGCCTGGCCATCATCCTCGATTCCGTTCCTACTGGCGTGCTGGTCATCGATAAGGAGACCCGGGAGATCGTGGTCGCCAACCCCTATGCGCTCGAAACAATCGGAAGCCCGAAGGAGGCGGTCGTCGGGAAGACATGCAAGGAGGTATTCTGCCCAACGAAGGAGGGGCAGTGTCCGGTATTGGACTCCGGAAAGGGTATCGATCACGCCGAATGGGTGCTGATCAACGCCGTCGGTCAGCGGATCCCCATATTGAAGAATGTGGCGTGCACCACCATCAACGGAAAACGGCTGCTCATCGAGAGTTTCCTGGACATCAGCGAACTGAAGCGGGTCGAGGAGACCCTGCGCGAATCCGAGGAGAAGTTTCGCCGGATCGTGGAAAGCATCGGGCTGGGGGTGGCCCTCATCGGACCGGACATGCGGGTGCTGGAAATGAACGGGCAGATGAGAAAATGGCATCCCCGCGTTCAAGCCGGTGACAGGCCCATCTGCTATGAGGTTTTCAAACATTCGCCCAGCAAGCACAGCTGCCGGAGCTGCCCGACCGTACAATGCCTCCAGGATGGCGGCATTCATGAGGCGGTCCTGGACATCCCCAATGATCAGGGGGTCCGGAAATTCCGAATCATCGCCTCCCCCATCACCGACCGCGCGGGAAATCTGGTGGCCGCCATCGAAGTCGTTGAGGATATCAGCCGTCAGTACCAGGTGGAGCAGCAGCTGCGCCAGGCCCAGAAGCTGGAGTCCATCGGCCAGCTGGCGGCCGGCATCGCCCACGAAATCAATACGCCCATGCAGTTCATCAGTGATAATGCCCGGTTCCTCGATACCGCCTTCACGGACCTGCTGTCGGTTCTCAACAAGTATGATTCCCTGCTGGCCGAATTGAAAAATGGCGCCGTCTCCCGGGACACCCTCGGCGCACTCGATGCCCTGATCGAGGACAGCGACATGGCGTTTCTCAGGGAGGAGATTCCCGGCGCCATCAGCGGCTCCCAGGAGGGCATCGCCCGGGTCACGAAAATCGTCCGGGCCATGAAAGATTTTTCACACCCCGCGGGAAATGAGCTGGTCCCCCTGGATATCAACAAGGCCATTGACAGTACCATTACCGTGAGCCGAAATGAATGGAAGTACGTTTCCACCATCGAAACGGCCCTAGACCCCTCCCGGCCCCTGGTGCCCTGCTTCCCGGGACCGCTCAATCAGGTGCTGCTCAACATTATCGTCAATGCGGCCCAGGCCATCGCCGAAAAGCTCGGCCCATCGCCGGCGGAAAAGGGGACCATCCGGATTTCGACCCGTTCCCTGGACGGGTGGATGGAGATCCGGATCGGTGATTCGGGCGGGGGGATCCCGGAAGAGCTGCGGACGCGAATATTCGATCCCTTCTTTACCACCAAGCCCATCGGAAAGGGAACGGGACAGGGATTGTCCATCGCCTACTCGGTGGTGGTGGAGCAGCACAAAGGCACCCTGGAAGTGGAATCCGAAGTAGGAAAGAGCACCGATTTTATCATCCGGCTGCCCCTGACCCCTACCGGGGCCTGAGAGCTTTCGGATTTCGATCAGGAGTTGTTGCGTTCCGAGACCAAAGGGTGCTAATTTAAATCGCTAAGGAAGCGAGGTCAGCGCAATGAAGCGTCATGTTTTGTTTGTAGACGACGATACCCAGGTGCTCGATGCCTATCGCCGAATGCTGCACGGGGAGCGGAAGCACTGGATCGCCAGTTTTGCCGAGAGTGTGGATAAGGCCCTGGAAATCGCGGAGAGCAATCCGCCGGATGCGGTGGTGAGCGATCTCAAGATGGACCTAAAGGACGGTTTCGATCTGATCCGTGCCCTGCGAAGCTCGGAGCGGCTGCGGGATGTGCCGGTGACGATCGTCACGGGTGCGAGCGAACATGCCCTCAAGCGCCGGGCCCTGGATGAGGGCGCCACGGATCTTCTCGCCAAGCCGGTGATGCCCGAGGAGCTGACCGCCCGGATCCGCAACATGTTGCAGATAAAGTCCTATCAGGACGAGATCAAGGCACAAAACGAACTGCTTGAACATAAGGTGCGGAAGCGTACCCTCGAGCTGGAGAATTCGCACCTGGACATCATCTGGCGTCTGGCCAAGGCGGGGGAGTACCGGGATGAGACCACCGGGCATCACGTGGTCCGGGTGGGCTGGTTCAGCCGGATTCTCGCCCGGCAGTTGAAGTGCCCCCATGCGTTCTGCGAGCAGCTCTTTGTCACCAGCCCCCTGCACGATATCGGCAAGATCGGCATCCCGGACGGTATCCTGTTAAAAAAGGGCCGCCTGAACGATCTGGAGCGGAGCGTTATGGAGAAGCACTGCGAAATCGGCGCCACCATTCTGAGGGAACAGCCGCGGCTCTTTCACGCCATGGCGCCTGAAGAACCCGATTATACCGTCCTGGGGGGCACGGTCGACAGCAACCCCTTTTTGAAGATGGCGGCGATCATCGCCGAATCCCATCATGAACGATGGGACGGGAGGGGATACCCGAGAAGATTGTCCGGGGACGAGATTCCCCTGGAAGCACGCATCGTCTCCCTCGCTGACATCTATGACGCGTTGAGCTCGAAGCGCCCTTACAAAGAGGCTTACCCCGAGGACAAGACCTTGAAGATCATGGAAGAAATGGGGGGGTGCCGGTTCGATCCCGAGGTCTTCGACGCCTTCACGAACGTCCTGGATGCCTTCAGGGAGGTCCGCGTCAGGTTCTCAGACGATAACGAAGCATCTTCAGCCGAGCCCTCATGTGAGGTCAGGGCGGAGGATACCGTGTGAAGCGAATTCTTTTTATAGACGATGAAATCAACGTGCTCTCTGGTCTGAAACGCATGCTTCGCCCCATGCGCGGTGAATGGGAAATGCACTTTTTTGACCAGGCCGAAAAGGGCCTGGCCCAGATGGAAGCCGCACCGGTGGATATCGTCATCAGCGATATGCGCATGCCCCATATGGATGGGGCCAGCTTCCTGTCCGCGGTCAAGGACAGATGGCCGGAAACCGTCAGAATTATCCTTTCCGGGTATTCGGACCCGGAAATGGCCCTGCGATCGGTCACCTCGGCCCACCAGTTTCTCTCCAAGCCCTGCGAAGTGGAAGTGCTGATGGATACCCTGCGGCGGGCCTGCTCCCTGAGCAACCTCCTCAAAAACCGGCGCCTCAAAGGCCTGATCAGCGGTATGGAATCGCTTCCCAGCCTCCCCAGCCTCTATCTGGAGATCGTCAGGATGCTCTCCTCCGATGAACCTTCCATGAAGGAGATCGGCGAGGTGGTGGGCCAGGATCTGGGCATGTCCGCCAAGATCCTTCAGCTGGTCAATTCGGCCTTTTTCGGGCTGCCG
>CAYOXD010000109.1:0-9862 GCA_964407825.1 uncultured Desulfobacterales bacterium | reverse complement strand
TCGATTTGATGGCCTGGGACAGGATGTGGTTCACCAGCTTGATGATGGGCGCATCGCTGGTGTCGTCCAGCAGGTCTTCCGTGTCCGTTATTTCACTGATGATGGTGCGGCTGTCCTCGGTCATGTCCTGGACAAGCTGCTCGGCCGAATCGCGCCTCAGGTCATAGAAGAGGTTGATGGCGGAAAGGATGGCCTCCTTTCGCGCCAGCACCACCTGGAAATCGGTCAGCCCCAGCATGTCCACCAGGTCGTCCATGGGCTGGAAGTCCGCGGGGTCGTGGAGGGCGATGATGTTCCGGGGGCCGGCGACCGGATCCCCGGCCGACGCGGTCAGCTGCAGGGGCACCAGAAGGCTCTTTTTGAGGAAATGAATCGGCACCGTATCGGCGAATTCGGTGTTGATATGCTCCAGGGGGAGTTCTTCCCGGAAGGGAAGGGCGTATTGCAGGCCCCAGGCGGAAAGAAGCTGGGATTCGGTGATCAGCTTTCTTTTTACCAGCAGCTGCCCTTCCAGCTTCCCCGCGTCTTCGAGCATTCGGGAGATTTCCGGAAGCGTCTCCTCCGGGATGTCGGCGGCCTCCTTCAGGGCCTCGATAAGGGTAATTCTTTTCATGGGGAGCTCTTCTTCCCCTTCGGTGGCGCGTCCGGGCTTCCGACCAGGGGCGGCGCCAGGTAATGCGGATGGGCGGGGTCGTACAGCTTGATCTGCTCGTTCCCCGTACGGTCGATGCCCTGGCTCTTTTCCTTCATGATGGCCTCGGCCTCCTCCGGATTTTTAATCACCCGGGGAGTGATGAAGATATACAGGTCGGTCTTCTCGTTTCCCCTGCTGTCGTTGCGAAAGAGGCGGCCCAGAAAGGGAACATCCCCAAGGCAGGGAACCTTGTCCACGGTATCGCTCAGTTTGTCGTTGATGAGCCCGCCGATGACCACGGTGTGCCGGTCCTGGACGATGACCGTGGTGTCCACCGAGCGCTTCAGGGTGGAGGGGGTATCCGTCACCTTTTGGCCCTGGGCTGTATCCACGGCCGTGTACTCCTGGGAGATCTTGAGACGGACGAGCCGGTCCTTGCTGATATGGGGGGTGATCTTGAGGGTGAAACCCACGTCCCGGTACTCGTAGGAATTGAAGACCTCCCCACTTACGGCCGAGCTCGCCGAGCTTTGGGTTTTGTAGGGGATGTTGCTTGCCACGATAATGGTCGCCTCCTCGTTGTCCGTAGTGAGAACCTGGGGCGTCGAGAGGATATTGACATCCTTGTCGGACTTGAACGCGTTGGCAACCGCCGACAGGTTCGGCAGGTTCATCACGGTTCCGTCCACGGTCACCTGGATGGTATCACCGGAGATCATCCCGAGGGACAGCCCGGAATCCGTTAGATCGCTGGCACCGATGCTGAAACCGCCGTCTCCGGACCCGAATCCCCCCCCGATCCCCGTGCTCTTGCCACCGACATTGGAGTTCCCGAAGATGGACCACTTGATCCCGAGGTTGAAACTCTTTTGAAGGTCCACCTCCATGATAAGCGCCTCGATATAGACCATGGATCTGGGGATGTCCAGTTTCTGGATGACGTCCTTTAGCACCTGGTAATCCTCCGGATTTGCCATGATGATCAGGCTGTTGGTGGCCTTGTCCGCCGTTATGCGGACGTTTCCAGAGATAACGGAGGCCCCACCCGTGCTCCCGCGCGGGGTGCCGCCGGTGCCCTTCTGGGGCAGTTGCGTGAGGACCTTGGCCACATCTTCGGCCGTGGCATTTTCCAGGTAGTAGACGTGAATCTTGCCCTTCCCGCGGGGGGTCTCCTGGTCCAGGAGCTGAACCAGGCGCTTGATTCTGATGAGGTCCTTTTCGCTGGCAACGGCGATAATCGAATTGGTGCGTGGATCGGAGATGAACTTCACCCTTTCAAAGGGGTTCTGGCCGGCTCTCGCGGCTCGTTCGGGCTTGAATACGGCCTCGAGGGTCTTTTCCATCTTCTCCGAATCCGCATAGTGCAAGGGGATGATCGCAATCTCCTGACCGATGCCGGGGGTATCGATGACCTTGAGGATTCTCAGCAGCCGGTCGATATTCGACTGCACATCCGTCACGATCAGTGTGTTGGTGGCCTCGTAGGCGAGGATGACGCTGTTTCTCGAGACCAGGGGGGTGAACAGCTGTTTGACATCCCTGGCATCCGCATAGGAGAGGGGGATCAGCTGGGTGATCATCTTGTCGTTCGGTTTTTCACTCGCCTTGAAGCCCCTCGGTCCCTGGGTTCGGGTTTCGAGGTCCTTGGAACGGGCCTCCGGAGAGGGGATGATCTTGATGACCTTTCCGGCCGGCACGGTGGTGAACCCGTTGACCTCCAGCACGGATTCGAACACCCGGTAGGCTTCGTCGACGGAGATCTTGGTCGGTGAGATGATGGTGACCTTTCCCCGGACGCGGTTGTCGACCACGAAGTTTTTCCCCGTCAGCTCGCTGATGAACTTTATAAATACATCGATATCCACGTCGTTGAAGTCGATGGTCACGAACCGGTTCTGGCCGCCTGCCGTTTTACCGGTGGGTGCCGTGGCCACTGCGGCGCCGCAGGGCGGGCAGGGGAGCAGAAGAAGCACGGTGAGGGCCAAGACATGCAACAATCCAATGATGGAGGAAGTTCGAGCATTCATATGCATACAATCCATTTTAGGGGCCCGCTCGACAATTACGCGTAAAGTAACTGAAATCGTGTTAAAAAGTCAAACAGGCGCTGTAGAAGGAACTGGGTCATCTGATTCTATATTCGATCAGTTCGTTCCGGCCGCTTCGCTTGATGGCCAAGGACACCCTGTTGGATGCCTTCAATTGGCTGTAAAGCTGCAACGCGTCATCCACCGACTGGATGGTTCTGCCGTTCACCTCCGTGATAATGTCTCCGTTTCTGAGTCCCAGGCGCCGGAAGAGCGAATTGGGTCTGATCTGACTGATAACGAGCCCCTGAGTTCCTCCGGAGCGTACCGGCTGGATTTTGGC
This sequence comes from uncultured Desulfobacterales bacterium, assembly GCA_964407825.1. GTDB lineage: Bacteria > Desulfobacterota > Desulfobacteria > Desulfobacterales > JAFDDL01 > CAYOXD01. The sequence continues at coordinate 6,858 of CAYOXD010000109.1, read as the reverse complement.
CTCCTGCATGAGCTGTCCGACGTTGTTCATGGTCGTATTGATCTGGTTCCGGCTCAAGGTGATCCGCCGCCTGATGATGCTCACCCCGGGAGAACCGGGTGCGGGGCCGACTCGCGATGTGAACCGGAGGGGCATCCCCAGATGGGTTTTCCCTGGTTTCTCGATCTCCAGGACCTCATTTCTGCCGTTCCTGGTGAGGATCACCTTATCCCTCAGGATCATCTTCACGGTGGCCCCCGCCACCGTATCACCCACCCGATAGAGGTGCTGTTTGTGATCCTTTTCAGATTCTATCACCGCATAGGAAGCTTCCGCTCCCTGGGGGCTGGCCACCGTCCCCCAGAGTTTCAACTGCAGCTGGGTCTTCGCCAGCCTGTCGAGGTCGAGGTCTGTCGGCCGGACCGGTCCCTCCGGTGTTATGCTCTTCCGGGTATGGAACAGATCCCGTTCAATAATGAGTTGATAGTAGGCAAAGGAATGGTTCTTATGGGCCACGGGCAAGGGTTTTTCTTCCAGTGTCCGGACAGGCGGCGGGGGCATGGGCCCGCCGCCCCGGAACAGAGCATAGCCGGCATCCACGGCGAAATAGATCGCCAGGGTCAAAAACAGAAGGTTTGCTACGTGCCCGATGATTTTGATCATAAATGTCGACCGCGTTCGTGATTCATGGTGACATTCAAGGATAGGCCCGAATGCCATCTCAAGGTAACAGGGAAATATCCGGTCTTTCCAGTGTCCCGAATAGTTTAAACTTATAGGCGCCCGGATTCCCGCGGTCGTTGCGGATCGTCACAGGCAGCGTTTGGGCCAGAAGATTGCTGTACTCCCGATGGAGCACCACCTTCAGGGTGAGATCCAGCCGACTTTGGGGCAGCGCTCGTCCGATGTGCAGGTCACCGGTCATCGTTCCCTCCAGCTGCGGCCCCTTGAACTCGGTGTTATTCAGACTCACCAGGTGCGGATTCATGGAAAACGCCGTGCTCACGCTCGAGAAGCTGAGAGCCGAGGCTGCCCCGGAAAGCATCGGAAGGACCAGGGTCACCCCGGTCAGGGTCAGCTTGCCAGTGATAAGACCTGCGGACTTCAGCGATCGATGATATACCGCCTCGCCATCCATGGTGCCGCCGAGTTCCGGCATGTCCGCCAGGCGATCCTTCAGCAGTTGACGCAGCTGCAGTTTCGACATGGACAGGGTCATCCGCCTGGGGGCATCCCCGTCGGTGTTCCCGAACTCGATATGGCCGCTGAAGCTTCCCCCATAAGCGCTGCCGGAATAGTCCAGGCTCAGTTTTCCACCCATCAGCCGAATCAGCCTCGGGAAAATATCCACCCGTGTCAGCTGGAGGTTCTGGTTTCCCTCTCCCAGGATGCGTACCCCCTGCAGACGGATGCCGTCGGGCAATAGAGGACGCAGTTTCGTGATGTGAATGCGGTTGGGAGCATAGGCCCGATCGAACAGACCGGTGGCGCGGCGGATGGCCGCCTGTTCCGGGAAAAGACAGTACAGAAAAACCAGCGCTGCCGCCAGGGCATAGACAATGTATAGGATCGTACACTTATGCTTTGTCATGGGTGCGGGGGGCGGGTTCCCGTCAGATGGCCTCGAGGGTCTCCACCTGCAGGACCACGTCCACCAATCCCTCCTTGTTGCCTGTCTTGGATATGGAAAGGCGTTTTACTTGAACACTGTTTCCTGAATATTCGACATGATAGAGGTATTGCACCAATTTATCGAGAGTGATTCCCTGGAGCTTCATTTCCACAGTGGAAATTTTGAAACGGCTGTCCGGGCTCTGGCTGTTCGATGGCTTCATATAGCTGATGCGATCCTTCAAGCCGGTTTTTTCCACGAGGGAATCCAAAAAGGAGAAGAGCGAAAACCCAGGTTCCCTGCCCGCCAGGCTGCTTTTAGCCGCTGCGGCTTCCAGCTGAAGGCGTTTGTACGACGCGCTCAGTGTCTGCATGGACTGGAGCTGTCGCTGGGCGGCCTGCAGCGTCCGTTCCAGTCGGCTGCGCTTGTTCAACAGGGGGAACACGACCAGTTGAACCACGGCGAATGCGACAATGGCCACCAGGGCCGAGGCCACATAGTATTTTTCACGTTGATTCAGTTTGATCGGCACCATCCGGTCCCTTTGCTCCTAAAGTTGAATCATGATCTTGAAGCGAATCCGCTTGCCGTTCTGATCCATATTGGCGGAGTTGATCTTCACGATTCTGAACGATTTATTCTTTTCCAGGTGGTCCTTCATCTTGTTCACGGCATTGAAGGAATCGGTGACGCCCGTCAGAAGGATGCTTTGATCTCCCGCCACGAGGGTGGAAAGGCGAATGTTCAGGGAGGCGGGAATTTCCGTACTCACATCGTACAGTATATCGATGGCGGGCAGATGCCTTTCGCCGCCAGCCGCTATGGCTTTCTTCTTTAGCTCCTCCATCGCGATGGTCAGTTGGTGGACCGGGTCGACAATGGTGTGCTCGTTGGGCAGCGCCGAGTTGAAAAGATGGTTGATTTGCGCTTTCGTATCATTCACCGCCCGCTCGAGGCTGGAGATGTCCAGCAGGACGCTCACCAGCGCCAGAAGAAGGGCCGCTGCCAGAAACGCACCGGCTCGCAGGAGAAGGGGCCTGTATTCCAGGAGGCGGCTCCGGGCGGACAGCGGCCCCTGCCTGAAGTTCAAGGCGCCTGGGTGACCCTCTGCGGCCATCAGGGCGCAGGCAAGGGCGTTGTTCAACCCGGTGGTGGCTGTTGGGGCTTCTGGCGCCGGTTTGAGCCCCTCGGTCTCGAACAGGTCGATGATTTCAATTTTCGAGCCCAGCCGGTCGGAAAGCTGGTTCAAAAGGACCTCGCCCCCCTGCGCGACTCTGGACGCCACGATACGCGCCGGCTCAAACGCCCCCTGTATGATCTCATCCATCCCCGCGAGACTTTGTTGAATGTGACCGGCGATGAGGCCTGCCGCATCAGCGCTGGAAAGTGCTGCCGGAAGCGAGCGCATCAGGCAAACCTTGCGGCGGTGCACTGCCAGAAGAGCGCATCGACCGGCGCTGAAATCCAGCAAAATCCAGTCTTCCGGCATATCGGGGCGCTGGCAGAGCCGCCATCCCGTGGCATAGGCGCCGGGTACGAGCGCCTCCGGATCCATGTGGTGAGCGGACGCCAGCTCGAGAATCGATTTCAACCGGGAGATTTCGGCCGCAATGACCATCAGTCGGGTATTGTTGTCCGTACTGTCGATCTTCTGAAAGTCGATGATGAGGTTGTCCACCGGGAAAGCAAGGCGCGGTTCCAGTTCGAAGGGGACGATCTGTCGGATTTTTTTGGCATCGGTGAATGGCACCTGTATATTCCGGCAGATGACATGGTCCGTGGGGATGGACAGGATCACCGCATGGCCATCGGGATGCAGTTGGTCCATCAGGGCCTCCATCCCGGCCTGGAGCGCCTCCCCGGCTTCTCCTCCCGAGGCCAGGGGGACCTGTGCGCAGGCCTCCACCATTCGGGTTTTCAACCCGCTTTGGAGGAGGACCGCCGAGAGAGCTCCCTCCTGGATATCGATGCCGATATACTTTCTAGCCATGGTTAGGTCTTCATATCTCAGTCCCTCCACCAACGCAAGATTCGACAGCTCCATTTACCGGATACTTTGTCGGTTTCCCGCTCCACTACGGCGGTGATGCGCTGCTGGAGATCGTGCAGCCTGGCCGTGGCGGTGATACGGAACAGATTGCTGCTGTTGGTGATCAGGTCATGGGAGAGGGACAACTCTCCGAGGCCGGGGACCTGCTTATACCAGTCGAGGCCGACCAGTTTATGGGTGTATTGATCCCCTGATTTTGCATCTCTGAAGTCCACGATATCCGGCGCAAATGTGTTGTACTCCACCGGTAGAAGAGCGGCGATCACCGGCAGCGGCGCCGTATCGATATTGATTTTTCCATCAAAGCTCACCTTGTCGCCCTTGGTCCGGCTGACGCCGCTCACGGTCAGGTAGTCCAGCAGCTTGGTGCGCGGGCCATCGAGCAGATCCCGGGTGATGCCCTTGACCCGAAAGAGCTCCTGTACGCTGTCCATGGGACCGTTGCGGCAGGGGTAGGGGGGATCAAGGCTCTCATAGTAGGAGGACTCGGCGCCTGTCAGGCCGGTGATGGCGTCGTCATCGCCGCTGTCGATCCAGTCCTTGATGCAGTTGATGATCGCGGTCGTATCCAGATCGGCGAGGCGCTTATCGGACTTTTTCAACTCCCCCAGGAGGCGGTTCCAGAGCTGATACTGGGAGGGGTTGAAGGTGTGGCCCGGCAGGGCCACGAGGGCATTGATCTGAATTCGCGCCCGTTCATCGCTGATGGCCACCTTCAGGGACCCCTTCTCGAAGGGAAAGTCGGTCACCAGCTGGGCTCTCTTTGCAGCAGAGGCCCAGTCCTCCTGAACCGTATCGGTCTGGGAGTCCATTCGATCTCGGATCAGCATGGCCATGGCAATTTGGATGCCCGAGTCGGCCATATGGATCAGGGTGACCTGGTCCCTGGCCGTGGCGGCGTTCGATGCCGCCACACGCCGCAGGCGGTTGAGGGTGACGACCGTGGCAATGATAACGGTAATGACGGCCAGCGTCACCATCAGCGCAAATCCCCGGTTGTTTCTCATGGGACCTCCTCCCGGTAGACCGGCAGCAGGACCATCGTGCGCAGGGTGATGGACCGGGTTTTATCACCCACCGTCAGGGTTACCGCCACCGCCCTGGGCGTGGCGTGGCCGTGAGCGTCGGATTCGGAATTCCATGAATCCTCGGTTTCTCCATCCGCGGTGTAGAACTTGAAGGAGAGGCCCTTGAGGTGTTCGCACAGTATCGGATCGGTCCCGTTTTCCTCCGGGGGATCCTTGTAGGGCCAGAGGTGATCGGCGCGGCGGAGGGTATAGTGGCCGCTCCCGCCCTCCTGGTGGACGTAGTAGATGATCTCCGCGACCCCGCTCGCCTGCTGGCCGTTGAGGGCTACATGGGAGAGGCTCGTAAAGCGCAGGGTTGTAAATTCACCGTTTCCCACGTCCGATGGCGCCGCCACCACCCGGTAGGGATCGGCGGGGGTGTCCAGTCCCGGCGGTTTATAGAGGGGCGGGCGGTTGACATACAGACTTTCGAGATCCTCCGTCATACGGGAGAGTGCTGCCCGGGCGGACTCATAGTAGGCGTCATCGTACTTCAGGGCCTCCGTGCTGTGGTGGATGGAAAGAAAGGTCCCGAACACCGCGCTGATGAGAATGGCAAAGATCACGATGGCGGCAAGGATTTCGATGAGGGTGAAGCCGGCGATGGGCGGCAGGGACCTTGCCACCCGAGACCCGTTACCCGGGAGGCAGTACATGGTATTCCCTCAGATGGTAGGTGTTGAGATCGTTCTGAAAGGAGATGCTCACATCGATCCGTCGCATCTCGTCTGCCACCTGACCCAGGAGATCCGAGCTGACCGGGGAAATCGTCACCTGCCAGGTATACCCCGGGTAATCGTTTCCGAAATCCCCGGCACCGGAGGTGGCGTTTTTCAGATCCACCAGGGTTTCACCGAGCTTCAGCTGGGCCAGCATGGGGGCGATGGTGTCGAATCGGGTCCGGGTGTCCAGCTCGATCGTCTGGGATTGGAGCCGGTAGACCGACACCAGCACGATGGCGACAATGCACAGGGCCACCATGATTTCGAGGAAGGTGAAGCCATGCCGATTCCGGCAGGCGATATCAGCCGGTAAAGCCCGCATAGGAATCCACGAGGGTGACATGGGAAAGAAACGGCTCGATGAGGTAGCTCACGTTTTTCTCCTCGTCCACCTGTAGGTGAAGGATGACCCGGTCGGAGTAGCCCCCCGGATAGAATCGAACCTTTACCGTTCCGGTGGAGACCGTTCGGCCATCCGGGTAAGCCACATCTGTCAGGACCGTGTCCTCCGGTAGGACATAGGCCTTATTCTCCGCGGCTTGCGCTTCCGCCGGGGCCATGCCCGCATGGGTGCTCCAGAGTTTGCGGGCAGCCAGATCGATGTGGAGGGTGACCTCCCGGTTTTCCGATATGGCCTCCTGTTTCAGCTTGGGGACGGTGAGCAGCATCCATCTGGACACGTCCCGCTCGGGATCGCCGACGGCCCGTTCAAAGCGCGGAATCGCGAAAAAGAGAAAGATGCTGATCAGGGCGAGCACCACAACCAGTTCGATAAGGGTGAAGCCGCCCCTTCCGGTGATGGAATTGCCTGGCATGGAACTGCGCCCTATTCAATTTCCCAGCTGTTGATGTCCTTATCCTCTCCGGTGCCCCCGGCAACGCCGTCCGCGCCCAGAGAGGAGATATCATACTTGCCGTGAATCCCCGGGCACAGGTAGATATAGTCGTTGCCCCAGGGGTCCTTGGGCACTTTCCCCTTTTCCAGATACCCGCCGGGGGGGAATTTCTTGGGAATGGTCCCGGTGGTGGGGGCCTCCACCAGGGCCTGGAGCCCCTGTTCGGTGCTGGGATAGAACCCGTTGTCCAGTTTGAACAGCTTCAATGCCGTTTCGAGGCTGGAGATGTCCAGTTTCGCCTTGACCTGCTTGGCCTGTCCCGGCCGCTCCATGAGTTTGGGAACGATGACGGTGGCCAGGATCCCCAGGATCACGATCACCACCATCAATTCGATGAGAGTGAATCCGGCGGACCGGAAACGGCCGGATGTGGCGCTGATGTGCATGGAACCTCCCAATGTCCTTGTGTCTTCGATAAATACCCAGCCTATCCCATACTCTTTGTTGTCCGGCAGGTCAATACGACTGTTTTCCAAAAGCAATCGCAGGTAATCTCCTACCGTTCCGCAGGTTGGGCGCTGGGTTTCAGCTT
>CAYOXD010000108.1:0-10255 GCA_964407825.1 uncultured Desulfobacterales bacterium | reverse complement strand
TCAGTATGTTGTGGTTTCCGATTGGCCTCTTCTATCTTGGCCAGGGTGATGCAAGGACCTGTGGTGCCATCGCCGGCTTCGTCGGCACGATTACCTGCATTGGGGGCATACTGCAGGCAACGCCCATGTTCGGCAGCGACGGGTTCACCGCAACCCTGCTAATCCCCTTCGGTATTGTGTACTTAACAATTTCTTTTTGCATCCTGGGTGGCGTCGAAGACCTCCGTTCACTGGGAAATCTTTCCTTAATGATGTGTATCATTCTCGCCATCGCCGGCTGGTTCTTCATTACCGGCGGCGGTGTCAAGGCCAACGGGACATCCTACATCGGCAAGAGCGGCTATCTTGCCTTCATGATGATCTGCTTTGTTGTTCTCACCCTGGTGGTATGGGCCGTCACCTATGGTAAAACGTCACCGAAAGTATTGGGTTGGCTTCTTATCATCCTGACGTTTGTGGGTCTTATCATCCCCGCTTATGACCTTATGGGTTACGGGAAGCTACCGTTTTAACGTAACCTCACTGCTTTGCATGAAGACACAAAACCCCTCCCCCGCCGCGCGAGGGGGAGGGTCTTTTTCAAGTCCAAGTGGGTGCGGCTCTTTCGCGGCAACCCCACCTCGTCGTCCCCAGGCCGGATGCCGGATGCGCTGAAGGCCATAAGGTTATTCGGAAAAGAGATCAAAGGCGCTTTCAATGGCGTCCATGATGTGTTCCTTATCGATGATTCCCAGAACGTTGCGGGCCTCTGGGCCCCCCACCGGATACAGAACAAGGGCCGTAGCGGCCTTTCGGGAGTACAGCTTCTCAACGATATCAAAAAGTTTTGTATCCGGGTGGACGATCAGATAGTTCTTGTCCATAAACTCCTGCAGCCGCACCTTTCCGCCGCTGCAGGATATCCCCTCCAAGGCCCGGTACCCCGCAAAAAGGCCCACAACACTGCCGGAATCTTCTACCACCACATGGGCGGATTCCGATCCTGTCGTCAGGGCCTCCAACGCGTCATCCACGGGGGTCGAGGCCGGCAGAACGATGAAATCCTTCGCCATGATATCTTGTGCACGCTGAATGAGATGGAAGTTTGACATGAAATTGCTGGGCATGAAGTGGCCGTGCCGTGCCAGCTTCAGTGTATAGATGCTTTGGGATGAGAGCTTCTTTCGGATTCCGTAGCTTAGCGCTACGGTGATGGTCATGGGCAGGATTACCCGATAATCCAGGGTCATTTCAAAGATAAGCACGATGGCGGCAATGACCGCGCCGGTGGAACCACCGACGACGCCCGCCATACCCGCCATGGCGAAGGCCGCCGGATTGATCCCGAGGGAGGGAAAGAGCCGGCCCAACAGAATGCCGTAGGCGCCTCCCAGGGTCGCTCCCATGAACAGGGCCGGTGAGAATATGCCGCCCGAGGCGCCAGAGCCCAGGGTAAGGTTTGTGCTCAGAAGCTTCAGGAAGAACAGCAACAGAAGAAACACCGCCCCATTGAGGGTCCCATTCAGCACCTCCTGTACCGTGGCGTACCCGACGCCTTCGATGTAGTAATGGCCGAAGGCGACCCACAGGACGTACATGAGAACTCCCACAAGGGCCATCCCCGTCAAATGGCGCAGGTAATATCCGCCCTTGAAGCGCCCCTCGAAAAAGTCTTCAACTGCATAGATCGACTTGATGAAACCCGTGGAAACCAACCCCGTCAGCACCCCCAGCCCCACATAGAAGAGCAGTACCCAGGGATTGGTCAGGTGAAAATGGCGCATCTCCAGCTGGGGGAGGATAAAGGAGGGGTGGTTCCCCAGAAAGGCACGCCCCACATAGGTGCCCGTAGCGGTGGCGATGGTCACCGGCACCAGCGTCCGCACGCTCACCTCGTGAAGCAGGACTTCCACCGTGAAGAGCACCGCCCCCACCGGCGTGTTAAAGGTCGCGGCGATGCCTGCGCTGGCCCCTGCGGCAATCAGCGTGACCCGCTGCCAGACGGCAAGTTTCAGAAGCTGCGCGATGGCCGAGCCGAAGGTGGCACCGATTTGAATAATGGGGCCCTCCCGGCCGACAGGTCCTCCGCTGCCGATGGACAGGGCGGAAGCCAGGGCTTTGACCACCGCGACGGCGGGCCTGATTCTTCCCTTTGCATAATAGATGGCGTCCATGACTTCTGCGACACCGCGGCCCTTTGCCTCGGGCGCGAAGTTCTTTACCAGGAACACCACACCGGCCGCCCCCACAACCGGTACGAAAATCACCAGCATGCCCCATGGGCTGGCTGGCGTGTGAAGATGGGCATCATAGTGGAAGGACAGCTGCCTCAGAAAGAGCAGGTTGTGGAAGAAGGCGATCAGGCCCCGGAATAACAAGGCGGAAAATCCACCAACCGTCCCGACCAGCACCGCCAGGAGCAGAAAGGTGAAAAACCCGAAGGTCACATGTTTTCCCTGATTATCCGAATCCATCGGCCCGCACGCTTTCCATCTCATTTGTTGCTGGCGCACAGATATAATAAATTCAGTTCACTATACCCTTCCGGCAGCCATGCGCTCCGCTGTCAATCAACATAAGAAGGCATGAGCCAAGCGTCAACTACCCGGGTTGCTCCGGGAAGCGGGAAAAAGGTTTTGCGCAAATTCACATCAATTGGTATGGATGGCGATTATGAATGAACTGGATAAAAAAATCATCGCATCCGTTCAGGGCGATATGCCGGTCACCGAACGGCCCTACCGTGAAATCGCGAAGCACCTGGGTATATCCGAGGAAACCCTGCTGGAAAAGCTCGAACAGTTTTGCCGGAGGGGCATCATCCGAAGGTTTGGCGCGACCTTGCGCCACCAGAAATCCGGGTTTTCCGCTAACGCCATGGTGGCCTGGCGGGTGGCCGAGGAACGCATCGAGGCGGTGGGAAAAACCTTCGCCGGATTCGAGCACGTCTCCCACTGCTACAGGAGAGATCCCAGCCCCCGGTGGCCGTACAACCTTTACACCATGGTCCATGCCGGCGATGAGGAGTCATGCCGCGGCATTGCGCGTCAGATGTCCCGGGCCGTATCGGTGGCGGATTACACCTTGCTTTTCAGCCGGCGTGAGCTCAAAAAAACCTCCATGGTGTATTTCCCCACCGATGATGACGATTGACCGAAGGGACAGGTCCCTCAGGCTGAAGTCATAAGGGAATAGGGCAGGAGCCCCCAAGGGGTCGGGTCACCGCTCCAGATGGAGAATCAGGGGGATGACATGCAGGTCGCGGGACTTCTCCCGCGTGACGCCCAACTCCCAGCCCTCGATGCGGTGCCCGTCCTTGATGAGATGGCCGATATCGGCCACAAGGCCCTTCAGGTTGATCACCGGGTGACGGGTGAAGACCTGGGGAAGTCCGTAGGTCAGATGGCACGCCAGACACTTTCCGGGACGTTGAATCATCTGAAGTTCAAATCGCAGGATGCGCTCTTCATGGCCCTTGAAGGCGAGACGGATATCATAGGCGCCTTCTTCGGCATCGCCAAAGAGGGCTTCAAAAAATTGGTCCGCCCTGGTTTCAGGAAAAAGCGATGCCAGTACATCCGGTGTAAAAAGTTCGAGATAGGTGTCGTTGCTCATATCCAGTGGGTTCCCCGAGGTTCAATGGTTTCTTGAATGCCTTGCGGTAGCCCTTCCTTAGAGTCAGTTCGCTTAAAATGCAACACAAATCGTTTCAAATCGGGATGCGGGTTATCCCAACCATGAAAGCGTGTCAGGCAACCCGACCCGCTCCGACAGGCTTGCCAGCGTCCCCTTCATCCTGGCGAATTTATCATCGAGACTTTCCCGCTGGGAGGACCACTCCAAGGGGCACTGATCTGAGAGCTCCGCCAGGCCGGTATCCAGCTCGTCCACCAGGGCGTTGAGCCGTGTGAGGGAAGGGGCCAGGGACGCGCTCTCGTCCTCGGGCATCCGCTCCATCCCGCGAAGCACCTCATATATTCCGGCTTTCCAGCCGATCAACTGTTTTTCCATCTGTTCGCAATACGATTTCGCGTCCATCTCACGCCTCCTTATCTATCCACCGGCAGAATCTATCCACCGACAGACCGGGAGCTATCCGGGAACAGCCCCGGCGGGGACATCGGCCTGCCGCAAACGGTCCTTGTCTCGCAACGTAAGGATCTCATCGTCCCCCGTCAACCCACGGCGCTGGTCCCGCCCCTGCCATGGGGATGTGAACAATCATATTGACAGGGGCAAGGGACGTTAAATATAAGAAATCATCATCAGTGCTGGGTGTCGCTGGTAAGTTTAAGACGCTACGGGATTAAATACGACCTGGCAAAGGGGGAGAGAGAGGCCATCCATGAAACAGCTCATGTCAACCCGGGAAGTCGCACAATTTTTAGATGTGAACGAAAAGATGATTTATACATTGATCTCCGAAAAGGAGTTGCCCGCCACTAAAATCACGGGGAAATGGCTCTTTCCGAAGCATCTGGTGGAACAGTGGATCGAAGCCAACACCGCCAACTATCCCACGGAACCGACGCGGCAACTACCGCCCTACCACGGGCTTTTGATCATCGCCGGCAGCAACGATCCCCTCCTGGATGCCACCATCTCCTATTTCAACAACCGTTACCCGGAGCATCTGGCGGTGTTTGGCAATATCGGCAGCATGGGAGGCCTCAAGGCCCTTCAGCAAAACCGCTGCCACATTGCCTCCAGTCACCTGATGCAGGACAACGAAAAGGAGTACAATTTCGATTTTGCAAGCGAAACCCTGGGCCAGATGCCCGCGGTGGTCAATTTCTGCCTTCGCGAGCAGGGGGTCCTGGTTCAGAGGGGAAATCCCAAAGGTATCAAGAGCGTGTCAGACCTGGCCAAGCCCGATGTCAAAATCATCAATCGCCCCCTGGGGACCGGCACCCGCCTGCTGCTGGACACGGAGCTGAAAAAATGCGGCATCGCGGGGGAAACGATATCCGGTTACCAGGACCTGTGCCACCGCCACATGGATGTGGGGCTGGCAGTGCTATCGGGGAAAATCGATGCGGGCCCCTCCATCCGTCCGGTCGCCTCGGTCCTGGGGCTCGATTTCATTCCCCTTCGCTGGGAACGATACGATCTTTTAATCGCCAAGGACCGCTTCTTCGACCAGGGGGTTCAGCTTCTGGTGGGACTGTTGCACGAGGGCGACTTTTCCGACCTGGCCCAGCGCTTCGACGGATATGACACCAAACTGAGCGGAAAAATGGTGTATCCCCAGGGCTGATATCACCTGGCCCGGGAGGCGAGCATGCGAAAATGCGGTAGCGCCTGCTCAAAAACCCCGAATCAGGGCCGATACAAGGGAAATTTCAAACAGACCCTTAGAGGTTCCGGCCAAGGGCCCGGTTCACCTCCTGCAGGAGCTGATCGTCGTCAAAGGGTTTGTTAAGAAAATGAATCCCGGCATCGTCAGGGAGGGACGTGGGAACCGGTTCGCCGCCGGAAAGGAGGCGGATCTTGGGGATGCCCCTGATGGCCCTGGTGCGATGGATCCGTCTGCACAGGGTGTCGGGAGCCTCGGCACCCGTCTCGCTGTCCAGCAGGAGCAGATCGGGACCAGCCGCCTCGATGTTCGACAGGATATCGGCTTCGCTCTGAATCCAGCACAACTGAAACTCCAGCTCCTCCAGAACCTTGAAGGCGGGGGTTGCCAGCCTCTTCAGGGGATCCAGGATCACGATTTTCTTCCCCTCCCCGGTAAAGCAGCGGTAATAGGCGTCCGCGATCCTCTTTGACAGCCGGACCTTGCATATCATCTCCTGCATCGCATGAACGAGAAAGGCCTGATCATAGGGGAGGTTGATGGGCATGACGGCCCCGGCACGCCCCATTGTCTTCAGCCCCCGGCCCAGGAGAATCAGCGGCAGTGCCTGGAGCGACCGGTCACGGGTCACGGTCTGAAGAATCTGCCAGGCCCCGTCATGCTCGACATCCAGCACGATGAGATCGGTCGGTCGCTGGCGCAGATCCGCGATGGCGTTCGGATGGTTGACGATTTCCAGTGCAAACATGGGCTTGAGGAAGTTGTAAGCGCAGGGGGCCGGGTTAGAATCGATCACGCACACCCGCGGTTTTCCCCCATCCTTTTCCTCCCTTGCCACAGTCGTGTCCTTCTGGTTCAGCTGACGCTGGACGCAGTAGGACATCAAGGCACCGCGCGCCTTCCCACCCAGATGGGTAAACTTATAGCCGATCCGAGAGACATCCAGAAAGGTGTAGCTTCCCATGACCACCGCCTCGGTGCTGATTCTCTCCTCATGGGGAAGATCGATCGCCACGGGCATGGTCAAGCCCATTCCGAAAAAACGCATCCGGCGGGGGACCAGCACGGAAAATCCCCCACTGCTCACATCAGCGGCATTGAGGCGGATTTGCGGCATTTCCGGCACCCAGATCCGGACGACCACAGGTTCCAGCGGCACCGGCTTCACCCGGAAGTGTTCTCGCCGGTCAAAGAGGAGCACAGCGCCCGGGAGCTCCACCTGGAGGTACGTCTCCCGTACACCGACGGGCCGGGCTTGAAAAACGCAGGAGCATTCCCCATAATTGTAATGGAAGGACAGGACCGGATAATCGGACCAGTTGAAGGGAAAGGAGGAGAGACGCAGGCCGTCGGCGCTGTCCGCCGCCAGGCGGACCCGTGCCGTGGAGAGGAATTTCCCGCCCCGTGTAAAGAGGCGGACCTGGATCTGCTTATCGGCAAGGGACTGGAAATGCGCCCGCAACTCGTCCGGTTTTTCTATTTTCTCCGCTGCTTTCATCCCTGCCTCACCCCCATCCATGGATTGTTCTATAACCAAAAAAAGATTGCGGTGTCAACTCGTTAGGCAGCACAGCAGCGATTCTAACGGAACAAGGTCCATTAAACCCGGCCGTGTTCGACCAGGGGTTCGGACAACTTGACCTTTTTCCGGTAAAGGGCTTATTTTAAACATGGTAAGGTCAGCGGTCGCCATCCCCAGAAACCCCTATGCCGCCAGGAGCTCCCATGAAAAAGCCCGTGATCAAAACGCAGCTGCCCGGACCGAAGGCCCGGAAACTGATCCATCTCGATCAGGCCTACGTCTCGCCCTCCTACACCCGCATGTATCCCCTGGTGGCCCATAAGGCCAAGGGGCTGTGGATAACGGATGTGGATGGAAACGAGTTTCTCGACTTCACGGCCGGCATCGCCGTTTGCGCCACCGGCCACTGTCATCCCGATGTGACCAATGCCATCAGGGCCCAGGCCGGCGACCTGCTGCACATGTCCGGAACGGATTTTTATTATACCCCCCAGATACTGCTGGCGGAACGTCTGGCAAAGCTGGCACCGGGCGCCGGGAAAAAGAAGGTCTATTTCGGCAACTCCGGAGCCGAGGCGGTGGAGGCCGCCTTCAAGCTGGCCCGCTGGCACACCCGGCGGGATCTGAATATCGCCTTTTTCGGCGCCTTCCACGGCCGCACCATGGGGGCCCTGTCCCTGACGGCCAGCAAGGCGATCCAGAAGAAGAACTACAGCCCCCTGGTTCCCGGCATCACCCATATCCCTTACGCCTACTGCTATCGATGCCCCTACCAGCTGAGCTACCCCCGGTGCGACATCTACTGTGTCAAATGGATCGAGGAGACCCTCTTCAGGACCACCCTTCCGGCCGAAGAGGTGGCGGCCATCATCATCGAGCCGATTCAGGGGGAAGGCGGTTACATCGTTCCGCCTCCGGAATTTCACCAAGAGCTCAAGAAGCTGGCCGAGGCATACGGCATCCTCTTCGTGGCCGACGAGGTGCAAACCGGCATGGGCCGAACGGGCAGGATGTTCGCCATGTCCCATTTCGGGGTGGCGCCGGACATCATGGCCCTGGCCAAGGGGATCGCCTCGGGAATGCCCCTCGGCGCCATGGTGGCCGGAGCGCGGATCATGGACTGGGAGGCCGGCTCCCATGCCTCCACCTTCGGCGGCAACCCCGTCTCCTGTGCCGCCGCCCTTGCGACCATCGATCTTCTGGAAAGCGAGCTGATGGAAAATGCGGCCGTTCAGGGAGATCGGCTGCTCGCCGGCCTGAGGGCCCTCCAGGACCGCTTCGAATGCATCGGGGATGTACGGGGCAAGGGCCTCATGTGCGCCATCGAACTCGTGAAGGACCGGGAGAAAAAAACGCCTGCCCATGGACTGCGAACGGAACTGGTGCTGGCCGCCTTTCGAAAGGGACTCCTCCTTCTCGGGTGCGGCGCCAACAGCATCCGCTTCTGCCCGCCGCTGACGGTCTCGGCCGAGGAAATCGATACGGGTCTCGGAATTTTAGAAGAAATCCTGCAAGAAAGGCAAAAAGGAGGCTGACATGGACGCCATTCTTGAAACCCTGGGCCTTACCGATCCCCAGGCCGGTGCGGGCGACGGTGCCTGGATGAACTGCCACGGGCCGCTTGTGGAGACCCGCTCGCCGGTGAACGGAAACCTGCTGGGCAGGGTCCAGCTGGCGGATGCATCCGATTATGACCGGGTGGCGGCCTCGGCCCGGGAGGCCTTTCTCACCTGGCGCAGGGTGCCGGCGCCCAAACGGGGGGAGATCGTACGCCAGATCGGCGAGGCCCTCCGCCGGGCCAAAGGGGATCTGGGCGCCCTCATCAGCCTTGAGGTGGGAAAAATCCGGGCGGAGGGAGAGGGGGAAGTCCAGGAGATGATCGACATGGCCGACCTGGCGGTGGGCCAATCCCGCATGCTCTATGGGCTGACCATGCCCAGCGAGCGGCCCGGGCATCGCCTGATGGAGCAATGGCACCCCCTCGGACCGGTGGGCGTCATCACCGCCTTTAACTTCCCTGTGGCCGTCTGGGCATGGAACGCCATGATCGCCCTTGCAGCCGGCGACACGGTGGTATGGAAGCCCAGTTCCAAGGCCCTGCTGTGCGCGGCTGCCACCATGAACATCATCTGGGACGTGTTCCGGAAAAACGATCTTCCGCCGGGCATCGCCACCATCGTCATGGGCGATCGGGCCACCGTGGGCGAGGCCCTCCTTTCGGACCGGCGCCTGCCCCTTGTCTCCGCCACCGGCAGCGTCGCCATGGGCCGCCATGTGGCTGCCACGGTGGCCGGCCGCCTGGGCAGAACCCTTCTGGAGCTCGGCGGAAACAACGCCGTGATTGTCGCCCCCAGCGCGGATCTGGCCATCGCGGTGCGGGCCATCGTCTTCGGTGCCGTGGGGACCGCGGGCCAGCGCTGCACCACCACCCGCCGGGTCATCGCCCACCGGAAGATCTACGATCGCCTGAAAGACGCGCTGCTGAAGGCCTATGCCCAGGTATCCATCGGAGATCCCCTGGCCCCGGACACCCTCATGGGCCCGCTGATCGACAGGGCCGCGGTGGATACCATGCAGGCGGCCCTCGCCGAAGTCCGGCGGCAAGGGGGCCGCATCCTGTGCGGCGGCGAGGTCCTCACCGGCGGCATCTTCGATGCGGGCACCTATGTAAGGCCCTGCATCTGCGAGGTGCCGGAAGACAGCATCCTGCTGCGGCGGGAAACCTTCGCCCCCATCCTCTACCTGATGCCCTATGAGCGTCTGGAGGAAGCCGTGGACCTTCAAAACGACGTCCCCCAAGGCCTCTCCTCGGCCCTCTTCACCCGGGACCTTGGCGAATCCGAATACTACCTCAGCCACCAGGGCAGCGACTGCGGCATCGCCAACGTGAACGTCGGCACCTCGGGCGCGGAGATCGGCGGCGCCTTCGGCGGCGAAAAGGATACGGGCGGCGGCCGTGAAGCCGGTTCCGACGCCTGGAAGGCCTACATGCGCCGCCAGACCAATACCGTCAACCGCTCCACAGAGCTGCCACTGGCACAGGGAATCCGCTTCGACCTGTGAAGCGCCGTGCGCGCCTCCCCTTCCCACGGCTTTCCCGGGAAGCGCCCCCTGTAACAACTGTTATGATTCTGGCGATGGCGGTTGACGCGCTCGCGGCGATTCCCCAGCGCCATCAACCACGCTGTTTGGTGTAACTTCCGCCATGTACAATATGGGCACAAACAGGGCGCGTGGAAGAGGCGCCCCAATCGACCCGATGCTGGGGTATGCCCTGATGAAAGCCGCCGCCGAACGGGGGCTGCATTTCCCGCCCATGGCAAGGGCTCTGGCCAGCGTCCGGGCCGAACTCGATCCGCAACAGATCCAGGCTGCGGAAAGACTGGCAAACCGCTTTGCCGCCAACCCCATGGAGGTGCCTGTCCCCTATCAACTCGGTTCGACACCGCCCCGACGAC
>CAYOXD010000107.1:0-10409 GCA_964407825.1 uncultured Desulfobacterales bacterium | reverse complement strand
AGCGGCGGATTCGATGAGTTCCGCATTGCCGACGTATTGTCCCGGGGTGCCGCCATCGACGCCTTCGGCATGGGGACCAAGGTCGGGGTCTCGGCCGATGTCCCCTTTACGGAAATGGTGTACAAGCTGGTGAGATACCGGGACCGTGATGTATGCAAACACTCGCCGGGCAAGGTGACCCTTGCCGGTGAAAAGCAGGTGTTCCGCAGGATGAATCCCGGTGGCGAGCTGAAGGAGGATATCATCGGATGCCGGCAGGAACGGCCGCCGGTCGATACCCGTGCCCTGCTGCATCCTGTGATGGAAAGGGGCCGCAGGACCACTCCGGCCCCTTCCCTGGCCCGCATCAGGGAGACCTTCAGAGGCGAACTCCCCAAACTTCCGGTGAAGTTCCGGCAACTTGTCCCACCGGCCGGCGCCTATCCGGTCCGGATCAGCCGGCAGCTGCGGGCCCTGCAGCCAAAGGCCGCACCCCAGGGGTGAACGGCCCCATTGTATTGACTCCGAGGATTCCTTGCTTACCTTTGAAGATATGCACGCGCCTGTCGGACCCGACCCTTTCTCAGCCAGGGCGGACCGAACCGCCCCGGATACCGCGCAATGGGAGGACAAAACGATGCCTGAACCGAAACGAACCGTTACCATGAAGGGCAATCCATTGACCTTGAAAGGCACCCCCGTCAAAGAGGGGGATCCGGCCCCGGATTGCCAACTGACCGCCCAGGACATGTCCCAGGTGGCGCTCTCCTCTTACAGGGGAAAGGTGGTCATTCTCTCCTCGGTGCCGTCCCTCGATACGCCGGTTTGCGACATGGAAACCCGGCGATTCAATCAGGAAGCAGGTAAATTGGGTGATGACGTGGTGGTACTGACCGTCAGCATGGATCTGCCCTTTGCCCAGAGCCGATGGTGCGGCGCCGCGGGCGTGGATCATGTGGTCACCCTTTCGGATTATCGAACGGCCGGATTCGGCACGGCCTACGGTGTATTGATCGAGGAGCTGCGCCTTCTGGCCAGGGCCGTGTTCGTTCTGGACCGGGAGGGGGGGATCCGTTACGCGCGGATTATCGATGAAATCACGAACGAGCCGGACTACGACGCGGTGCTTGCAGCCGTAGCGTCCCTGAAATAAAATAGGATTGCCCTGGGAGGCGTCAGGGCGATCGCATGTTTTGAATGGCACCTGAATCGCCATGAAGCCGATTTAAGGGTGAGTAGTGCCCTGCCGCGCGCGTGAACGTACACGTGCCCGTGCGCGTGCACGGCTGTTCAGAACCTTTCCGATCTTTAGCCATTGTCCAAGGGAACGATCGAAAAATAATATGGCCTCGCAGTTGTGACACCTGCGCCACGGCATTCGTTTACGTGCACGCACGCCACGTTGCACGATGGCATGGGACATATGCGGTTACTCCGTGGGAGGCGTAAGCACGGAGGTTTACAAAAAACCCCTCTATAGTGTACGGTAGAAAAAAACCCGAATACCAGGTAGGTGCAATGAAGCATGCATGCAGTCCGGATCTTCAGCAGGCCATTGATCTATTTTTCGCAGAAATGTTGCTCAGGTCGAACGGTCCCGGCTTCTATCGTATCGGCATCGAGGAAATAAAGAGGGAATTCCGGAAAAAAGCCATGCGGTTCCACCCGGACAGGGCGGCCCTCTGGGGAGAGAGCCGGGGACGGTTGGAGGAGAAGTTCAAGCAGATCAATGATGCCTATGCGCTGCTAAAATCTGAATTTGCGGACAAGCATCTGATTCTCCGGTCCCCGGCCGAACGGAGCGCCCCCGGGAGGCCCAGACCCGGCGCAAATGGCCGGACCTTCAATCAATCCCCGCCCGATTCCCATGCCCGGCCCGAGTCCGCTCCCCGCCGGACCAGCGGGCCCGATGCCTCCGGCGAATCTTCTTCAGCCTTCCGGCCCGTTCAGCGGAAATCTTTTTTCTTCAAGGGCAAGCTCCCCCTCCGGCGCCTGCGGCTGGGGGAATTCCTGTTTTACAACCGGGTCATTCCCTGGCACAGCCTTATCAATGCCATCGTCTGGCAGCACCGCATGCGGCCCAGGCTGGGCCAGATTGCCGTGGCCCTGGATTTCCTGGACGCTGAAGACATATGGACCATTCTGCGGAATAAACGCTTTAAAGAGCCCTTCGGTGAAGCGGCGGTCCGGCTCGGTTTTCTCACCGATTACCGGCGCCTTGTGCTGCTGGGCCACCAGCGCGGCTACCCCTTTCCCCTGGGGCGGTATTTTCTGGATTTCAACATCCTGGACAGGGCCACCCTGGCGCGATACCTGCGGGAGAACAGGCAGCATAACATTCACTTTCCCGCCAGCTTCAACAGCCGGTGAGCATCCGGGAAGCCCACCATCGGCTCAAGGGGAAAGACGCTCCCACACCGTTGCCTGGGCCATGGTGTGCTGGAATTTCCGTGCCGTCTCCCGAATGACGAACGCCATATCCACCGGTTCCCCGATCCTGCGGAAATGAACGCCCAGCAGTTGCTCCAGCCCTTCCAGGCCGGTATGGGGTATGCCATCCGTCCTGTAGTAGCCGCCCAGCCATCTGTCCCGGGGTGTAAAGGCTTCGAGCCAGGTATAGGGGGAGGTGATCATCAGGATTCCTCCAGGGGCGAGGCGCTCATGAAGGCGGGTGAGGAGCCGCGCGGGATCCCGGAGCCGATCGATCAGATTGGCGGCCAGGATCAGGTCGTAACTCGAAAACCGGGCCGGCAGGTGGCAGGCATCGGCCTGGAAAAAGCGAACCCGGTCCGCGACGGGGTCAAGCCCCCAATCCGAGAGGCGTTTTTCATGGTGGCTCAGGATATCGCCCTCCTCGGTCAAGCGATACCGGATAATGCCCGATTCTTTGATTTCCTTGGCAATGCCAATAAATCTGACCGAGTAATCGAGTCCGATAACGGATTCAAAATACCGGGCCAGTTCGAAGCTGGCCCGGCCTACAGCGCAGCCCAGGTCCAGGGCACGGTTCCGGGGCCGAGCATCCATGAAGGACAGGGCATGGGCAACGCAGTTGGCGGGGAAATTGCCCACCCCAAAATGAACCGCCCCATAGTGGGCCTCGAGGTACTGGGCTTCAGCCTCCTCGGTTTCATAGGCGGTGTTTGGACTGCCCGGTGGATCCCCGGATGATTCGGATTTCAAAGCCACCATTTTTTCCATCCTTTCCCTTGTGCAGTGCGCGGGAGTTCGATATATTACAGTCAATTTCAACCAAGGAGAACGCAGGGCATCATGACAAACGCCATCATTACCAGCACTGGGAGCTACATCCCCGACAATGTAGTCCCCAATGACTACTTTCTCGACCACACCTTCTATGATAGCACGGGAAACAGGATGGAAAAACCCACCCGTGATATCATCGCCAAACTGGAGGAGATCACCGGTATAAAGGAGAGACGCTACGCCCCCGACGGGCTTCTGGCCTCGGATATGGCCGCCCTGGCCGCCCAGGAGGCCCTGGCGGGCACAGACCCCGAAACCCTCGACTATATCATCGTGGGGCACAACTTCGGGGACGTGGCCACCGGCAGCCGCCAGGTCAACATGCTGCCCACCGTGGCCTCCCGGGTCAAGCACAAGCTTCAGATCAAAAACCCATACACCGTGGCATTCGATCTTCCCTTCGGGTGCCCTGGCTGGCTCCAGGGAGCCATCATGGCCGATTATTTCATCAAGTCCGGAGACGCCAAGCGCATCCTGGTCATCGGCGCGGAGATCCTCTCACGGGTCACGGATCCCCATGATGTGGACATCATGATATTTGCCGACGGCGCCGGCGCCACCCTCATGGAGGCAACGGATCAGGATGCCGGCATCGTGAGTCACCTGACCCGGACGGACACCCTCAAGGAGGCTTACCTGTTGCGCTATGGGGAAACCAATCGGCCGGAGCTGCGCGACGGCACCCTGTACATTAAGATGCAGGGGCATGACATATACAGGTACGCCGTAAAGCGTGTCCCGGAACACATCCGGAACAATCTGGAAAAGGCCGGCATCGGGATCACCGAGATCAACAAAGTCCTGCTGCACCAGGCAAACGAAAAGATGGACGAGGCCATGTTGAAACGGCTGTTCAAATTGTGCGGTCATGAGAATATCCCCACCGGCATCGCCCCCATGATGATCTCCTGGACCGGCAATAGCTCGGTGGCCACCCTGCCCACCCTGTTCGATTTGATCCGCAAGGGGAAACTGGGGGACCATCACCTGGCATCGGGGGACCTGGTGGTGTTCGCTTCGGTGGGGGCGGGCATGAATATCAACTCCATGATCTATCGCATGCCCTGAGACTCGGGGCTCAGGCGCTGCAATCCGCGTCAAAGGAGGAGACAAATGGCTGTCAGCAAGGAACTTCTTGAAATTCTCGCATGCCCGAAGTGCAAAGGCCCCCTTGAAATGAATGAAACCGAAGACGGGCTCATCTGCCAGGCCTGCAAGCTGCTCTATGAAATCCGGGAGGATATCCCCATCATGCTGATCGACGAGGCCCGCCCCATTGCCTGATCCGGCTACGTCGGAAATGGCGAAGGTGTAAATGATGAGTCATCCCCAATCACCGAAACCCGCAAAGCTGCTCATCAGCCTCATCACCGGTGAAAAGGCGCTCTTTCAGCCCGCCGCGACGCACCTCTCGGAACGGTTCGGCGAGCCGGACATGATCAGTCAGTGGTTTTCCTTCCACTACACCGATTATTACCGCACGGAGATGGGAAGCCCCCTCTTCCGGCGGATGATGGGATTTCACGACCTGATCGCCCAGGGGGACCTTTCCCGGATCAAATGCACCACCAACGAGATCGAGAGCCTTTTCAGCCATGGGGCCGGACGCCGGGTCAACATCGATCCGGGGTATCTGCTCCATGAGCGCTTCGTCCTCGCCACCGGAAAGAACTTCTCCCACAGGATTTACATCGGCCGGGGGATATACGCCGATCTGACGCTGATCTACACCCGGGGCGAATTCCAGCCCCTTGCCTGGACCTATCCGGATTACAGGAGCGAAGAGGTCATCGGGTTCCTGCAAAGCGCCCGCAAAAAGTACACCGTTGATCTGAACGCCGCTAATGGACACCCCGCGGCCCCGGATGGGAAGAGGGCGCCTTTGGAGACGGACTATCCGCCAACCCCGTCCCCTGTGGACAGGGGGGACGCAATAGACTCGACAAACCCAATAAACCGTTAGGAACGCAACCACCATGTTAACCAGCATGACCGCCTTTACCCGGGCGGAGAAGAACACCGAATCGTTGTCCGTGCTGATGGAAATCCGGGCATTCAACAGCAAGGGATTGGATATTTCCATCCGGATCCCATCGGCGTACCAGGTTCTGGAGGAGCGGATCAGGGGCCGGGTCTCCCGACGGGTGAGCCGCGGACGCATCGAAATAAGCTGCCAGGTAACGCCCCAGGAGGTGGATGACACCGAATGTTACGACGTCAACATGGCCAAGGCCCGGGCCTATCACAATGCCCTGGACAAACTCAGGGATGCCCTTGATCTGAGCGGCGCCATCACCCTCGAGTTGCTGATGTCCACCGGCAACATCATCCGACCGGCTGAACGGCAACGGGACATGGACGCGGACTGGCAGGTCATCGGCGATTGCCTCGATGGGGCCCTGGAAGACCTGTGCGCCATGCGCAGCACCGAGGGCGCCCACCTTGCGAAGGATCTTTCCGGTCGGCTGCAAACCGTGGCCGAATCCCTCGCCCTCATCGAAACGGCCACGAGTGGTCTTCTGGAGCGCTACCGGCAGCGTCTGACCGAACGGATCGCCGCCCTCACCCGGGGGCTGGTGGAAATCGATGCCGCCCGGATCTCCCAGGAGGCGGCCCTGCTGGCGGACCGCAGCGACATCTCGGAGGAGATCATCCGCGCCCGCAGTCACATTCAGCAGTTCCGGTCCATCATGGACCGGGAGGAGGCCGCCGGCCGCAAACTCAATTTCCTTCTTCAGGAGTTGAACCGGGAATTCAACACCATGGGGTCCAAGGCGGGCAATGCCGAAATTTCCCATACCATCGTGGAGGTAAAATCTGAGCTTGAAAAAATGCGGGAACAGGTGCAGAACGTGGAGTAGAAACGCGAACCCCCAATTGGAGCGAACATGGAACAGGATCTTTTAAATATCGGGTTCGGCAACACCGTCGTAGCGGATCGGGTGGTGGCCATTGTCTCACCGAACTCGGCCCCCATGAAACGCCTGAAGGATCAGGCCCGGGAGGAAAACCGGCTGGTGGATGTCACCCACGGTCGAAGAACCCGTTCGATCATCGTGATGGACAGCAACCATATTTTCTTGTCGGCCATCCAGGCGGAAACCATCTCGCAGCGCTATGCCGGTGTGAGGGATGCCAGGAAAACAAAATCGAATGTCCCCATTGAAGACGACCAGCCGTGAGGGGGGCGGCTCCGGGCACCGGGGCCAGTGCTTTATCGTGTCGGCCCCCTCGGGTGCGGGCAAAACGACCCTGTGCCGGGCCCTCAGGCGGCACTTTCCGGACATCCGCTACTCCGTCTCCTACACCACCCGGCCCCCAAGGGCCGGAGAGCGGGAAGGGGTGGACTACCACTTCATCAGCCAGGAGGCCTTTCAGGCCGGGCTCGATCGCGGGACATGGGCCGAATGGGCCGAGGTTCATGGAAACCGGTATGGCACCAGCGCGGAATTTATCGAAAGCATCGTTTCCACGGGCGAGGATGTACTCCTGGATATCGATGTGCAGGGCGCCCGGCAGATCCTGAAACGGTTTCCGGACAGCGTCACCATCTTTATCATGCCGCCCTCCATGGCCGTGCTGGAAGAGAGACTCGCTGCCAGGGGCACGGACACGCAGGCGGTGATCCAGCGGCGGTTGAGAAACGCCGAGGATGAAATCTCCCAGCGCCACCTTTACCGTCATATCCTTGTAAACGACCGTCTCGAGCGGAGCGTTTCGGAGCTCATCGAGCTGGTGGGGGCATATCGGCGCAAGGACCCGTCCTGCCCGGCGGGGCAGGGTCCATGAAGCCGGAGGTCCTCTATGGGCTGCACCCTGTCATGGAGGCCTTGCGGGCCCGACGCCGAAGCATCCACAGTCTTTGTCTGGGCCAGGAGCTGTCGGGAAATCGAAAGGAGCCGCTGACGGCCCTGGCCCGGTCCCGGGGGATTCCCGTTGAGATCCATCCCATGGACCGGATCCAGGCCATCTCCCGTACGCAACACCACCAGGGTGTATGCGCCCGGGTCGGCGCCCTTCCCCTGACGCAGGTGGAGGCGATTGTCCAGGCACCCGCGACGGAAAAGGCCCCGCCTTTTTTCCTGGTGATCGATTCGGTGCTCGATCCGCACAATCTCGGGGCGCTGATCCGCTCAGCGCTGGCCGTGGGGATTCACGGCGTCATCATCCCGAAGGATCGAAGTGCGCCGCCGACGCCGGCCGTCTCCAAGGCCTCCGCTGGCGCCCTGGAGCATGTTCGGCTGGCGAGGGTCACCAATCTGAGCCGCACCCTCGACATTTTCAAGAAGAGCGGCATCTGGATCTTCGGCCTGGATGCCGGGGCTGGACAGTCCCTCTACGGGATGGACCTGAGGGGGCCGGCAGCCCTGGTGGTGGGCGGGGAGGAAAAGGGAATCCGCCCCCTGGTGAAACAGCACTGCGACATGCTGGTGGCTATTCCCCAGCAGGGCCCCCTCGATTCCCTGAACGCATCGGTGGCCGGCGCCGTGGCCATGTATGAGATCATGCGGCAGAGAACCACTTACCCATAACCCTCCGGCGCCTGTTTTTGGATAGAACGCATGGGGCAAGGTCCGTCGGAACAGGACGCCGAAGTTCAACGAGTTAGGAAAGGCTGCATCATTATGGAAACAGGAAACAAAATCGTCATCAAGCCCGACGGCACCCTCAGCGTGCCGGATACCCCCATCATTCCCTTTATTCAGGGAGATGGGATCGGGCCGGACATCTGGGCCGCCACCGAACGGGTCATCGACGAGGCGGTAGCCCGCGCCTTCGGCGGCGAAAAAAAAATTCACTGGAAGGAGCTCAATGTCGGGGAAAAGGGCTACGAGGCAACGGGACAGTGGCTCCCCGACGAGGCCCTTGAGGCCATCGAGGCCCATGTCGTGGCCATCAAGGGGCCCCTGACAACCCCCGTGGGCAAGGGCATCCGAAGCCTCAACGTGACCATCCGGCAAAAGCTGGATCTCTATGCCTGCGTGCGGCCGGTACGCTACATCGACCCGGTCCCCAGCCCCATGAAGGCCCCCGAGAAAATCGACATGGTCATCTTCCGGGAGAACACGGAGGATGTCTATGCCGGCATCGAATGGGCCAGCGGCAGCGCCGAGGCTGAAAAGATCGCCGCCTTCTGCCGCGATGAAATGGGCGCCTCCCTGCCGGCCAAGGCGGGCATCGGCATCAAGCCCATCAGCCCCGGTAACACCAAGCGCCTGGTGGCCAGTGCCATCGCCTACGCCATCGAGCACGGACTGCCCTCGGTCACCCTCATGCACAAGGGCAACATCATGAAGTTCACCGAAGGGGCCTTTGCCCGGTGGGGCTATGAGGTGGCAAAGGAAAAGTTTGGTGACAAAACCCTCACCGAGGCCGAGCTGTGGGACCGGTACGACGGCCGCCAGCCGGCGGGAAAGGTTCTAATCAAGGACCGCATCGCGGACATGCTCTTCCAACAGGTCCTGCTGCGGCCGGACGAGTTCAGCGTGATTGCCACGCCGAACCTCAACGGCGACTACATCTCGGACGCCCTGGCCGCCCAGGTGGGAGGCCTCGGCATGGCCCCCGGCGCCAATATCGGGGATCGATGCGCCGTGTTCGAGGCCACCCACGGCACGGCTCCCAAGTACGCCGGCCTCGACAAGGTAAACCCCAGCTCGCTGATTCTCTCGGGCGCCATGATGCTGGACCATATGGGATGGCAGGCCGCGGCGGACCTGGTGCGGACCGCCCTGCAGAGGACCATTCAAAAGGGAATCGTCACCTATGATCTGGCCCGCCAGATCGAAGGCGCGACGGAGGTCAAATGCTCCCGGTTCGCCGAGGAAATTGTGCAGCAGATGGGATAAGGCGGGGTGCCTTTTCCCCGGAGTGGCGCCGCATGGGAGCGGCCCTCATGGGGCTGCTCTTCCCCCGGCGGTGCGTCGGCTGCGGCAACCCGTTCGAGCCCTCGTCCCGGGCGGAGAGAAGCCCGGCCGATGCCGGGGCCGCCCAAGGCCTCCCGGCCCTGGGCGCCGTTCTCTGCCCGGCCTGCCTGCCCGGGTTCATCCCGGTGACATCCCCCCTGTGCCACACCTGCGGCATGATGTTCACGAGCCCGGCCGGGGAGGATCGTCTCTGCGGTGATTGCCTCACGAGGCCCAAGCCCTTCGGCCGGGCCAGGGCCACCGGGGTCTACGAGGGGCCGCTGCGGACCCTGATACGGGAATTCAAATTCGGCGGCAGAACCACACTGGCCCGTCCCCTGGGGGAGTTAGCCTTCGAGACCTTTCAACGGCACTGGGAACCGGAGCGCATCGATCTCGTCTTGCCGGTGCCCCTTCACGCCCGACGCATGCGCCGACGCGGCTTCAACCAGGCATGGCTGCTGATCAGGGACTGGCCCGAACGGTACCGGAAGACCCGTGGCAAAGCCGGCATTTTCCTGTCCCGGAAGGCCTTGACCCGGCACCGCCGAACCCCGCCCCAAACCGGCCTGGACGGGGACCACCGCCGCCGGAACATCAAAAACGCCTTTTCCGTGCCCGATGAGGCCCGCCTGGCGGGGAAACACATTCTCCTGGTGGATGATGTCTACACCACCGGTGCGACCGTGGGAGAATGCGCCCGGGTGCTCCTGGCCGCGAACGCCGGCCGGGTGGACGTACTGACCCTGGCAAGAACCATGAAACCGCAGGCAACGAGACGACCCGTGCGGCAGCGGCGCGAAGGAGCCCAGCAGTGATCGAACGAGAGACAGAGGGGATCGGATTTTTCCAATTCCCCGCGCTTTCGGCATTTCCGAGGCTTCGCCACGGGATCTTCACGCGCCGCGGGGGCTGCAGCCAGGGGCCCTTCGAGAGCCTGAACGTGGGTCTCGCGGTGGGCGACGCACCCGAGCGGGTGGAAAAAAACCGCCGCATCGTCTCACGGATCATGGGAGACGCCCCCCTGGTTTTTATCCGGCAGGTCCATGGCAAAACCGTTCTGACCTACGACCCGATGGGGCCAGAGGCGGCCTCTCCGGCGGCTGGCGCCAACCGCGAGGCCGATGCGGTCATCTGTGCGACGCCGGGCGTCAACCTCGTCATTCAAACGGCCGATTGCCAGCCGATTCTTCTTTTCGACCCGGCCGGGGGGGCCGTGGCCAATATCCACTCCGGCTGGCGGGGCAGCATTGACAA
>CAYOXD010000106.1:0-10793 GCA_964407825.1 uncultured Desulfobacterales bacterium | reverse complement strand
CTTCCACACTGAGCGTCAAGGACCTGCCCTGGCAGATCCTCTGGGACAAGGAAAAATGCACCCTCTGCGGCCAGTGTACGGCGGTGTGCCCGGTCAACGCCATTGAGCTGGGGGTGTTCCGGAAGCGCGATGTCATCACCGGCATCAATATGACCCAGACGCCCGAGAATACCTTCCGCATCTGGTACGGTATCCGACAGAAAACGGATCCTGCCTACAAGTGCGTGGGCTGTGCCATGTGCAACATGGTCTGCCCCAACAACGCCATCGCGCCGGCCCGGGCGGACGAGGTCGACAAGCTGCGCTTCCACCAGGACCGGGGCGGTCAACCCCGACGTCGGGGGGGGCGCCGCAACAACTCCGCGAGTCTCCTGGACCGCATCAAGTTCATCCGCATCTCCATGCTCACGGACCCGGCGCTCGACGCCGGTCGCCACGAGTTTGAGATCAGGAGCCTTCTGGGACGCGTGCTGCCGCCCGAGGAGAGCATGGCTCACCTGCGGGAAAACGGCTGGGTTCCGCCGGTCCGGGAGATCTACCCCCTGGTGATCGGCGCCATGTCCTTCGGGGCGCTTTCCCCGAACATGTGGGAAGGGCTCCAGATGGGGGTGGCCTACCTCAACGAGGAACTGGGGATGCCCGTTCGCATCTCCACCGGTGAGGGCGGATGCCCGCCGCGGCTCCTTCGCTCCAGGTTCCTCAAATATGTCATTCTCCAGATCGCCAGCGGGTATTTCGGCTGGGATGAGATCATCCACGCCATTCCCCACATGAAGGAGGACCCCTGTGCCATCGAGATCAAGTACGGACAGGGCGCCAAGCCCGGCGACGGCGGACTTCTCATGTGGTACAAGGTCAACAGCCTGATCGCGGCCATCCGCGGTGTGCCCCAGGGCGTCAACCTGCCCAGCCCCCCCACCCACCAGACCAAGTACTCCATCGAGGAGTCCGTGGCCAAGATGATCCAGTCCATGAGCATGGCCTGGGGCTTCCGGGTGCCGGTGTATCCCAAGATATCCGCCACCACCACGGCCAACGCGGTGCTCAACAACCTGAGCCGCAACCCATACGCCGCGGCCCTGGCCATCGACGGCGAGGACGGGGGGACGGGCGCCGCCTACAACGTGTCCATGAACCACATGGGACACCCCATCGCCAGCAATATCCGGGATGCCTACCTGAACCTGGTCAAGATCGGCCGGCAGAACGAGATCCCCCTCTTCGCCGGCGGCGGCATCGGCAAGACCGGCAACCTGGCGGCCAACGCCGCGGCGCTTATCATGCTGGGGGCCAGCGGGGTCCAAATGGGAAAATACATCATGCAGGCCGCGGCCGGGTGTCTGGGCTCGGAGGGCGACCGGTGCAACATCTGCAATATCGGACTGTGCCCCAAGGGGATCACCTCCCAGGATCCACGCATCTACCGGCGCCTGGATGCCGAAGAGGTGGCCCAGCGGGTGGTGGACGTGTTCCTGACCTTCGATATGGAGCTTCGGAAAATTTTCGCTCCTCTGGGCCGGTCCACCTCGCTTCCCATCGGCATGTCTGACGCCCTGGGAATCGACGACGCGGATATCGCCCAACGCCTCGATATCAAGTACGTGGTTTAGGCGGCGGGTTTCGGGACAACAGACTTCAAACCTTTCCCGCGGGGCGGGGATCAGGGATACACTATGAACGACAATGCATATCACATGATACTGGGCCGGGTGAGAGGCGAGCGACTCAATTCCCGGGTGCTCGAAGAGCAGATCCAAATGGCGGTTTCCATGGGCTACCGGATGCTCGAGGTGCGGGCCTACGGCCAGCACGGCATCGGCGGCAGGCTGTGGAAGGCGGGCGATGAGCAGGTCGATATCCGCGTCAGCGGCCAGTCGGGCCAGCGGGTCGGCTCCTTCGGCTACGCCAATACCCGCATCGAAGTGATGGGACCAGCCTCGGACGATGTGGGCTGGCTCAATGCGGGCGCGGAAATCGTGGTACGGGGCCATGCGGCCAACGGTACGGGTAACGCCATGGCCCAGGGAAAGATCTATATCGCCGGCAACATCGGCTCCAGGGGCATGACCATGACCAAGCAAAATCCGCGGTTTGCGCCTCCCGAGCTCTGGGTGCTGGGATCCGTGGGCGATTACTTCGGAGAGTTCATGGCCGGCGGTATCGCGGTCATCTGCGGTCATGCCCCCCAGACCCCGGGCAATGTCCTCGGGCATCGTCCCCTGGTGGGCATGGTGGGCGGAAAGGTGTTCTTCCGGGGGCCCCATGACGGCTACAGCCGCCGGGACGCCAAGCAGGTGCCCCTTAGTGATGCCGACTGGACCTGGCTGAAGGAGAATCTGCGGGCTTACCTGGAAAGGATCGATCGGCTGGAGCTTCTCACCCCCCTCTCGGACCGGGAGGAGTGGCAGCTTCTGGTGTCCCGCTCCGCCAGTGAGAAGCGCGGACGCCAGCAGCGGTCCATGTCGGACTTCCGAAAGGATGTCTGGGACCGGGAACTGGGGGAGGGCGGCCTCATCGGCGATCTGGCCACCTATGACCGGAGCGGCATCCCCCTCAT
This sequence comes from uncultured Desulfobacterales bacterium, assembly GCA_964407825.1. GTDB lineage: Bacteria > Desulfobacterota > Desulfobacteria > Desulfobacterales > JAFDDL01 > CAYOXD01. The sequence goes on along the minus strand of CAYOXD010000106.1, from coordinate 8,236 downwards.
CGTCACAGGCGAGCTGAGACGCTTTGTCCCGGTTTGGGAGAACCGGAAATACCTGGCGCCCTGCGAGGCCTCCTGCCCCACGGGCATGCCGGTCCACGAGCGCTGGCGCCTGGTGCGGGAGGGCCGGATTGACGAGGCCGTGGATCTGGCCCTGTCCTATACCCCCTTTCCCGCCACGGTGTGCGGATACCTCTGCCCTCACCCCTGCATGAGCGCCTGCACCCGCTCCATTGGATCCCTGGCCTCGGTGGATGTCTCCCAGATCGGCAAGGCCAGCATCAAGGCCGGGATGCCTGAGTTGCCCCCCCTGAAGGAGGGCCGCATCGCCGTTATCGGCGGCGGGCCCGCCGGGCTCTCCGTGGCCTGGCAGCTTCGCCGGCAGGGGTACGAGGCGGTGGTTTACGACATGGCCGAAACCCTGGGCGGAAAGATCAGCGCCGTCATCCCCGAGAGCCGGATTCCCAGGGAGGTGGTGGCAGCGGAGCTGGAGCGGGCCGGAAAGGTCATCCCCTACGTGCATCTTCGCCAGGAGCTGAGCCGGGAAGAGGTGCAGCAGATGCGGGAGGACTTCGATTACCTGGTCGTTGCCGTGGGCGCGCAGAAGCCCCGGACCCTTCCCATCCCGGGGGGCGAGCGGATGCTCACGGCCCTCGACTTCCTCGGTCAGGCAAAGGCGGATTCGGTTACCCCCGGAAAGCGGGTGGTGATCATCGGTGCCGGAAACGTGGGCTGTGACGTGGCCACGGAGGCGTCCCGGCTGGGCGCCGAGGACATCACGCTCCTGGACGTCCAGGAGCCGGCCTCCTTCGGCAAGGAACGCGACGAGGCGGTGGCCGTGGGCGCCAAGTTCCGGTGGCCCTGTTTCACCAAGGAAATCACGGATGAAGGCGTGGTGCTCCGATCCGGCGAGGTGATCCCCGCCGATACGGTGGTCATCTCCATCGGCGATCAGCCCGTGCTCGATTTTCTGCCCGAGGACGTTCACATCGATCGGGGCTGTGTGGTGGTGAACGATTTTTACCAGAGCACGGATCCGAAAATTTTTGCCATCGGCGATGCCGTTCGGCCCGGCCTCATCACGGATGCCATCGGTGCGGGCCGAAAGGCGGCCCGGACCATCAGCGAGTTCCTCTCGGGCATGGAATCGACGCTGGAGGCGCGTCAGATGATCGACCGTTCACGGGTGACCCTCGAGTACTTCGATCCGCGCTTCCGCACCTTCGGCGATATCTCCGAGTGCGGCGCCCACTGCTCCTCGTGCGGCACGTGTCGGGACTGCGGCATCTGCGTTCAGATCTGCCCTGAAACCGCTATCCAGCGGGCAGACCTGGGAGAGGGCGCCTATGAATATGCGGTGGACGATACCCGCTGCATCGGCTGCGGCTTCTGTGCCGCCGCCTGCCCCTGCGGCATTTGGAACCTGACGGAGAACACGCCTCTCATATAACCCCTCGGGGCGACCGGCCGGTCGCCCCGATTCGTAGTCGTAATCGTAATCGAAAGACGGATGTGATCCGATCACCTGAACCGTCGGATGTTCAGCGGCTTTCGATTTGCGACATGGATTGAGATTACGGTTTGGCGGTGGTGCTGTGTCGTGTGGCGACACCGACTACGACAACGATTGCAGCTCCCGCGTCAAGGGCCCGCCGTTATCTTGCGTAATAGGCCGTAAAACCCGCCTTGCCGATGGTGTGATGATGGATGTAGAAGCCCGCCATGGCACCGGGGGCCGAGGCGTTGAGGGGCAGTTTCGCCACGTCCAGTGCAAACACGGTGAACTCGTAGCGGTGGGCCTTGTCCCCGACCGGCGGGCAGGGACCGCCATAGCCGGTGGTACCGTAATCGGTCATGCTCTGGATGCTTCCAGGCGGGGCCAGAGCGGCCGTGGGATCACCGGCGTTTTCTTGGAGATGTGTCACGCCGGCGGGGATGTTGAAGATCACCCAGTGCCACCAGCCGCTGCCTGTGGGGGCGTCCGGGTCGTACACCGTGACCGCGAAGCTCTTGGTGCCGGACGGGGCGTTGGACCATTGCAGTGCCGGGGAGATGTTCTTTCCAGAGCACCCGAAGCCTTTGAAGACATAGGCTTTTCCGATTCGGGCCCCGGGTGCGATCTGGGGGCTGGTCAGGGTGAAGGAGCCGGCCCAAGCGAGCCCGGGCAGAAGAACAGACAGAAGCAGCACCAGCTGGAATCTTACCGATTTCATCCTATTCCTCCATCGTTTTGTTTGGATTGGACGCCTTTTCGATATCGATGATGCGCACACCCTCCAGGTAATCGATGCTTTCGTATTTTGTGATCTGCATGATTTTCCGGGTTATCTTTCCCATCCGGACCGCCTGCTTTTTGATCTGCTCGAGGGTCGCGCGGATACGGCTATCTTCAATGCCTTCCGGTGAAATGGCATCGATGTAGAATTGAATCGACTGGAGCGGCTGATTGAGCTCATGGCAGACCGCACCGGCCATCTCCAGGACACCGGCCAGCTTTTCCCGTTCCAGCAGGCTGGCCTTTAATTTCTGCCGCGCCAGAACCGATTTGATCCTGGCCAGCAGCTCATCCCGGTTGATGGGTTTCTCGACGTAGTCCGTGCAACCGGCCTCGAAGGCGTCCTTGATGGTCTTGTTGTCCGTCATCCCGGTCACAAAAATAATTGGGATTTCGCTGGTCTTTGGGTCCATCTGGAGGCGCTTGCAAACCTCCAGGCCGTTTAATCCAGGCATGTTGATGTCGAGGAGGATCAGGTCGGGGATGAAGGACTTGAGCATATCGAGGCACATTTGGCTGTCGTCAATGAGCGTGGTCTGGTATCCCGCCCTTTCCAGCACCGCCTGGATGACTTCCAGGTTGATGGCATTGTCATCCACGATGAGGATGGTGTCTTTTTCCGAGTCCATATGGGTTCAGCCCTGAGAACCTGATGTTTGCCTATTTATGAAAGGGGTTAAACAGCCGGAGTACTTTCCTCTGCCTCGAGGTATTCCTTTACGCTGCTGAGGGTATGCTTGAACATCTTGCTGCCGGCGAGGACGATCAAGGGGTTGTCCCCGTCCTCGCACATCCGGGCGAATATGGGGCCGATCACCACCGTCGGGTCTTCCTTTTCGGTATGGCGGTCCAGCGCGTGCACATAGACGTCCAGGCGTTCCTTTAATATGGAAAAATAATCGAAGTTACGGTTCAGGGAGGCGGACGAGGCCAGGGAAAGGCTTTGGGAAAATGCCTGAACCTTCGTCCAGTAGGATTCCGCTATCATCGTCTTTGCGGCCGCGGACTCCAGGAAGAAGGACAGGGCCCAGCCAACGGTCAGGATTTTCAGGATCTGGATTTCATACTCGACCTTCCCCCGGTCTATGGTAGCGTTTTGGGGCAGGCTGTCAAGGATGATTTTCAGATCCTGGCGGTCTATGGCGAAGTTGAGCAGATTTTCAGCTGATATATCAATAGGATCAGATGGGTCTGGAGATGATTTCATGTGGCTTTTCCCTTATCTCTATCCCAAAAAGACGCTGATGACGTCGTTTCTAGCGTTTACATTTTGAATGGTGATGCGGATGACATCCTCGGGCTTCAGGTTGATTCCGACCGACTGGGGCATGAAACACTCCAGCATGTATCCGGTGAGCAGGATCTGATACCCGTTCTTCCGGCGGCCCAGCACGATGGCCTCCTCCTTCTGTCCGATCAGATTTTCCAGATACTTGAGAAGCCAGAACTGGTTTCGCCGGAATTGAAGTCTGCCCACATAGGCCATGGGGGCCGACAGCCTCTGAAGAAGCTCCCCGATCTGCTCCCCGGAGTAGGGGGTTTCCAAGCCGAGGGTGGCACGGATCTGGCGCTGCGTGATGAGGTCGAAGTATTTTCGGATGGGGCTGGTGGCGGTGACGTAGGCGTCCAGTCCGAGGCCCGAGTGATGGGCCGAGGTGCAGTCCAGAACGAAGCGGCTCAAGCATTTCCGCTGCATCCAGTTCTGGAAAAGGGATCCCTCCTCCTGTTTGAAGAGCCGCTCCCTGGGCTCGGGTTGGGACCTGAATACCGCTGGCATACCGTGGGTGCCCAGGTGCTTTGCCATGAGCCAGTTGGCCAGGATCATCAGCTCCGCCACCAGCATGCGGCCCGGACTTTCGCGGTTGACCTTGCTGACGTTTGGCTGCCCGGCCTCATCCAGCCAGATGGTGACCTCCGGAAGGGAAATCTGGACGGCCCCCTGGGCCAGCCGGAACTGGCGTATCTGCCGGGCCAACCGGTACAGGAGCGCGATGTGGTCATCTTCCTCGATCATGGTGTTGGCATCGAAGTAGGTGAGTTTGCGTTTGACGGTGATGACGCTGGGGACGATGGTGTAATCGCGTACCTTCCCGGAAGGTTCCATGTCCATGAGCACGCTGATGGCAGGTCGCAGTTTTCCGGCGATGAGGCTGCAAAGATCCTCGGCCAGCTCGGGCGGCACCATGGAGATCTTTTTGTCCGGCATGTAAATGGAACTGCCCCGCATCAGCGCCTCGCGGTCCACCGGACCGTCTTTTTCCACGAAATGGGCCACATCGGCGATATGCACGCCGACCTGGTAATGATCCCCTCGATCCTCGATGCTCAAGGCATCGTCGAAATCCAGCGTGGCCTGGCCATCGATGGTCAAAAGCGGCAGATGCGTCAGATCCAGGCGCCTTTCTTCCATAAAGGCGTCGATTCCCCGGTCCCCAAAGCGCTGGACAAGCCGCAGGGCGTTTTCCTTCACCGGCTCTGGAAAGACATCCGGGACCCGGTACCGCAATAGATCGATGTTTTCATTCTTCTGCCAGATCCCCACCTTGACCAGGGCGTTGAAGATCATCTCCTCGCTCTTGATGCCGGCCCTGGCCAGCATGGCCTTTGCCAGAAGATGGGTGCCGCTCTCCTTTCCAAAGAGATAGTAATCCTTGAGAATATCGACACAGGGAATCGAATCCTCGGGGATCGGGCCGGGAGGGCCTGTCCGCTTGTCGCCGAGGGCACCCTTTAGCCAGTCTCCCCCCATCCGGATAAGCATATCCCTGCGCTTTTCCGCCTTGGCCTTTTCCTGGATTTGGCGGACCTGATCCTCGGAGTAGGGGAAGAAGCTGTCCTGATTGAATTTGAAGTAGGTGCGGTTTTGGAAAAAGGCCCGCATCACGGCCGATTCCTGGTCGTTCGTGGGCGGGTCGGAGAAGCAGAACGAGGTCATGGTGGGCAGGTTGATCCATTCCTGCTCGGTATTGAGCACCTCCCAGAGTTCCCGGATATTCACCTGGTCAATCAGGGCGTTTCGGCGATGGGCCATATCCTTCAGTGCCTGGACCAGCTTTGTCCTTCCCATCCCTGTATCCAGCCGGGTATCGCAGGCGTGGGACAGGCGATTGGCCGAGAGGGTCACCTCCCGGTCCGCCTCCGTCAGCAGCCGGAGCCGCTGGTTTTTGATTTCCAGCACCACCGCGCAACATATTTTTTGGTGGTCGATAAATTCGACGATATTCCCCGATTCCATAACTGGCCACCTTAACAACGGCAGGGGGCAAAGTCAACGAAACCGGCACCTGTCCCGGCAATTCTCGGTGAAGCGCTTTCCCTGTCGGCACAGCCCCGATGCAATCGATGCCCCGACCGAGACCATCTTGACAGCGAACCTGAGGCGAGTTATACTGTTTTTACAAAAAGTCAAAACTTGTTCTTTTTGGGTGAATGCTCCCCTGATCCATATTCGGGAGTGGCCGAGCTGCCTGTCTTTCATCCGAACCGCCGGAAGCCGCGGAGTCGTGCGAGCGACCCGAAACGCTATTGACATCCCAGTGGCGTTGGATATCCCCTCTCATTGTGCGCATCAGCGCCCCATCCTGCATCTCAGTGCCCGTTACGCGCTGATCCCTATCCTCGAGCACCTCTGGACCGTCCCGTAACCACCGGTTTTCGCTCTTCAGTGGGCAAACAGGGGGGCGTTGGCTGTGTCCGCAATAAACCAGAACCAAGGAGGTGCGGTATGAAGGCGGGTATCTATTTTACCGGCACGGGGCCCATTTTGATTCTGACCAATTACGAGTCGCTGTCGGATCAGAATCTGAGCGCCAAACTGGCCAGTAAAGGGATCAAGAAGTATATCGCCTATGAGGTCCAGCCGGAAAAAGTCAAGGAAAAATACGGGCAGCATTACAATGTGATCCTGGGGGATCTGAGGCAGACCGATGATCTCCGGGTGTTGGATTACGACGGCCATCACGTGCTTTATAATTTTTCACTCAGCGACTTGGGAACGCCGGTTTCCCATGAAGGCTGACCTCGCAGTGGGGCTGCACCGGTATGCGTATCCAGCGGGTATGCCGGGAGCGCGAAATGGCAATGATCGGAAGGGCATCGCGCCAAGGGGGAGGAGAGCGCCATGTTTATTAAACAATCTGAATTGTTTTGGGATTTGGACCACGATTTTGTCAAGGAGGTCATGGAGAAGGCTGAAAAGGAATCCATGGCAAAGGGGTATATCCTGTTTTTCGAGGGGCAGGCGGCCACCCATTTTTACTTCCTGATCAAGGGCAAAATCCAGCTCAAGGTTGGAGACAGCGGCATGTCGGTATTCATGCTGAACCACCCGGGGGAGTGCTTTGGGTGGTCCTCCCTGGTGGGGCGGGAGCGGTATTCGGCAATGGCCGAATGCCTGGCGGCCACCTCGGTCTTCAAAATCGAGCGAAACGCTTTTGACCGGGCCTGCAGACGATACCCCGAAGATGGCATGAGGTTTATGAAGCGCCTGGCGGCCCTGCTGGGCAAGCGCCTGGTTCAGGGCTACGAAATGATGAACGCCACCATGCGCCAGAGCGCCTGGCGCGTGGAGGGAACCGGCCAGGTGCAGGAGACACCCACCGAGGAATAAAACGGTGAATTCCGGGGCGCGCCTTCCCGGAGGCTACGACATGGCTTTACGGGGAGAGGGCGGTTCTGGTGCAAGGCAGCCCTCCGGTGCTTGTCAGTCTGAAGCCGGACCGGCTCCGTGGGGGCTGCCTCAGGAGGGTCCGCAGTTGGAACCGGGCAGGCAGGTGAGATCTGTGCCCGCCTCGTCCCGGGGCTGCGCGATGGGGTCCGCCTGCCGGGTCGACGGTTTTGAAAACGCTCCCTTGAGGCGTTTCCACAGGGGGGCGATGGACAGAAGAAGCAGTGCAACGGCCCCCGCCACCATTGCCCAGTGGGGCAGCGCCTCGGTCGTATGGGCGACGGAGGCCCGGGCGGTGATGCCGAGCCAGGCGTAGAGCCGGTCCACCGCCAGACCGGAGAGAACCGCGCATAGGGATATCATCCCGAGGTAGATAGCCGTGGATCGTTTCCCCAGGGTCCTCAGCAGGACGGTGAGCGAGGCCATATTCGTGGCTGGCCCCACCAGGAGGAACACCAGGGCCGCCCCCGGGCTGACGCCCTTCAAGATCAGGGCGGCGGCAATGGGGGTGGAGGCCGTGGCACAGACATAGAGCGGGATACCGGCCGCCAGCATGATCAACAGGGCGGGAAGGCCGGGGCCCAGGAAGGCGGTGAAAAAGCTTTCGGGAACGAGGGTGGTGATGACAGCCGCCAAAACCATCCCCAGAAAGAAGGTGCCGGCCAGATCCTCCCAGAACTCGGTAAAGGCGTATCGGATCCCGGCCGATAGCTTTTCGGGCACGCCATGATGACGCCGATGCTCATCGGGCGGGCAGTTCCGGCCGTCACAGCATCCGTCCACCGGGCAGGACAGGTCGGGCGCCTGGCGCAGTGGCGCGGAGGCCGTTCTCGAGGTGAAATTTTCAGCCAGGCCTGCGGCGGCGGCGGTGAAAAAGGCAGCCAGGGGGCGTACGATGGTGAGGACGGGATCCAGAAGGGCATAGCTGATAGCGATGGAGTCGATGCCGGACTCCGGGGTCGAGATCAGAAAGGAGGTCATGGCTCCCCTGTTCGCCCCCTGTTTGCGCAGCGACACGGCTGCGGGCAGAACGCCGCAACTTCAGAGGGGGATCGGAATGCCCAGCAGCGCGGCCTTGATGACCGAGGTGAATCGTCCGACGCCCAGGTGGCGTGAAACGGCTGCAGGATCGAGAAAGGTGCGGATCAGCCCCGCCATGAACAGCCCCATCAGGATGAAAAGACCGGAATCCAGCAGCAGGCGCCAGCACTCGGTTAGAATTTTATAAAAAAACAACATCATAAACCCTTTCTCCCCCAGTTCCTCCGGGAGGGATTTCCAGGGTAGCCCCTGGGATG
>CAYOXD010000105.1:0-11091 GCA_964407825.1 uncultured Desulfobacterales bacterium | reverse complement strand
CGCCGGATTTTCATCGCATCAACTCACAGGAGTGACACAAATGCCGGACAAGCTTCGCATCGGCGCTCTCATCTCGGGCGGCGGCACGAATCTGCAGGCCATCATCGATGCCTGCGAGTCGAACCGCATCGACGGAAGGATGGTGTTCGTCGGCTCCGATAATCCGGAAGCTTCCGGGCTTGCCAGGGGCCGGAAGCACAACATCCCCCACTTTGTCGTCGATTACGGCCACATTATCAGCAGTTTCAAGAAGCACCCCGATAGGCGCCTCCTTGATCCGGAGTTCAGCATGGCCGAAGCCGTATCCAAGCAGTCGGTTTTCCCTTTGGAAACACCGAGAGAGACGGTGGAGCTGTTCCTGGCCTCCCGCGCCGTTGCCGAAGCCCGGCTGTTGCGGGCCATGGCTGATTATCCCTTCGATCTCCTGGTACTGGCGGGGTTTATGCGGATGCTGACCCCCTTTTTCATCGATCGGGTGAACGGCGACCGGTCGCTGCCACGGATCATGAATATTCATCCCGCATTGCTTCCCGCTTTTCCGGGTGTGGACGGCTATGGCGATACCTTTCGATACGGGTGCAAGGTGGGGGGATGCACGGTGCACTTCGTCGATTATGGAGAGGATTCCGGTCCCATCATCGGCCAGCGGGCGTTTCCCATCGCCCCTGACGACACCCTCGAATCGATCAAGAAAAAGGGGCTGGAGGAGGAATGGAAGCTCTATCCGGCCTGCATCCAGCTTTTCGCCGAGAACCGTCTCGAGATCACTCGAGAGTCCGACCGCCGGGTGGTGAAAATAGGGAATAGGCAGGAGGCTGCCGGCTGTCGTAGAAAATAAGCTCCCATTTTGTGGATGGCCCTAAATCGGTTGTGGTTGTTTCAAAAACGATACCCCAATTGACCGGATCCTTTCAATATGCTATGGAAAAATCCTTTATTCGTCCATTCTTGACAGAATTCCAAAAAAATGGTTGATTGCGCTGGCAACTTGAAATAAAAAACAATATTCGATTTTTGCGGTTGTTTCACTAAATGTTGGCACCAACATGGTCGATAATAAACGAAGCCATGTCAAACACCGTTCCCCCGGTTTCCTGAAACCGCCGGCCATGCGCGGGAAAGGCAGGGGGGGGCGGCAGGGAAACACAGTTCAAACTACTGGAGGACCTGGAGCATGGCTGGGAGAGAGAAACATCTGATGGGCTCGAAAGGTACTCGACGGTCGAAGGGGAATCCGGCTGTGGCAAAGGTCGTTAAGGCCAAGTTTGTGCTGGAGGGGATCAACCCGGACGAATATCCAGCGGGAGGCTGCGTCCATCCCGCAAACATTCAGTAGCTGGCAGCTCTGACCCGAGAACTTGGCGTTAATGTCTGATCATATAGGAGGAAATTGAATATGAAAACAGCATATTCTCTGAAGGAAACCCCTGAGGAAATCGCACAGGATCTTCAAACCCAATTTTCCATCGATAGTCCAAAGGCGATTGTGTTCTTTGCATCCTCTGCCTTTGATCCCGAGGCCATCAGCAGCAGCATGTATAAAGCCTTTCCCAACGCCACCGTTTTCGGCTGCAGCACGGCGGGTGAGATCGTCAGCGGCAAGATGCTGAAAAAATCCGTTGTGGCCATGGCCTTCGAGGATCAGATCATCGATACGATCAATCTGAGCATCATAAAGGATGTGAAAAGCGATAAGGCGGTTGAGGATGCCTTCGCCGTCTTTGAGAAGCAGGTGGGCAAGTCCATGCTGGAGCTGGACCCCACGGCCTATGTCGGTTTGATCCTGGTCGATGGCCTCAGCATGAAGGAAGAGGAACTGATGGACAAGATCGGTGACCTTACCAATGTGACCTTCCTCGGGGGCTCCGCGGGCGATGACCTGCAGTTCAAGCAGACCCATGTATTCGCCGCCGGACAGGCATACAGCAATGCCGCCGTGCTGGCGCTTCTCAAACCGAAGATCGGCTTTGACATCATCAAGACCCAGAGCTTCAGCGCCTCGCCCCGCGAGCTGCTGGCCACGCGCGTCGATGAGCAAAGCCGGCAGGTCCTGGAGTTCAACGGGAAGGATGCCGCCGCCGCCTACGCCGAGATCATCGGGGCGAGCGTCGAGGACGCCCCCAAGCATTTCATGAAAAATCCGGTGGGGCTGATCATCGACGGGGAGCCCTATGTCCGCAGCCCCCAGCAGATCAAGGACAACCACATGGTCTTTTACTGTAACGTAAAGGATCAGATGAAGCTGTCCATCCTCGAGTCCACCGACATCGTCAAGGACACCCAAACCGCTTTAGCGGAAAAAAAGGCGGAGATGGGAAAACTGGGCGCCATTCTGAATTTTAACTGTATCCTCAGGACGCTGGAGCTGGAGAGCGAGGGCAGGACCGAGGACTATGGGAAGATCTTCGAAGAAGTGCCCACCGTCGGTTTCAGCACTTACGGAGAGCAGTGCATCGGCCACGTCAATCAGACCGCCACCATGCTCGTCTTCAAGGGATAGGGTTGCGGATTACGTATCTGAACTCCGTTTGAAAACCTCGGCTCAGGCCCGATAACCAGGCGGAAAGCGGCTCAAGGCTGTGTGCTCACGGAATTGGTGGGCACCTTGAGACGCTTCCCGGCGCCGTTAGCGAGTCTGGGACGGGGTTTTTTTTGCGGGCCTCAGGGGTTGCCTGGCAGACGAAGTTCCCGTTTCAGAACTTTTCCGATGTTGTTCTTGGGCAGCGAGCTTCTGAATTCGATCCGGGTGGGGAGCTTGTATTTGGCGAGACGCCCGCCGCAATGGGCAATGAGCTCTGCCTCGCTGACTGTTTCTCCGGGTTTTGGCACCACAAAAGCCTTGATCGCTTCTCCGCGGCTGGGGTGCGGGATGCCGATGGCCGCCGCCTCCATGACCTTGGGGTGATCGAAGAGGGCCTCCTCGATGTCCCGGGGGTACACGTTGAAGCCACCCGAGAGGATCATATCCTTTTTGCGGTCCACGATGAAAAAATATCCGTCCCTGTCCATGGTGGCGATATCCCCCGTGTGAAGCCAGCCGTTTTTAAGGGCCGAGGCATTCTCCTCGGGCCGGTTCAGATAGGCCTTCATCACCTGGGGGCCCTGGATCAGCAGTTCCCCCGGCTCCCCGGGCCCGAGTTCCCTTTCCCCCTCCAGGGTATCGACAATACGGCATCGGGTACCGGGGATGGGCAGCCCGATGCTCCCGACCTTGCGGCGGTCCGGGGCAAAGGGGTTCACGTGGGTGACGGGAGAGGCTTCGGTCAATCCGTAACCTTCCACGATGATGGCGCCGGTTTTCTTCTCGAAGGCCGTGATGACCTCGCGGGGCAGGGGGGCGCTTCCGGAGAAACAGCCTTTGATGCAGCTCAGATCCGTACGCTCGAGATCCGGGTGGTTGAGAATGCCGATGTACATGGTGGGCACCAGGGGGGCAAAGCTGGGGCGGAACCTGCGGATCGCCTCCAGGAGCGCCTCGGTGGTCGGTTTGGGAATCAGTATGTTTTTCCACCCCATATAGATTGAAAAATTCATGGCGGTGGAGAGCCCGAAGACATGGAAAAAGGGCAGCGCTCCCAGCAGGACCTCCGTGCCCCTTTCGAACTCGGGAAACCAGGCGGCAATCTGCTGAACCTGGCGGCTGAGGTTGCCATGGGTGAGAACGGCTCCCTTGGCCTTGCCGGTGGTGCCGCCGGTATACTGGTACAGGGCCGGATCGTCAAAGGATGGGGCAGCCCCGGGCGGGCCGGCCGGCCGCGCGTCGTTCAGGAGGTCTTTCCAACTGCTGACGCCCTCGCTTTTGGGCACCTTTGCGGAAAGCTTCCGGCGTCTGGCCACCAGCGGGAACAGAAGGTTCTTGGGAAAGGGAAGGTAATCGCCCAGACGGGTGTAGATGATCTGCCGGAGCCTCGTTCTCGAGCGCAGGCCGACCATGCGTGAAACGAGCAGGTCCAGGGTGATGAGCGTTTCGCACCCGGCATCGTTGAACTGATATTCGAGTTCCGGGTCGGTGTAGAGGGGGTTGTTCATGACCGCCACGGCGCCGATGGCGAGGATGGCATAGAAGGTGATGACACAGGGAATCGTGTTTGGCAGCAGCACGGCCACCGGGTCCCCTTTTTTCACGCCCAACCGGGTCAGGGCGTCGGCCATGCGATCCACCCCGTCCAGAAGCTGGCGGTAGGTCATGACGTAGCCCTGGAAGCAGAGGGCGCCAGCCTCAGGATGCTCGGCAGCCCGGCGGCGCAGTATATCCGGAAGGCAGATTTCCTCGAAGGAGGGGTCAAACGGCACCCCCTTGCCATAGTGGCGGCGCCAGGGTGTCTTGTCGGCTGGAAAATTATTCTCGTACATGGAGCGGTCGGGATCCTTATTTCAAGAGGTTGGCGCTGTTTCTGAAACCCTTTCAGCGCAGCTGGCTTTATTCTGAATTCCTTAGGGGGGAAATGTCAAGGCGTAGGGGGCAACGCTGGTCAATCGCATGTAACCCAATGCCGCTGCGCGAGGAGGGTGCCGGATTTCAGCTTCCGTCCGCGCCACACTCACGCCCAAGGGCCTCTAATTGCCCTGGCGGACAACTCTTGAGATCTTGACATTATCAAAAGAGTTGCATAATTTTACATATTTTTCATGCGGCATACCCCTCCGGCCGGGCGGATTGCCCCTGGACCGGCGGGTCTCAACCCTACCTGTTGGCTTTGGGAAAGGAGTCGGAAAGAGGCAAGATGAATCCCCTTCTGATATCACCTGCGAAGACTTCGCTCTTCATGATCCCCTCGTTTTTGTTTTCCATCCTGGTGCCGGTGCTCGGCGTTGCGGTGCTGACCTATATCCTTGCCAGGCGGGTGGCGCCCCTTTTCAGGGCGGCCCCGGACTTTCGCACGGACAGGATCGGAAAGCGTCTGTGGGGCATTTACGAGTACCCGCACCACCGGATGCCCCGTTACAAGCTCGCCGGCGCCATTCATATCAGCACCCTGATCTGCCTGATCGTGCTGTCCCTACAATTTATCGTCACGCTGCTGTCGGGCATTTCGGCGGGGTATGCACTCCCCGTGTTTTCTGGGGGGCTGGGGGCGGGGTACGGCTTTTTGAAGGACCTGGCCGAAACCGTGCTCTTCGTCGTATGCCTGGCGGCGGCCGTGCGGCGGGGGGTGTACAGGCCCGCCCGTTACCGGGTGCCCGAGCGCTACGGAAAGGACCGTACCGCTGAGGCCGTGGGCATGTCCCTGCTGTTGGCCCTCATCGTTCTTTTAGAGATGGGCTATGAGGGCAGCCTGGTGGCCGCGGGTTGGCGGGGGGCGGCGCAGGTGCACTTTTCCCTGATCCCCTTAAGCGCCCCCTGGGGCGTGGCGTTTCTTCTGAGCGGGCTGTCGACGGCGTCCCTTCAGGTTGTCCATATCGGTTCCTACTATGCCTTTTCCGTGCTTCTCTTTACCTTTGTTTGCCTGCTGCCCTTCGGCCGGCTCTTTCACATCCTGATCGGGGTTCCCAACGTCTTTTTGAAGAAGCGGGTCAAGGGGTCGGTAAAGCCGGTCCGGTGGGGAGTTTCCGAGGAGGAGATCGATTCACTCGAGTCCTTCGGCGTTAAAACCTTCGAGGATTTTACCTGGAAGCACATGCTCGATTTTTATGCCTGCGCGGACTGTGGCCGGTGCTCGGACAACTGCCCCGCCAACGCGGTGGGCCGGCCCCTGTCTCCCAGGTTCGTTTCCATCAAGGCCCGAAGCTACATGTTTCAGCACTATCCGGTGAGGGGGGACGTCTCCCGGAATCAGGAGCCGCTCATGGGGTCCGTCTACGATCCGGACGAGATCTGGTCCTGTACCACCTGCGGCGCCTGCGAGGAGGAGTGTCCGGTCACCATCGAGTATATCGACAAGATGGTGGATCTGCGGCGGGGAATGGTGGACGAGGGCATGGTGCCCCAGTCGATCCAAAAGGCGCTGGGTTCCCTCGAAAAGCGCGGCAACCCCTATGGGAAGGTGGAAAAGAAGCGGGCCGAATGGACCAAGGAGATGGAGCCGCCCGTCAGGGTGCTGGGCAAGAAGGACCGCGTCGATACCCTCTTCTTTGTGGACTCGGCGAGCTCCTTCGATGACCAGGTCCAGGACATCGCCCGGGACAGCGTCCGGGTGCTCACCGCCGCACGGGCGGACTTCGGGGTTCTGGGCCCCCTGGAGCGGGACAGCGGCCACGAGGTGCGCCGATTCGGCGAGGAGATGCTCTTTATGGAGCTTCGGGATCGCAACACCGAGGCGATCCTGGCAACGGGTGCCAGACAGATCGTCACGGCCGATCCCCATGCCTTCAACGCCCTTAAAAAGGACTACCGGGATCTGCCGCCGGTGCTGCACATGAGCGAGTTCATCGCCAATGCCCTTGCCTCCGATGAATTGCGGTTGGGGCCTGATGAGACGGGGAAGCGATACACTTACCACGATCCGTGCTATCTCGGCCGGCACAATGAGATGTACGATACGCCCAGGCAGGTGCTGGATGCCATTTCCGGGCTCCAGCGGGTGGAGATGATAAAGTGCCGGGACCGCTCCTTCTGCTGCGGCGGCGGTGGGCTCATGCTCTTCTATGAGCCCGTCGAGGAGACACGCATGGGCGCTCTCCGGGTGGCCATGGCCCGGGAGGCCGGGGCTGACGTCATCGTCACCGCGTGCCCCTTTTGCAAGATCAATCTGGCCGATGCCATCAAGACCAGCGGCTTGGAGGGCCAGATGGAGGTGATCGATCTGGTGGAGCTGGTGTGCCGGCACCTGGCCCCGCGTTAATTCTGAGAATATCTGGAGGAAACGTATGGAGATTCTAGTATGTGTCAAACGGGTGCCCGATACCTCGGAAAACGAGATAGCGGTGAACGCCGACGGATCCGATATCGAGCGGGACGACCTGGTCTACTCGGTGAACGAGTGGGACAACTACGCAGTAGAGGAGGCCATTCGCATCCGGGATGATGTGGGGGGCAGTGTCACCGTGGTGACGGTGGGCGATGAGGAGGCTGAAGAGGTCCTCCGCCGCCAGATGGCCATGGGCGCGGACCACGGTATCCTGTGCCGGGACGATGCCTTCGAGGGCTCGGACGGCAAAGGGATCGCGGCCATTCTAAAGGGAGTCGTACAGAAGGGAACCTATGACCTGGTCCTGACCGGCGCCCAGGCAGACGACGGCGCAGGTCAGGTGGGGGGGATGCTGGCTGCCATGCTGGACGTGCCCTTTGCCTCCCTGGTGAACCTGGTGGAGGTGATCGATGGGGGAAAACTCAGGGTGGGCCGCGAGATCGCCGGCGGCAATCAGGAGATGAACGAGATCCAGCTGCCCTGTGTCCTTTCCATCCAGACCGGCATCAACGAACCGCGCTATGTGGGGATCCGCGGGATCCGGAAGGTGGCCTCGGTGAACATTCCGGCCATGGGCGCGGCGGATCTGGGGGTATCGGCAGATACGGTGGGCCCGGCGGCCGCTCGGGTCAAGCGCGTTGACTACTTTGTGCCGGAGTTGGGCGAGGGCGCCGAAATACTCGAGGGAAGCACCGATGAGATCATCGAGAAACTGGTGGAACTCTTGAAAGCCAAAGGAGGGATCAAGTAATGGCCCGACGGTTTTTTGCATATGTGATCAACAGGGGCGGCAAGGCCGACGATTCGGCCCTGGAACTTCTGAGCGCCGCCAGACAGATAGAGGCGGATGCCGCCGTCACGGCGGTGGTGACCGGCAGCGGGGCCGAGCTCGACGCCGTATGCTCGGAGGTGGCCCCGGCGTTTGCCGAGGTTTGGAAGATCGACAGCGCCGGCCTGGCCTATGCCAACGGCCAGGTGGTGCAAAAGGTCCTGGCCAATGTTCTGCCGTCTGGGGCCGTGGTGCTTCTTCCCCACGAGCACCTGGGGATGGATGTGGCTCCCGGCCTTTCGGTCCGGATGGATGCGGCCTTCGTTCCCGATATGGTGGCGGTGGAAGGTCTTGACGGCGATACCCTGACCCTGGTGCGTCAGGAGTACCTGGGGCAGGTTAGCGTTCATGCCACCTGCGATATGTCTGCCGGCGCGGTCATCACCGTTCGGCCCGGCGTCTTCGAGGCCGCGGGGGCCGGTGGTGGCGGCCAGGTGGTGGATAAATCCGGAGACGCAGGGGATCTCACCGTGGGCCGCACCTACATCGAGACCAAGGAGGCCCAGAAGGGCGATGTGGACATTGCCGCCTCCGAGATCCTGGTGGCCGTCGGCCGCGGGGTGGAGGACCAGGACAATCTGGAGATCGTCGAGGAACTGGCCGAGGCCATGGGCGGAGACATGTGCTGTTCCCGGCCCATCGTGGATGCCAAGTGGCTCGACAAGTCCCGCCAGGTGGGCACCTCCGGTGTCACCGTGAAGCCGAAGGTGTATATGGCCCTCGGGATCAGCGGCTCGTTTCAGCACCTGGGGGGCATCAAGGGCAATCCCTTCATGGTGGCCGTCAACAAGAATCCCAAGGCCCCGATATTCCAGGCGGCCGATGTGGGGGTGGTGGCCGACATGCTCGATTTCATTCCGGAACTCACCGAAAAGATCAAGGAACTCAAATAATCGCAAAAAGGGGGCGCAACCCTTGGGCCGATCCTCTCCCGACGCCAGGGAGAGGATCGGCTTTTTTTGCTTTTGGCGATGCCAATGGCCACTTCGCGTTTCTTGACTCCCCCCCCTTTTCCATTTAGCATGGTAGTGTATTGCGTCCACGCGTTGCTCGGCAAGCATCCCCTGGTGCGTTGCTTCCAGGATGCCCCGACGGAGGCCGGCGGCTGGGAGGCCACCCTGGTACGGATCCGGCAGGGAAATTAATTGGCGGTAAGGATGCGCGCAACAGGAGGGGGAATCCCGTGATGTCTCGTCGATGCCGGATATTCAAGATTCTTCTGCCGCTCTTGCTTCTTTCGGTTTTCGCCCGCGCGTTGCCGGTATGGGGGAGGAATGCCATGACGGAAAAGGAAAAGAGCGATCTCGTCCAGAAGCTGTATGAAAATTATAAGAAAGACTTTCCTACGGTTGAGGATATTTCGCCCGTGGCGGCTCAGGCGCTCGCGGCCCGGGTCGGGGTGATTTTCATCGATGTGCGCACACCCGAGGAGCAGTCGGTTTCCATGCTCCCCGGCGCCGTGACCGAAGAGGCAGTTTCAAAGAACCCTTCCCTCCTCCAGGGGAAAACCGCCGTGGCTTACTGCACCATCGGGTATCGAAGCGGTCTTTATGCCGAGAAAATGGCGAAGCAGGGGATCCGGGTGTTGAATCTTTCGGGCGGCATCCTGGCGTGGGTTTTCAGCGGCGGCAAGGTATACCATGACGGCAGGGAGACCAAGCGGGTTCACGTATATGGGGAAAAATGGGACTACCTGCCCGACGGGTATGAGCCCGTCATGTTCGGATTCTTTCAGCGATTTTAACGTGGATCCGATTCACCGCGTCTCACAAGCCTTTCGGCATCGGGCAGAAGGAAATTTTCGCGCGGCGCGCCGGGGTGGTGCGGGAGTGGATTTCTCGCCCCGCTCTCTGGCGGCGCGGACGATTTCCCGGTATCCAGGCTCGGTGAACCCCAGCCGGTCCAGGGTCTCGTCCGTGGGGATGGCCTCTTCATCGAAGCCCTTATAGCGATAGACCACGTCCATGAGCTTTTCGTATTGGGCCATCCGGTACGCCTGGAGGCGCTGGAGGAGTTCCTGGTCGGTCTTGCCGGCGGTATCCACCCGCGCCTCCTCCTCCAGCCAGCGCAGGTAATATTCCCTTCTGGATGCGAATTCGTTGGGATAGACCGGGGCCATGGCCCGGAGGGGAATGCGGTCATGGGCCCGGGTGCCGAAGCCCTGGCGGAGGTTGATCAGCTTGTGCAGGAGATAACAGCGTTCGGACTCCGCCAGCAGGTCGTCCAGGGTCTTTTCCGTGCCGAGGGTGGCATTGACGAAGGACAGATAGTATTCAATGGTCGGGGTGTTCTTGGCCGGCTCGGGGGTATGCTTTGCCGACGGGTGACGGACATCGATCCAGGGGAGCTTGCACAGTCCCACGATGTTGAACCAGGTGCGAAAGAGCGGGAACCAGCGAAGGGCCTCGGCCTTGTCCTCAAAGTCCGGCAGCTCGCGATTGATCTGGTCGATCCAGATGAGCCAGGCCTCGTCGTGCTGGGGCCCCTTGAGAGCGAAACCGTAGCCCCCCTGCTGGGCCAGGGATTCCTTGGTCACGTACATGGAGAACTCCAGGCCCTTGCACTCCATGGCAAACCGGGACAGTTCGGCCAGGAGGTCCTCGGATGACCTGCCGTTCCGGGCTGCGGCCCGGTCCGCCACCCACTGCTTGAGGTGACGAAGTCCCCTTGCGGCGGCTCGGGCAATGCCCGGCGCCCCTTGGGCCATCTGGTGAAGGAGGGTCATCATCGCTTCCCCGTCGCTCCAGTTCAGGGCCAGGCCGCCGGTATCCGCGAGGGTCAGGAAGCCCCGCTGGTAGGCCTCGAACAGAAAAGACATTCCCACCCCCGCACTGATGGTGTCCAGGCCGTACTCGTCACAGTACCAGGCGAACTCCAGAATCCAGTCGATTGAGAAAACCCCGAGATTGGTTACGGCGGCCGCGGTTTCATACTCCGGCCCGTCCACGGCGACGGTTCGGCCCGAGAGGGGACCGGTCTTGAGGGTGTAAGCCTCGCAGGCCTTGGTGCAGGCCAGGTTGCATCCGGCAAAGCAGCCGTCCTGGCAGTTCTGGGAAAAGCGCTCCTTGGCGAAGATGGTGCCGGAGACGTCCTTTGCACGCTCATCCTGGCCCGACTGGTAGTTGTTGACGGGAAGGATGTGGTGGGGGTTCATCAGGTCGATCAGCGCCGTTGTCCCCTTGGTGCCGAGGCTGAAATGGCCGGGGTCCACCTCCCGGATGACCCCCCGGAGCTCCTTTCCAACGGCCCGGACCCCTTCCCGGCTGGCCGGTTGATTGGAGAATCCCCGTCGCATGTCGTAGCGGACCACGATCCCCCAGAGGCCCTTGTCCCGCATGACGGTGCCAAGCCCCCCGCGCCCGGCCTGCTTGGCGCGGCAGCGGTTGCGGCGGTTGTCGAAGTAGACGCTGTTGA
>CAYOXD010000104.1:0-11186 GCA_964407825.1 uncultured Desulfobacterales bacterium | reverse complement strand
AGAAGAGGTGAATGACTGAAAAATATGTAATAATACGTACTATTAAACAAGTACTAACTCGTATGGAACCTGATTGGGAATCATCCTAAAGAATATCGATTGCGGTATGGTGGGTAAGGATAGCGTGCCTCAACCTATTGAGTTCCTATGATTCGGCTGTTTTGTGCTGCGTGCGCTTATGATAAATTGTAAGATCATTATTGCAGAAGATCACCCTATCGTTCGTCAGGGCCTGAAATTGATCATTGAGACGATTGATGATTGGCAGGTGGCGGGAGAGGCGAACGACGGAATCGAGCTGTTGGATCTTCTTCGGCGCATCACCCCGGATGTGGTGGTAATGGATCTTGCCATGCCGAGAATGCAGGGATTCGAGGCGCTTGAGGAAATAAGGCGCCACAATCCGACGATCAGAACCATTGTTCTCAGCGGTAATCTGCACGGGGAAAATATCCGGAGGGCCATTAAGAATGGTGCCTCCGGTCTTGTTTGCAAGAGCAGTTGGGGAAGTGAGCTCATTGCCGCCATCAACTCAGTCCGAAAGGGGGGGGTCTATCTCTCGGAGGGCATTGCGGGCGTTGACCAGAATACCACCTTGCTGGATCTTCTGGCATGGGAGGATGCCCGAACCCACCTCAGCCACCGAGAGATCCAAGTCCTCACCCTGATCGCAGACGGATACAGCAATCGGCAGATTGCCGGCATGATGGGCATCTCCATTCGAACTGTTGAAAAGCATCGTTCC
Organism: uncultured Desulfobacterales bacterium; assembly: GCA_964407825.1. Taxonomy (GTDB): domain Bacteria; phylum Desulfobacterota; class Desulfobacteria; order Desulfobacterales; family JAFDDL01; genus CAYOXD01. The sequence goes on along the minus strand of CAYOXD010000104.1, from coordinate 10,441 downwards.
AATATGATGGAAAAGACCGGGTGTCGAAATGCCGTTGAACTCACCCGGTATGCCATCAAGAACGGATATGCCGCCATCACCTGATATGGGACGCTTGCGCTGCAAAACGGCAAGGAGAATCTGGTGTTCTATCTGAAGACCCATCTCGTCAATTGAGTGCAGTCTCCGATGGATCGACCTGGGAGCCGCCCTGATCCATGTGCTGCCAAGGGCGTGCCCGGCGGCGTCATCATGGATCGGAATGCAAAATGTGCGCATCGATATCCCCCTGCAACTTAGCCCGGTAATAGGTGACCTGGGCTTCGTTTTCCATGACCATATCGAGTTGGCGGGTGTGCAGGGTGAGGTATCCCAGCAGGGCGATCCGGCGGCGCATGAACGGCTCGGGTGCCTCCTGGATCCGGGCGCTCAGGTGATCTTCCCGGATTTTCACCCAGAACCCGTACCGCTCCAGGATCTCGCCGAGAAGGGCCGTGCGTCCGATCCGGCGGTGGATGTCGGCGGCCCCGCCCTTGAACTGAAAGGTGAGGTAATTTTCCCTTTCCCGTTCCCCCACAAGGGCCTCGAAGGTTGAAAAGTGGTAGCCCAGCCTGGAGGTGAGGCTGCAAAAATGCTTCGAGATCATGAAAAAATTCTCTTCCGCTGCCCGGGATTTGACCCCGGTCACCAGGGCTGGGTTAAGGGTGGAGTGAAACATGACCGATAGCAGGCCCCCCCGGTCCATGGCGGGCGGGCCGTCCCAGGCCACCGCGGCGAATCCTGCCCAGAAGGCCCGCATCGGCACGGAGGCGATGTCGTCCAGGGTGACATATTTTCCGCAGACCTCCCTTTTGAATCCGTCATCGAGGTTCAACACCCACCACTGCATGGGAACCCGGTGATAGAGCTGCTTGCCGGATCTCTCCGGAAAACGGTGATTCCTGCCGAAGCTGAACATCTCCATGACCGATTTTTCGTGAATGAAGCGGGTCATGTCGTGAAGGGTGCGGCAGCCCTGGATCGAAAATTCTCCGGCCTCCGGGTCCAGCAGGTTCAGGGGCACAATCCATTGGGCGGCCCTTTTCAGGAGAGTATGCACCGGGCTTTCCGCAAAGACGGCCGGAGCCGGCTCACGGGTCGCCAGTACGGATTGGACACAGCCCCTGTAGATTCGCCGGTGGTCCGCATCCACGGTCACCGTGTCGCCCGGATGCAGTCGCTCCGTCGCTCCATCTAGAGAAAAAAGGGCGGGAATGGCGAACTCCCGGGCCAGGCTCGCCAGGTGCCCGGCCACTGCCCCCTGGGCCGTCACCACCGCGGCGGCCCGGCCCAGCAGCGCCGCCCAGGCGGGCAGGGCCTGCCGGGCCAGGAGAATGGCTCCCTTCGGGAACCTGAAGGCATCGGCTTGCCTCTCAACGAGAAAAACCTCACCGCAGGCCACGCCCGGACTTGCCGTTACGCCTCCCTCGGTCAGAACCGCAGCGGCGCCGGCTGGCAGGGCCGGCGGGGAGGAGCTCCGCTCCCCTGGGACCGGGGTCTGGAGCCGGCGGCACTGAAGCACGTAAATTCGGCCCTGGGGATCGATCGCCCATTCCATGTCCTGGGGGCGGCCTTGGGCCGCCTCCAGCAGGAGGCCAATGCGGGCCAGGGCCGTCGCCTGGGCATCATCAAGGGAGGGCTTGCCCGCCGCCGCTTCTGACACCGTCTCCCGCCAGAGGCCCGAATCGGTCTCGCAGCGGACGTATTTGACATCCTTCTTTCCGATGTGTCGCTGAAGGACCCCATGGGGGGCGCTCCTATTGAGGAGGAATAGGTCGGAGGCCGCGGTCCCCTCCACCACCGCCTTGGGCATGCCCCAGACCGAGGCGATCAGCACTGCATCCCCATGGACCGCATCAACGGGGCTTCGGGTGTAGAGAACCCCCCCCGCGACGGCATCAATCATCTCCACGCATCCCACGGCCATGGGAACGTCCTCGTCTCTGATCCCCCTTTGCAACCGGTACATCATGGGATGAAGCTGGTACTTGCTGGCGATCACCTCCCTGTAGGCGTCGGGGATGTCCTCGTGCCTGATGTTCAGGGCGGAGAGGAACTGGCCCGCAAAGGAGCCGGTATCGGAATCCTCGCCCAGGGCGCTGCTTCTGACCGCAAGGCGCCTGTCCCTGCCGCCGGCCGCTGCGAGGTGCTCCCAGCCCTCGTCGATGGCATCCAGAAGTGCCGGTGGCAGGGGCGCCTGGAGGATCAGGCGCCGTATGCGCCCGCTCAGGGTGTAGAGCCCCTCCATGTCCTCCATGTCCGAGGACTGCACCAGGCGGTTAATTTCATCGTTCAGGCCGTTTGCCTCGAAGAACTGCTCCTGGGCGTAGGTCGTGATGGCAAACCCCTCCGGTACCTGGAGGCCGATGCGGTTTTTTATCTCGCCCAGCATGGCCATTTTGTGGCCCACCAGCGCGGCCGAGCGCCTGCCGATGGCCCCGAGGGGCGCCATGAGGATCGGCTCGGATGGAAGATCCCGGGAGGAGAGCACACCGGAGATGGCGTCGTTGATTTCCTTGAACCGGGGCTGCAGCGCCTCATACTTTCCGGGTGCCAGATGCACCATTGCCTGGATCATCCGCAGGACGCTGACCGACACCCCCGTGCAGCGATCGCGCACAAAGGCCATACCGAAGGGGTGTTGCCCGTGAAGGGCCCCCTCGATATCGGCCATTTTCCGCAAGGCATGGTTGTTGGCGTTGAGCAGAAGCTTGAAATGATGATAGCGCTCCTTGAAGGCAATCCTGAGCGACTCGGACCGCCCTTCGTCCTGGGAAGGGCGGTCCCCTTGAAACCACCGGGATAGTCGGGTCCACATACGGTTCATAAAGCCACCGCTGCACGGATCGGGTGCATCATAAAGGGCCATGGGGCCTCAGTGCTCCAGCTTCAATCCCCAGCCTTCGAACAGGAAGAGGACCGCGAAACCGAACCAGAGTGTGTAGATCACGTAAAAGATAAGGGAAAACGTGACAACCCCCGCCCCACGGGAGATCTTGAGCGGCTCGATTCGATAGTAATTATAGGAGAGCTCCACCGCCTTTTGAATCACCAGGTCCACGACCTTGGCGGCCCTGAAGTCGCCCTGGCGGTTAAGCTCCCGGGACAGGCGCTGAAGCGCCTGATACCAGGTATATACCACCAAACGCTCGTCCATGGCGTACCGGGCACGGATCGCCTCCCCGTCATTGTTGTACAGGTCTTGGGTGTCCGAGACGCAATTGCCGAGAATCCGCCCCAGGGATCCCCGCACCGTGATCTGCTTTCCGGTATGCCGGACTCGGGCGCCGGCCTTTTCGAAGAGGGCGCCTGTTCGGCTGGCCTCTCCCGCGTCAGCTGGTTCCAGGGTGACCTCGATCAGCGTTCCGGCAAAGGGTGCCACTTTTCCCCGGACTTCAGGGAAATAGTTGGCCGAGTCCTTGGATATTGAATTATACAGGGAATCCAGAAAATTCAAGCCGTTTTGCCCCTTGAAGACCGGCGAGAAAAGAAGGATCAGCACGCCGGCAAACCCGGCCAGCAGCACGGCGCCCGAGGAAAATTTCTTCTTGTTTGCGATCATGCCTGTGCCTCCTTTCCCTTCAATACGTTGAGATTTCTGAAAAACGTAGCAAACACCCAAATGGCGAAGGTGATGATGACGATAAAAAAGGCATAAAACCCGATGTTTTCCAGTACCCTGCCCACCTCCCTGGAGATGGGCAGGTAGTCCAGCTCGACCAGTTTGGTGGGAAGGGCGAAGAACCGGTTCATGAATCCGGCCATTACCGCCAGGGCATAGAAGCCTCGGATCGTGACGCCGGAGACCACCTTGGTGGCCATGGATCCGATCTGGATGCCCACCAGGGACCCGAGCAGCATGCCAATGGCCAGGGTGTAAAAGATAAACCCGTAGATCGCATACTGGGAAATCCCGGCATATCCGGCCGTGAAGACGATCTGGAAGATGTCGGTCCCCACCGTGGTCATGGATGAGACCCCCAGCACGTAAACAAATATGGGAAAGGTCAAGAATCCACCGCCAACACCCATGATGCCGGCCGCAAGGCCGACCAGAATGCCAGAGAGCACCAGAAAAACCCAGGATATCCGTCTGCCGTGGGGCGAGAGGCCATAGTCGAAGGAAATCATGGGCGGGATGTGGAGGGCCTGGAGCCTCCTGGGGAGGTGGCCCATCTCCACCCCCTCGGTCTTTGCTCCTGCCCTGGCGGGTCGGATGGCCCGCCGGCGCACCTTCAGATAATCGAACAGGGCGTAAAAGCCCAGAAACCCCAGCATCAACGCATAGACACTTGTGATGAAGGCGTCGCTGATCATGGGGTTCAGCTCGTAGAGAATCCGGTTGATCAGGCCGCCCAGCGTCGCACCAATGGCCGAGCCGATCAGGAAGACAAAGGCCAGGGCCACCGATATGTTTCCGAGCTTCCGGTGCAAAACGCTGCCCATGATGGCCTTGGCGAAGATATGAAACAGGTCGGTACCTACGGCCAGAATCCCCTTGACGCCAGCGCTCATCAGGGCCGGCGCGATGATGAAACCACCGCCCGCGCCGATGCATCCGGTGATCAGCCCCGCGCATACCCCCACCAGAATGGAGACAAGGAAAATCGTATTGGTGTAGAAGGCCGGGCTGTAAGCTTTTTTCCCGCCGATAAAGGCCGGCAGGCCCGCGGCGATCTGGTCTGCGAAGGCGATTCCCCCCAAGATCACCGGCAGTGCCAGCAACCCGAGAACCATCAGCCGTCGCCTGTCGCGCAAAATGGTCGTGGACACTTCCAGCTCCCACCTGGCATGGGCTTCGGCGCCCATCTGCATGAATCGTCCCCACTGCTTTAAGAATGTGATCATCCCGATGCTCCTTTCATCTGATGAGGGGTGTCTGCCTCTTAGGAGGGACCGGCTTCGGCCACGTCCCCCCTGTCCTTTCCCATTTCCTCCCTTGCCTCCCGGAGTCTCTTTTTCTGGCAGGCATCCTGGAGTTTGAAGAAGAGTTCGTCGAAATCCACAGGCTTCAGCAGGTAGTCGAAGGCTCCCCGTTGCACACCCTCGATGGCGGCGTCAAGGCTGGCATGGCCGCTGAGCAGAATGACCTCCACCTGATCACTTTCGGCCTTGATCGCGGCCAGGGTCTGAAGTCCGTCCATTCCCGGCATTTTCACATCCAGCACCACCACGTCGAAGGGTTCCTCCGTGATCCGTCGAAGCGCCTCCCGTCCGGAACCGGCCGTGGCAACGTTCAGATGGCGCCTGATCAGTCTCTTGGCCAGCGGATGGAGAAAGCCCGGTTCGTCGTCCACCAGCAGAACGCTAAAGGTTCCCATTTTCATTTTCTCTTTCCCGCAGAAGGGTTTGGATTTTCGCCAGAAGGTCTTCGAAGCGGTACGGCTTCGCCAGATAGTCGGCGGCGCCGAGCCGATGCCCCTCCCTTGCGGCAGCCTGGCTGCTGTGGCCGGTGAGGATCATGACGGGCATCCCGGGGACCATCATCTTAAAGACCTTCAAAACCTCGATGCCATCGAGGCCCTCCATCTTGAAATCCACCACCGCGATATCCACCTCATGCTCCCGAAGGGTTTGAATCGCCTCCGGACCGCTAAAGGCCGTGAGCACTTCGAACCCCCTCCGGCCCAGGCGTTTGGCCAGCACCCGCACAAAGTCCACCTCATCATCCACCAGCAGAATCCGGACAGGGGTATCTTCTTCAGCGCTCATGGTGATTTCCTCCTTCAGACGCGATTTCAGGCACGGCGATGGGTAATAGCCTTCATCCGTGCCTCGACGATTTTCTGCTCCTGCGCCTGTCTCTTTTCGGCGGCCGCCAGCACCTTTGCCGTGAATCCGTCGATGTCCGCAGGTTTCATCAGATAATCGAAGGCTCCTCGTTTCATCCCTTCGATGGCGGAGTCCACCGTGGCATGACCGGTCAGCATGATTACCTCCACCAGTGGAAATTTCCGTTTGATCTCGCAAAGGGTTTCGATGCCGTCCATCCCGGGCATCTTGACATCCAGCACCACCACCTCGATGCGGTTTCCGCAGGCCTCTATCAGTTCCAGACCCTGCATGCCGCCGGTGGCCGTCTCAACGTGAAACTCCCTTCTCTCGAGCCGCCGTTTCATGGCTTCCAGGAAGGCCGTTTCGTCGTCTATCAGCAGAACTGTGGCTTTTGACATGGTTTTCTCCTCGGGGCGCCTCACAGGCCCGGCTGGTGGGGCGGCGCCTCTGCGCATGGCAAATGGATGGTAAAGGTGGTGCCCGCGCCCACGGCGCTTTTCACTTGAATTCGTCCGCCCATCCGACTGATGATGCCGTAGCAGATGGAAAGCCCCAGACCGGTTCCCTTTCCCACGGGCTTGGTCGTATAGAAGGGATCGAAAATCCGAGACAGGTGGGTTTCGGGAATGCCGGGGCCGGTGTCGGCCACCTCGATGACGATGTGGTCCCTGTCCAGGGACGCGTCGATCTGGATGAGACCGCCTGTTTTGGCCATGGCGTCCATGGCGTTGTTGATGAGGTTCATCATCACCTGTTGGATTTCGGTCTGGGAAACTTCGATGGCCGGCAGGTCCTGGGCATACCGGGTTTCGATAAGCACATTGGCATAGCGTGCATGCTGGGTAGACAGGCTCACCACCTCATCTATCAACTGATCGATCTGCACTAGGGAGGTGCGGCTTTCGCTTTTCCTGGCGAAGCTCAGTAGCTTCTGGGTGATGTCCCGGCACCGGATGCCCTGGGTGTTGATCTGCTTGAGGGCCCGTTTGAATTCCGCCAGGTTGTCGCTGTCCTGGAAGGTCTCCTCCTCTAGAAGATCTCCGATCCAGCCGGCCTCCTCCACCATGATGGCAACGGGATTGTTGATCTCATGGGCGATGCCCGCCGCCAGTTCGCCCAGGGAGGCCATTTTGCCGCTTTCGACGATCTGCTGGTTCATCATCGCCTTCTCCCGGTCCTCCCGGAGGAGCCGGGCTTTGACCAGCCGGGAGAGAACGACCCCCGAGGCGATGATGGCGACGCTTCCCAGGATCAGGTTGATCAGAGCGATCCCCTGGGTCTTTCTCAAATCCCCGAAGGCATCGGCCGAGATCTGCTGAAGGACCATCAGCCAGTCTCCGTTTTTAAGGGGGGCTGTGACATAGAGGCTCTTGATGCCGGTCAGATCCGATCTTTCGAAAAAGCGGACCGGCTCCCTTACCCCCGTCCCGCCCCGGCCGAAAAGAGCCATGTACGAGGCCTTGGCCAGCTTCACATCGGCCAGGGTCTCAGTCTGAAGCGCGCCTTGCCGGTTGAGGATGAACGCGAAACCGGTCTTTCCGATCCGGAGGTTTTCCACCACATCGTTGAAGGATCTGAAGTCGATGGCGGCCCGCAGGATCCAGGGGCGTCCCCCACGGCGCGGCTGTCTTCTTACCGCAACAATGAAGTGCGGCAGTCCTCTCAGGCCCATGAAGACATCGCTGACGTAATCCGGGTTGGACATCGCCTCTTTGAACCATGGGGCTTGGGAATAGTCAGCGCCTTCCAGCCGGAAGGGGCCGGCATAGGCGATTTGTCGTCCGTTTCCATCGACAATCCCGAGGTCCGAGAAAACCGGGCCGTACTCCTCCTGGAGCCGCTGGAGTATTCGCCGCAGACCGCTTTCATCCGTGAGCTCCTCGTAACTTCGGGTGGCTGCCAGAAACCGGATATTGTTCAGTCGCTCCCTGAGAAACGCGTCGATGTTGAGGGTATGGATTTTTGCAAGATACTCTATCTGATTTTTGACCTTCTCGTGAAAGAATGCATGCGACTGATAGAGAAGGCTTCCGGTCATCACCAGGAGGGGAAGAAACGAGACGACGAGGAACGTGATGAGAATTTTCCGGGATACCGTGGCGTAATGAGGTCTGTTGTCAGTGTGGATGACCTGCATGGCCATCTCCCCTTCCGAGTTTGGTATGGCCTCCGGCGCGGGCGTTGATAGGGGATTCCAGGATGTCGGGATGGATCCCCGGCAGCGGCGTCGCCCTCCGTAATTGCGTCCTGTCAGTGCGATGGTTGCCCTCCGTTACAGAGGTAGAGCAACTGTCGGGCCAACGGGAAGCGGGACCGACGATCGAATGCGGAAAGTAACTAACATCCTGTTATGAAAGGAGTTTTAGTTGGGGAAGGGCGATAGGCGCGTTTCGAGGGGGGATTTCCAGGGGGAGGCAGTACCGGGGAATATTACCCCGGCGGGGCGGATTTCCCCGGAGTCTCCGGCAGACCGGGAAAAAGCCCTCGGCATTTGGCTCTCAGGGTTTTCCGGTCGATTCCCAGGATTTGAGCGGCCCGCGTCTTGTTGCCGTCCACGGAGGCCAGGACGTTCAGGATATGATCGGCCTCGACCTGGGCCAGCGTCCGGCGATCAGCGCGCCGGGGGCGGGTGGAGACGCTGTCGCGCAGGTGCGGGGGGAGATCGGCCGAGCGAATATCACCGTCCACGGTGACCAACAGGCGCTGGACCAGATTTTCAAGCTCCCGGACATTGCCAGGCCAGTGATAGGCCCTGATGCGCCGAAGGGCGCCGTCTGTAAACCGGTGCGCCGGCTGACTCATCTCCTTGGCGTATTTCTCCACCAGATGGCTCACAAGGAGCGGCACGTCATCTCCGCGGTGTCTCAGGGGCGGCACCGGAATATCGATCACGTCCAGTCGGTAATAGAGATCATCCCTGAAGAGCCCCCTTTCCACCATGGCCTTCAGGTTCTTATGGGTGGCTGCGATGATGCGGGTGTCCACCTTGCGAACCTGGCTTGCCCCCACCGGGCGGACCTCCTTGTTCTGCAATACCCGTAGAAGTTTTCCCTGCATGTTCAGGCTCGAGTCCCCGATCTCATCGAGAAAGATCGTTCCGCTGTCAGCCATCTGGAAAAAGCCCGGTCTGGTTTCCCCTGCACCCGTAAAGGCGCCCTTGACATGACCGAAGAGCTCGCTTTCCAGCAGCGTGTCCGGGATGGCCATGCAGTTCACCGCTACGAAGGGCGCCCGGGCCCGTTCGCCCCGATAGTGAATCGCGCGTGCCACCAGCTCCTTTCCTGTGCCGCTTTCCCCGGATATCAGCACGTTGACCGCTGTCTTGGCCGCCTTCTCGATGAGCCGGAAAACCTCCTGGATGCCATCGCAGGCGCCGACAATACCGTAGGCCGTTTCGAGATGCGGTGGCGGCTTGGGGCGTTGCGCCAGCTTCCTGCGCGCCCGCAGCAGGGCAGCCTGAAGATCCGCCTCCATGACCGGTTTGACCAGGTACTCCTCGGCGCCGTCCTGGATGGCCTGGACAGCGGCCTTCACATCAGCCGCACCCGTTATCATCATCTGCGTTTCGGGGACATTCTCCATCACGTATCGGAGCAACTCGATGCCGCTGATAAGCGGCATGTCCCTCTCCGACACAACCAGGTCGAAGGTACCGAACTCGAGGGCGCTGACGGCCCTCTCGACGCCTTGGCAGAGCGTCACCTTGCAGCCGGAGGCGCAGAGCATCCCCTGGATAAGCTCCAAGTCCGCAAGGTCATTGCCCACTATCAGCACCCTGAGCGGTTTCCCACGAGCATTTTCGCTGGGCTTGTCCATCGCGGGATGATCCTTTCCCCGGCAGGTGAACCCTTAAAAGGGAGCAGCGCGGTGGAAACCCCAGAGAGGCTGAGAAAACAGGCCACACGTTGTAGGGTTGCAACAACCGCTTGTTGCATATTTGCAGCATTGCAACAGCCGAGGATCCGCCCGCCGCTCCCTTATATTCTGACTTTTCCTCAAATAACAGATGATTGGATAATATTGCGGGCCTGGTTCAGGCCGGCATGGCCTTTGCCCCCTTGATTTCAGAATACTGTTTATCGGCTGCCATGCCAAGAACAATTATTCCGATCCGGCTGGACCGTAGGTCTTGACTATTCAGCCTTGCCACCGGCGGGTGGCGGCGGCGGATTTCTTCTTAACCTTGGCAGGATGCAATAAGGTGTTGATGAAAATTACCAATGAAAAGCGATATGCCCTGAGGGCGGTGTTTGAACTTGCCAAACGCGACGGCAGCGGTCCGGTCAAAAGCGCCGATATCGCCCGGGCCCAGGGTATCCCGGCCCGCTTTCTCGAGGTGATCCTCTGCAAGCTGACGCGGATCGGCCTTGTGAAATCCAAGCGTGGCTACCAGGGGGGATTCGTTCTTGGCCGCTCTGCCCGCGAGATAACGGTCGGCAGCGTATTTGAACCCCTGGAGAGCGCCGTTTGCCCGGAGGGGACGATGCATTGCGCCGCGGGGCAGGGGTGCCCCTTTTCCGGGACATGCGTATTTTTACCCCTCTGGAACAGGGTGCAACGCTCCATCCACGAGGTTTACCGCAATACCACGATTCAGGATCTGCTCAACGGGGAAGGGGTCTTGCCTCCAGCACTTCTCGGTGAAAAA
>CAYOXD010000103.1:0-11219 GCA_964407825.1 uncultured Desulfobacterales bacterium | reverse complement strand
CGCACTCCCTGTTGCATCAATGGATTCAGCGAGAAACAGACGCCATGTTGCCTTTGCCGACAGGGCCTTTTCGGCCTTTCGGGCAGTCTGCCAATCATAAAAAAGCCCGAACACGGTCGGGCCACTTCCTGTCATCAGCGCGCCGTCAGCGCCGTTGGCCAAAAGCGCCGCTTTTATGCCGTGAATTTCAGGAAACTCGCAGGATGTCACCGTCTCAAGGTCGTTCCAAAGGGTACCGACCAGGTCGAGCTTCCGCGCTCCAAAAAAGATTTCTTTACTTATTTTTGGGGGGTTTGTCAATGCCAAATTCAGCTTTTTAAAAACGGCCGCCGTGGATACGCGGAACCCTGGATTAACCAGTAACACATGAAATTTCGGGAGGCTGTCGATGGGCGTGAGCACCTCTCCCACACCAGTGGCCAGGGCTGGGGTTCCCAGGATAAAAAAGGGGACGTCTGCCCCCAGGGCCAGGGCCATTTCCTGGAGCACCGGCAGGGAAAAGGGCCGATTGAAATGCCGGTTCAGACCCAGCAGCACGGCGGCGGCATTGCTGCTGCCGCCGCCAAGACCACCGGCAACGGGGATGCGCTTTTGGATATCGATCTCAAGGCCTGGCTCCGGAGGGCCGCATTGCAGGCGGTCATAAAAGAGCCGGGCCGCCCGAATGGCAAGGTTGGAAGCATCTTCGGGCACATCCGGGTGAGTGCACCGAACGCGGATACCGGTCCCCTGGAACCTGAGGGCGAGGGTATCGTACAGCCCCACCGGGCACATGAGGGTGACGAGGTCATGGTACCCGTCGGCCCGCCTGCCCGTGACATGCAAAAAGAGGTTGATTTTCGCCGGACAGAGCAGCTTCATCTGGGACATGTTCCCGGTCTGACGCTCAGCGCGACTGCTGGACGTAGGTGATCCTCAGGTCATAGAGCATCCCCTTGATCAGCTTCGCCTCGTCCGGCGTAAGATTCCCCTTGGTCTTCTCCTCCAACATGCTGATGATGTCGATGGTCTGCTTGCCCAGGGGCAGGTTTTTGTCGCTCTTGCCGGTGACGGGATCCGGGATGACGCCCAGGTTAACCAGGGCTGACGCATTAAGCGACATCACAAAGGTGGAAAAATCAATGATCGGCAGCGGTGTCTCCCCTCTGGGGGTCGAAGCCGACGGGGTAGCGCTGCTGCCCGGGTCCTTCTCCTCCGACATCTTGCCTCCTCTCATGGATCCTGCGAAGCCGGGAGCGACCGGCCCGGGTTATCCGGCTTAGAATTCCAAGGGGATCACGGACTTGACCGTCTTGAGCTGGCGCAGTTTCGCCACCACCTCCTCGGTCAACGGCGTATCCACCTGCAGGAAAATGATGTTTCGCTCGCCATCGCGTTCCTGGCCCACGTGCATCCGGCCGATATTGATCTTGAAACTGCCCAGCGTGGAGCCGATTTCGCCGATGGAGCCCGGAATATCCACGTTCTGAATCAGCCCCAGGTGCCCCTCCGGAATCAACTCCAGCCGGAATTTGTTGATCAGAACGATCCTGGCATCCTTCTTCCCGAAAATGGTCCCTGACACCGAGCAGGTCTCCTCGGTAGTGACGATATTCACGGTAATCAGGTTGGTGTAATCGTCCGCCGCGGTGGTGGTGCTCTCGGCCACCTTGATACCCCGCTCCTTGGCCAGCACGTTGGCGTTTATAAAATTGACATCATCTTTGACCATGGATGTCAAGAGGCCCTTCAATACCGCACAGGTGACCGGTGTGAGATCAAGGCCATGGAAATCCCCCCGGTATTCGATTTGAACCTCCTTGAGAGGGGTTTTCACCATCTGGGCCTCCAGGGAACCGATCCGCTCGCCGAGGTAGAGGTAGGGACCCAGCTTTTCCAGAAGCTCCCCGGTTACGGACGGCACGTTCACCGCGTTTCGAATGGTGCCGTTTTTCAGGTAATCGATGATCTGGTCTGCCACCGCCACGGCCACGTTGGTTTGGGCCTCCTTGGTGGAGGCGCCCAGGTGGGGAGTGGCAATGACACGGTCCAGCTCAAAAAGGGGATGGCTTCCCGGCGGTTCGGTTTCGAAGACATCCAGGGCCGCGCCGGCCACCTTTCCAGACTGAATCGCATCGAGGAGATCCTTCTCATCCACAATGCCGCCCCGGGCGCAGTTGATGACCATCACACCGTCCTTCATGCAAGCGAAGGCCTCCCGGTTGAGAAGGCCGATGGTGTTTTTCAGCTTCGGGACATGGACCGTGATGTAGTCGGATCGCTTATAGAGCTCCTCAAGGCTGACATGCTCATAGCCCGCCTTCTCGATCTGATCTGGTGTCACAAAGGGGTCGTGGATGATCACCTGCATCTTGAGCCCCCGCGCCCGGTCCGCGACGATGGAGCCAATCTTTCCAAAGCCGACGATGCCCAGAACCTTGTTATACATCTCCCGACCCTGCAGCTTCTTCTTGTCCCATCGACCGGCCTTCAGCGACGCGGTGGCCTGGGGAATGTTACGCGACAGCGAGAGCATCATGGCAATGGCGTGCTCCGCGGTGGTGATCACATTTCCCCCGGGCGTGTTCATCACCGCGACCCCCCGCTTGGTGGCGGCCGGAATATCGACGTTATCCAAGCCGATGCCGGCCCTTCCCACAACCTTCAGGCGGGTTGCCGCCGAGAGCAGGTCCTCGGTCACCTTGGTGGCACTTCGAATCACCAGTGCGTCATAGTCGCCGATGATGGCTTTCAACGCTTCCGGTGCCAACCCCGTTTTAACATCCACTTCGATCCCCGCCTCAGCCTGGAACATATCCACGCCTTCCTGCCCGAGATTATCACTTACCAATACCTTCATCTTATCCATCCTCCTGAATATGATAACGCCCCGGCCTCTCAGACCCGGCGTCTAACATGCGCCCATGGAAAAAGCCCAATCGAAGGCCCATCGGCAAACGGGCTCCAGCATAGCCCTTCACAGCGGTTTGTCAAGTGCAAACCACGGATATAGCGGGATATTCAAACGGCTTTGAGTCCACTCTAACGCGTATTTCGGTGTGATTTACCCGATAGGCTTGATGATTCCCTAAACCGGAAACGCTGTTTTTGACCGTTTCGGCAATTTACTCCCAGTCCCCTTTTTCCCTCTGACGCCGACTCATCCGCCGGCGCTCGCGCTTCCAGTCTTCTTTCTTGTCCCGTCCGGGCTTGAAAGCAGGTACCCTGGGAGCCGTCTCCCCCATATCCAACAGGAAGCTGCCCGGCGTTTTCGGTGCCTCGGGCTGGGGGGGCTTGGCGGGATGATGCTCCGCCCTGACCTTGTCCGGTGCAGGACCTGTAAAACAGGACGGCGGAATCTCGTCGGTCAGATAGAGACTGCCGCCGGCATGATGGAGGGGCTTGCCAGCCGCCAGCAAGCCGGACACCGACACGGTCAGAAAAACCGGATGGGGGTCGTATCTCTTTCCGATTCTTTCAGCCATGGCTCGATCGTCGCTCAAGACAATCTGCGGATGGGCCCATGGCAGCACCCCCTTTTCCAGGACCACCGGGTAGGCTTTCCTGCGAACGAAGGTCACCATTTGCCTGGGGGGACTCGCTGCCGGCTGCAGGGCCGGCAGATGGGTCCGGTCCGCTGCCCGCACCAGGGCTCCCGCCATTTCAATGGGAGGGGCAGCCGAAACCAGCATCACCTCGTTCAGATGCCCCCTGCGGATGTGCCCCCAGCCCTCCTCCTCGCAGATCGCCCTGAGCAGCTCCTTGACCTTCACGTACCCCTCTGCATCCGGAATCAGTCCGAATTCGAAAGGGTTGCGACCTATGACGTATTCAAGAAACCTGGAAAACGCCTCTTGCGATTTTCGTTTACGCATCACTTTCGACCTTTTGACTGTGCCATAGAGATATGCGCATCCATCCCCTTCTCAATTCCGGCAGCCGTCGCCGATCCCGGAACCGCATGCGGCGCTCTTCTCCACCCTTCAGAAAGTGTTCAAGATCGTAGGCCTGCCGCCGATCCTCTCCTGATCTTCGGTCCACCTCGGAACGTTTTGTTTTTCCCATTGCATCCAGCTTTCAGCTCAAGTTTCCATTCGGTGTAAAATTGACCATCGATTCATTAGGTGTAGATGTATGCATGTAAAGATTAAACCGGAGCGATTGTCAATCCCCTTTCGCCCGGGGGGACAGGGTGATGGCATATCTTTGGATGGCCCCTGAATCGCCACGAAGCCGATTATTGATCATTGATAGGCATGGCGGTTCAAAGTTTGTCATCGATATAGAGCGCGGCCGAATGCGGTTGACTTCACGCCTAAAAAACAATAGGGACACTTCATCATGAGACTCAACTCCATTTTCCATCGTCACATATTGAGGGAACTGCTGGCGCCCTTCCTGTTGAGCGTGATGTTCCTCCTGTCCATCTTTCTGATGACCACCATGCTCAAGCTCACCAATATGATCGTCAACTACCATGTCAGCCTCGGTATTGTCGGCCGAATGATCCTCTATTCCATCCCCGCGTTCCTGGAGTATGTCATCCCCATGGCCACCATGATCGCCGTACTGCTGACCTTCCTTAAAATGTCGAACGACAATGAAATCATCGCCTTAAAATCAAGTGGCGTAAGCCTCTATGCCCTGACCCCCCCTGTCCTTCTGTTCTGTACCCTGGCCTTCTTAATCACCTGTTTCATGACCATCTATGGCTTGCCCATGGGCAAACTGAAACTCAAGGATCTTGTTTTCAGCTTAAAAAGCTCCAGCTACGGTGCCCTATTGCAGGAACGCGCCTTCAACGACAAGTTCAAGGGAATCATGATTTACGTCAACAAGACCGATCCCCGTACGAATTCCCTGATCGATGTGTTTATGCAGGACCACAGCAACCTGAACGCGGTGGTTACCGTTATGGCACCGAGGGGTGAGTTGGTGGACCAACCGAACGGAAAGGTCCTCCACCTGAGGCTCTTTAACGGGTGCATCAACCAGGTTCAGCTGAAAGACAAAACCTCGCATGTCATCCGGTTCAAGACTTACGATGTCCGTCTGGACCTGAAAGACGCCTACCAGGCGGTCAGGTCCGGAATGAAATACGAAGACGAAATGAGCCTAAGCGAACTGCGCCACTATATCGCGACCCATTCCCCGAATGGGAGGAACCGGTATTACCCCATGCTCATAGAGTTTTACAAGAAGTTCTCGCTCCCCTTCAGCTGTATTGCCCTGGGGATCCTCGCGATTCCGCTGGGAATCCGTTCCCGGTTCTCCAAGCAGTCCTTTGGCATTGCCTTGGGCCTCTTTTCCTTTCTCGGTTACTATCTACTCCTTTCGGCAGAGCAGGTATTTGGGGAATCGGGAATGTATCCGCCGATCATCGGGATGTGGCTCCCCAACGTCCTGTTCGGAGGCCTGGGGCTCTATTTACTCTTCCGGGCGGCCAATGAACGGCCGATGCTGCTCTCGGGGCTCATCGAACGACTTCCCTTCAGGCGCAGGAAGGGGCAGAAACCTTAATGTATGTACTCCATAAATACCTGATTCGGGAAATATCACGGTATTTCGTCCTGATCATGGGCATCGTCATCGCCATCTACACCATTGTCGATTTCTTCGGAAAAATCGATAGCTTCATGGAGGCCAAGGCCCCTTTGGGCGCCGCGCTGGAATTCCTGATGTTCAGGATACCCTTTGTGGCCGCTCAGCTGCTGCCGGCCGCCCTGCTGCTGTCTGTCCTGGTCACCCTGGGACTTATGAGCAAAAAGAACGAGCTTGTGGCGTTGAAAAGCAGCGGCATTAGTATCTACACCATTTTCAAGCCCATCGCCCTCGTCGGCATCGCCGCCGGCATGCTGTTGTTCTTCATATCCGAAGTCATCGTTCCTGTCTCCATCGCCAAGGCAAATGCCATCTATCTGAGAGATGTCAACAAAATTTCGGCCATGGCCACCCGGGAAAAGAATATCTGGATAAGGTCCAAACATACCATCACCCACATTACCTATTACAATCAGCTCGAACACACGATCTTCGGGGTTACGCTGAACCATTTCAACCGTAAATTCAAACTGATCCGCCGCGTGGATGCGCCTCGCGGCAAGTTTGTAAATGGGCACTGGGTCCTCTACCACATCATGGAGCAACTCATCGATCCGGCCACCAACGCGGTCAAGGTCAAATTCTTCCCGGAAAAAACCGAATCGGTCGACCTTCTTCCCGAGGATCTCAAACGCGTTGCCAAAAAAGCCGACGAGATGAGCTATGAAGAGTTGCACGGCTACATCAAGGCCATAGAGGCCGAGGGGTACAATGCTGATGATTACCGGGTGGACCTTCAGGCGAAAACGGCGCTGCCCTTCGTTTGCCTGATCATGTGCATGGTGGGCACCGGCATCGCCACCAGAAGGGTCTTCAAGGAGAGCCTTGCGAAGATCGTCACCATCGGCCTTGTCCTCATCTTTTTGTACTGGGTGCTTTACAGCTTCTGCCTCTCCCTCGGGCATGGCGGCATCCTTCCGCCCGTGCTGGCGGCCTGGCTTGCCAACCTGGTGTTCCTGGGACTGGGGGGTATTCTGCTGCTGTATGCGGATTGAGGGGGGGAGTGGGTTGGTTAGTTAACGGATCGGGATCGAAGCGGAATGTTTTTTATTTATAACACCTTGCTGCTGACTTGCCTTCTGATTGGACTTCCGGTGTGGCTGCCCCTGGTTTTCTATTCGGAAAAGCGCCGCAAGAGCTTCAGGCCAAGGCTTTGGCTCGAAAGCGCACCTGTGGCCGGGGGAGCAGGTTCTGGGGGAAGCACCGCACCCATCTGGGTCCATGCCTTGTCCGTGGGGGAGGTACTCTCGGTCGTGCCGCTGATGCAGCGTCTGAGGATACGCTTTCCCCGCAGGCCGGTGTTTTTTTCCGTATCGACCCTGACCGGGTTTCACATCGCCCGGGAAAGGCTGCAATCCACGGCAAGTTGGATCGGCTTTTTCCCCTTCGATTTTCCCGCCACCGTCGCGCCGTCGCGGCCGTGAACCCGGCCCTGGTCCTGATCGTTGAAACCGATATCTGGCCCAACTTCATGCACGAAATCAATCGTCGGCAAGTGCCCGTGCTGCTGGTCAACGCCAGGCTCTCGGAGCGTTCCCTCCGGGGCTACCGGTTGTTTTCCTTTATTTTCAGGCCGCTGTTTTCCTCCTTCACCGGCATATGTGCCCAATCGG
Organism: uncultured Desulfobacterales bacterium; assembly: GCA_964407825.1. Taxonomy (GTDB): domain Bacteria; phylum Desulfobacterota; class Desulfobacteria; order Desulfobacterales; family JAFDDL01; genus CAYOXD01. Next base: position 4,026 of record CAYOXD010000103.1, on the reverse strand, counting down.
GCCTGGACGCGGGGCGTTTTTCCATGCTCGGGCTCCATCCTGAAAAGATTTACCAAACCGGCAACCTGAAATTCGATCCCCCCCCCAGAGATCCTTCCGAGCTTACGGGCAACGCTCTGCGCCAGACTCTGGGTATCGATCCGGACCGGCCAGTAGTGGTGGCCGGCAGCACTCATGAGGGGGAAGAAAAACTGCTGCTGGGAGCAATGCGCCAGCTCAAGAGCCGCCACCCAACCCCTGCGATGATCCTGGCGCCCCGGGATCCGGCCCGGGCAGCCTCGGTGTACCGGCTGACCAGGGAGTTCGGGCTTTCCGCAGGCCTCCTGTCCGATGTCATGAGGGCTCCTGGGAACCGCGACATGGAGGTGATCGTGGTGGACCTCATGGGCCGGCTCCGGTCCCTCTATGCCTTGGCCGAGGTGGCCTTTGTGGGCGGAAGCCTTGTCCGGCAGCGTGGCCACAATCCATTGGAGCCGGCCGCCTGGGGAAAACCCGTCCTTTTCGGTCCGGATATGCGAGATTTTCTTAGCATATCAAGAGATTTTCTGTCTGCAGGGGCCGCTCTTACGGTACAGGATACCGGCACTTTCTGCAGGACGGTGAACCGGCTGCTGGACAACCGGCGGGAAACCGAAGAAATGGGGCAGCGGGCTCTGGACATTTACCGGTCACAGGGCGGAGCGGCGGAACGGATCGCGGAGCTGGTGGGGGAGTTGCTGGGCCGAGGGGAAAGGTAATCCGAAGGTCATGTCATCCATCATGCGAAAAATCGAGACGGTGATGCGGGACGAAGCCGAAAGCAGCGTCCTTGACGCGGTGCTTCTGGGAGCCTCGTTGGGGTATGGTGCAGCGGCACGGGTGAAACCCTTCCTATACGAAAAGGGGATCCTGCGATCCAGACGGTTGCCCTGCGCGGTGATCTCCGTCGGCAATCTCACGGTGGGCGGAACCGGCAAAACGCCCATGGCCGTCTATATTTCCCGGCTGGTACAGTCCCTTGGCTACTCGGTGGCCGTTGTCAGCCGGGGATACCGAGGCCGGATGGAGCGAACGGGCGGCACCGTCAGCGACGGGCGCCGGATCCTCGTTTCCCCCGATGCGGCGGGGGATGAACCCGCCATGATGGCCGAGGCCCTGGAGGGGATTCCCGTGCTGGTGGGAGCGAACCGGTTTAAGACAGGCCTCAGGGCCATGGCGGCCTTTTCCCCCCAGGTCCTGGTCCTTGACGACGGATTCCAGCATATCCGGCTGGCGAGGGATTTGAACATTCTCCTGGTAGACCACCACCAGCCCTTTGGAAACGGGCACCTGCTGCCGAGGGGCTCCCTGCGCGAACCCATCTCAGCCATGAGCCGGGCCGACATCCTCGTTGAAACCCGCTGCCCGGCCGGGCAGGAACCAAGCGCGAGGCTGGCGTCCGCCGTGAAGCGTTATGCCTCCGGACGGCCGGTCTTTCAAAGCCGATCCGTGGCTTTCATTCACCGGATCATCCCCGGTGACGCCCCGCTCCTGGCTGAAAGCCTCCGGTCCCCTTCCGAGCTGGCGGGAAAACGCGTATTTGCCTTCTCTGGACTTGCCGACAACCGGGGCTTCCACCGCAACCTGTCCGGGTTGGGGTGTCACCTGGTCGGCACCTCCCAGTTTCCGGACCATCACTGGTTCGGAGAAAACGAGCTTGCGACCATCAAACGGGCAGCCCGGGGGGCCGGGGCTCAGATACTGGTGACAACGCAAAAGGATATGAGCAGGATTCCCCTGTCCTGCCGATGGCCCCTGGACCTGGTGGTGCTGGGAATCGCGCCCGACTTCGGTAGCCAGAGCAGAGCGTTTGAGGAGCTCTTGAGCGCCAAGCTTCTGCAGCTGTCACGGTTTCCTTGCCGAACGGCCTGAAACGAATAGCCCTACTGCGCTCACACACAACCGATCCATCAGCCAAATGGCCATTGAAGAGGATATCAGGGACACCACTCTTTCTAATGTCCGAGACATTTATCAAACAAAAGACTTCGAACAGTGTTTACAAATAGAAATTTTATGTTGTTCCGCTTGCGTATGAAGATTTCTTTGTAAATTGTATGGCTCTTTCTTCCAAATTTCTGCTATCGATGATTCGTGCATATCCCCCAATATTGTTTTCCCATCATAATCAATACAGCATAACGATACTCTCCCATCTGACAATACAGTAAACGTCCTCCAAATACGGCTGCAGGGCTTTCTAATTCTGCTTCTATCCGATGATGAGATGGAAGAATCTCCCCAGTTATGTAATTTCCCAAATGAAAATTTATCCACACAATTTTCCAGTTGAACCATGGTTTCGGTCTTAGCTGAAGTGCTACTACAAGCGATCTCTACCTTCAGAGGAGACTTCAATTTATCTCTTATTTCAATCAACTTTCTAACATTATTGATGATGCTATCAAAACGCAATGGATATCTAATCCTCTCGAATTCAACTTTATTTGCCCCATCAAAACTGATTTTTATTTCATCTAAGCCTGCTTTGATTAATGCTTCAGACATAGCTTCTGTAAGCAAAGAACCATTAGAGAATATTTTAACTCTTTTAAGTTTTTTTGATTTAGCATATTTTATTCTTTGAATAATCTTTTTGTCCAATAGTGGCTCGCCAAAATTATGTAACTGCACATTGCCGCAATTGAATTTGGCGCATTCATCTATTACTTTAATAAAGATGTCATCTTCCATTACCTTGATTTTCCGACTCATCGTACTATGCGGACAAATAATGCATTTTGAGTTGCAGGCATTTGTTGTTTCAATTTGAACCGTGTCTGGGAATCTATGTATCGCTAAACTTAAGAATTTTCCTATTCCAAAACATACAATTTTTGATGGTATATGAAAATTGACCTGGCTTTTATTCGTTTTTTCCATTTATTCAACCTCCAACCTTCTGAACATCTTAAGCAATTATCACACAACTACCATTCATTCAAGCGCAATCGTTTCCGTAGGTCTTGATTGAATTTGATATCGATTCGTACGGCTGCTCTAATTATGAGCCGTTCAGTTAGAATCGGTAATAGCCCCGCTTGCTTCTTGACAATAAGTCGGGCAAGCGTGATATAGGTTCATAATTTATCTTTCACCTGGTAACCTTCAAGCCCCATTGGGAATAATATGAACCAAGCACTGGAATCGATCACCTACGCGACAATCGTTTGTTTTACAAAAATCTTCGGCTCCTTGCCCAGAAAATGGGGAATGGGCGCGGGGACCGTCTTAGGCCGTGTGGGTTTTCGGTTCATCAGTCGCAGGCGCAACATTGCCATTGAAAACCTCCGAAACGCCTACCCTGGAAAGAGTGAATCCCAGATCTTCGCCATCGCCAAAACGGTTTTTGAGGGTCTGGGAAAGGTTCTCTATGAGCTGTGCTGGTCGACATGTCTGCAAAACGAGGAATTATCGCGTCATGTGAAGGTCCAAGGAATGGTCCACATCCGGGAAGCCTACGAAAGAGGGAAGGGGGTTCTGGTGCTCACCGCCCATTTCGGAAATTGGGAACTAATGCCGGTATTGGGGAGTCTAATCGGTTACCCCTTCAGCATCGTATACCGCCCCCTGGATGCCAAACCGATAGAAAGATTCATTGTCGAGACCCGGACCCGTTTTGGCGGCCGCATGATCCCCAAAAAGAAAGCGTTCCGCAAGATTTTAAGAGGGTTGGAGCAAAAGGAAATGGTGACTCTTCTCATGGATCAGAATGTACCGGCCCATGAGGGGGTATTCGCTCCTTTTTTCGACCGGCCGGCCTGCACCAACAAGGGGCTGGCCCTCCTGGCGCTTAAAACCGGTGCTCCTGTCATCCCCGTCTTTCTGCTCCGGATGGAGAAGGGCTTCAGGGGCCTCATTCTTCCGGAAATCCCACTGGTGCGAACGGGGGACAAATCCAAGGACCTCGAAATCAATACCTGCGCCTATAACCGAGTGATCGAATCCCTTGTCCGCCAGTACCCGGAACAATGGTTCTGGGTTCACAGGCGATGGAATACCAAACCG
>CAYOXD010000102.1:8290-11466 GCA_964407825.1 uncultured Desulfobacterales bacterium | reverse complement strand
GGTAGCCGGTCATGGCCGTGTTGAACACCACCTCGCCGATGGTGGTGCCCTGGGCGCCCAGGGAGAGCCCCTCGTAGAGGGTGCCGTCGGATAGGATCAGTCGCGCTTTCATGGGTGTTGCTCCTGGGTTCGTGAAAAGGTTAATCCCTTTTAAATTTGCTGTAGTCCGGATGCAGGTACCGGCTCTCGGCGCCCCCATTGAGGGTCAGCAGGGCCTCCACCTTCTGGGGAAGACCGAAGAGCTGGATGAATCCGTGGGCGTCCTTCTGGTTGTAGACGTCCTCCTCGCCGAAGGAAGCATAGTCCTCCCGGTAGAGGCTGTACGGGCTCTTCCTGCCGGCCAGGATCATATTGCCCTTGTAGAGCTTCAGGCGGACCGTCCCGGACACCTGGCGCTGGGTGGTCCGGACAAAGGCGTCCAGGGCTTCGCGCAGCTGGGTGAACCACATGCCATTGTATACCAGCTCCGCATACTTGACCGCCACAAAATCCTTGTAGTGCATGGTGTATTTGTCCAGGCAGATGCTCTCCAGGGCCTGGTGGGCCCGGTGAATCACGGTCCCTGCCGGCGTTTCGTAGACCCCCCGGCTCTTCATGCCCACCAGGCGGTTTTCCACCATGTCCACCCGTCCGATGCCGTGGTCGCCGGCCAGGTGGTTGAGGCGGGTGAAAAGATCCACGGGCGCCAGGGTCTGGCCATCGAGGCTGACGGGCACGCCTTTTTCAAAGCCGATTTCGACATATGCCGGCTTGTCCGGCGCCTCCTCTGGACTCACCGAGAGCTGGAACATGGACGGGTCCGGCTCGTTCCAGGGGTCTTCCAGAAGTCCGCCCTCGTGGGAGAGGTGGAAGATGTTCCGGTCCCGGCTGTAGATGTCCTTTTCGGTCTGAGCCACGGGCACGTTGTACTTGGCCGCGTAGGCCAGGGCGTCCTCCCGGCTGCGGATGTGCCACTCCCGCCAGGGGGCGACGATCTTGAGCTTGGGGTTCAGGGCCATGGCGCTGAGCTCGAAGCGCACCTGGTCGTTGCCCTTGCCCGTGCAGCCGTGGGCCAGGGCGTCGGCGCCCTCGGCTTCGGCGATTTCCACCATGTGCTTGGCGATGAGCGGCCGGGCGAAAGAGGTGCCCAGAAGGTAGTCCCTCTCGTATACGGCGCCTGCCTGCAGGGTGGGAAAGACATAGTCGGTGAGAAACTCCTCCCGGATGTCCCGGACATAGAGCTTGCTGGCGCCCGAGGCGATGGCCTTCTTATCGAGCCCCTCCAGTTCTTCCTCCTGGCCCAGATCCGCGGTGAAGCAGATGACCTCGCAGTCGCCATAGTTGTTTTTCAACCAGGGAACGATGACGGAGGTGTCCAGCCCGCCGCTGTAAGCCAGCACGATTTTTTTCAGACGTTCCGTTGCCATGACAAGATCCTTTCTCCATATGTATGCCAAAAAAAAACCCCGGCGGTTGCCGGGGTTTTATGCAGTTACTGCTGTGTCACGCGTTCATCAGAGCCCATGCATAAAACGCCCGGCCTCGCGGCGGGCGCGGCGGCGGATACGAACGCTGGTGTTTCTAAGGGTGAAGTTCCGAAGTCTCATGTCTTCCGTCTTCTCAAAACTTAAGGTTGGCTACAATTGTCAAACCGCCAACGGCTTGTCAAGAAAAAAATCAGGAGGCCGGATCCAGGCGGCCGTGCCAAAAGGCAAGGGCGCTTCGCATCTGCGCCCGGCCGGTGCTCCCGGCGCTTTTCACCTGGTCCAGGATGGCCTCGCAGGACAGTACGGAGAAAACGTCCCTTTCGATCTTCGGGCAGAGGCGCTGCATGGCCCCCAGGTCCAGCTGCGCCAGGGTCTTGCCCTCGGTTTCGGCCATCCGGACGATTTCGCCCGAGATGTGGTGGGCGTCCCTGAAAAAGATCCCCCTGGCCACCAGGTACTCGGCCAGGGCCGTGGCCTCCATGAAGCCCTTGGCCGTGGAGTCCAGAAGGCGCTTCTCGTTGAAGTGGGTGTGCCCGACCAGTTCCGCCAGGATGGAGAGGCTGGCCAGCACCGTGTCGTGGGCATCGAAGATGAGCTCCTTGTCCTCCTGGAGGTCCCGGTTATAAGCTTGGGGAAGCCCCTTGATCAGGGTCAGAAGCCCGTGCAGGGCGCCGTGGACCCGGGCGGTTTTCCCCCGCAGCAGTTCGTGGACATCGGGATTTTTCTTCTGGGGCATGATGGAGGAGCCCGTGCAGTAGCCGTCGTCGATGGTGATGTAGCTGTATTCGGCGCTGGCCCAGATAATCATGTCCTCGCAGAAATTGCTGATATGCGTGGCCGTGAGGGAAAGGGCAAAGGCGTACTCCGCGAGAAAGTCCCGGTCGCTCACGGAGTCCATGGCATTTCTGGAGACGCCGGCGAAACCGAGGGCGCCGGCGACCCGTTCCCGGTCGATGGCAAGCGTTGTGCCGGCAAGGGCGCAGGCCCCCAGGGGCAGCACGTCGGCCCGCTTCAGGCAATCGGCCAGACGGGAGCGGTCCCGGTGGAATTTTTCGAGAAAGGCCATGAGGTAGAAGGCGACTCCCACGGGCTGGGCATGCTGAAGGTGGGTGAAGCCCGGCATGATGAGGTGCTCGCAGGCCGCAGCCTTTTCCAGAAGGGCCCGCTGCAGCCCGAGCAGCCCGCCGTCGAGCCGGCCCCCCGCGTCTTTGAGCCACAGCCGGATATCGGTGGCCACCTGGTCGTTGCGGCTTCGGGCCGTGTGGAGCTTCTTGCCGACAGGCCCGATCTTCTCTGTGAGAAGATGCTCCACCAGCATGTGGATATCCTCGAAGGCCGGGTCAAAGCTCACCCGGCCCTGGTCCATGTCCTGCGCCACCGCCTTGAGACCGTCGATGATCGCCTCGGCCTCGGCGGCGCTGAGAAGGCCGGTCTCGCCCAGCATGGTCGCATGGGCGATGCTTCCCTGGATATCGAAGGGGTAGAGGCGCTGGTCGAAGGACAGCGATTCGGTAAAATTTTCAACGGAGGGCCGGGTGGTTTCCCGGAACCTTCCGCTCCATGGTTTTTTCATGCGTTGGGATCCTTGTCTGTGGGGTGCTTTCCCTGATTCTCTCAAGTGTTGTTTTTTCCGTTGGAGGGCTGTGTTTTCTTTCTGGACTCGTTTGTGATCGGGGTGGATCGGCCCTCTTGGTATAAAATCGAATACGA
>CAYOXD010000102.1:0-8190 GCA_964407825.1 uncultured Desulfobacterales bacterium | reverse complement strand
AACGACAACGATAACGATAACGACAACGATGAAGGCCGGGTCCGCATTACAGTTCCAGTACCATGCCCACCTCGTCGCATTTGAAATACTTGGGGCACCGGCTGCACTCTCCCCAGACCTTGGGGGACAGGGCCTCCTTTCCCTGGCGTTTGAAGCCCAGCTGCCTGAAAAAATCCTCCGCAAGGGTCCAGGTGAAGAGGGTCTTGATCCCCAGCTGCCGGGCCTCCACCTTCATGAAATCCACCATCCGTCTGCCCAGCCCCTTGTGCTGGTAGTCCGGGTGGATGGCCGTGGACCGGATCTCGGCGATGTCCTCCCAGAGCACATGCAGCCCGCCGCAGGCGATGATGAGCGGCATGTGCTGCCCGTCGGGCGGTGCCGGGCCGCTTTTTTCCTCGTCCACCGCGATGGTGAAGTCCCTTATGTTCTCATAGATATACTGAGGCCCCCGGGGCAGCATCAGATTCGATGCGGCGAAGCTGTTGATGAGGGACAGGATTCCCCTCACATCGGTGACCTGGGCCTTCCGGATGGGATAGTGGCTGTCCCCCCGGATGTCGAAGGGGATCCTGTCGACCTTCAGTTCCTCGCCCGGAATACCTTGCCCCGGATCGGGCGGAATATCCATCGTTGCCATAAGACGTTCCCTTTCAGATCAAAATCTATAAACCTTATATTATGCTGAACCTTGAATAATCTGTCAAATCTTCTTTCCAGGGCACAGCAACTCTCGGTGACCGGCCTTTGACTCTTGCCTCACCGGATCTTTCACCGATAACGAAGATGGGGGGAGCAGTTTCACCGCGGCGGGTTACGGGGAGGGGGGGCGATGGCCCGTTGGATCGCTTCCGGCGGGACGATGCCGGCCCGGAGGATGGCCGGCGGCGTCACGGTGAGATCCACCACCGTGGAGCCGGCCCCGCCCTTCAGGGGACCGGCATCCATGACAAGGTCCGTGCGACGGAGAAGGTCCTGTGGAATTTCTTTCAGGTCCCTGCATCCGGGCCTGCCGGAGATATTGGCGCTGGTGCCGGTGATGGGGCGGCCCACGGCCCGAACCAGTTGCAAAGCGACGGGGTGCCCGGGCAGGCGGACGCCGATCTTTCCGGAACCTGCCGTGAGGGCGGGCAGGACCCCGCTCCCGGCCTTGAGGAGCAGGGTCAGGTTGCCGGGCCAGAAGGCCTTCATGAGGCGCTCGGCCGCCGGCGGCAGGGCTTGGTTTATCAGGTCCTCCAGGCAGGCCCTGTCCGGAATCAGAAGGAGAAGGGGCTTGTCCGCGGCGCGCTGCTTGATGCGAAAGATCCGGGCCACCGCCTCTTCGTTTTGCGCATCCGCGGCCAGGCCGTACAGGCACTGGGTGGGAAAGACGATGACCCGGCCCGAGCGGATGATTTCCGCACCGGTCTGGAGTTGCTCCGGATCGGGCCGCCGGGGATCGACCCGGAGAACGGGCGGCCCCTCAGTCCCCACGCGCCAGTTCCAGGGCCTTGGCGTGGACCGATTCCGCCATCTCGGCCTTGAACGCCTCCAGTTCCCGGGCCAGCCGCGTATCCGACACCGCGAGGATCTGGGTTGCCAGGATGCCGGCGTTGCGGCCGCCAGGCTTGCCCACCGAGACGGTGGCCACCGGTACCCCGGGGGGCATCTGCACGGTGGAAAAAAGCGCGTCCATACCCTTGAGGCAGGACGAGTCGATGGGGATGCCGATGACCGGAAGGGTGGTATGGGCCGCCAGGACCCCTGCCAGGTGCGCCGCGTGGCCCGCGCCGGCGATGATGACCTTGACGCCGCGGTCTCGGGCGGAGGCGGCCAGGGTCATGGCCTTCTGCGGTGTGCGGTGGGCCGAGGCGACGGTCATCTCGAAGGGAATGTCGAATTTCTTGAGGATGGCCGCGGCCTCCGTCATCACCGGCAGGTCGGAATCGCTACCCATGACGATACTGACCTGGGGTTTCACCGCCTGGCGCCGGATGGCCTTGCCACCGATATCCTTTCTGAAATGCACATCCTCCCAGGATATGGCCGCTACGGCCGCGTAGGCCTTTTCCACGGCCGCCGCCACCGTTTCCCCCAGGGCGGTGACCCCCAGGACGCGGCCGCCGGTGGCCACGATGTCCTGATCCCTGCGCTCGGTACCGGCATGAAACACCCGCACATCCGCCAGGCGCGCCGCCCTGTCGAGACCGCTGATGACGGCCCCTTTTTGATAGGCGCCCGGGTAGCCGCCGGAGGCCATGACCACGCAGACGGCGGCCCGCTTATCGATCTCGAGCCGGCAGGTATCCAGCCGGCCCTCGATGGCGGCTTCCATGATATCCACGATATCGCTCTTGAGCCGCATCAGCAGCGGCTGAGCCTCCGGATCGCCGAACCGGCCGTTGAATTCGAGCACCCTTGGCGTATCCCGGTCGATCATGAGACCGGCGTAGAGCACGCCCTTGTATGGCCGGCCCTCGGCGGCCATGGCCTTCACCGTAGGCAGCATGACCTCCTTCATGATCCTGTCGCGCATGGTCCGGTCAACGACGGGCGCCGGGCTGTAGGCCCCCATGCCGCCGGTATTGGGCCCGCGGTCCTCGTCGAAGACCGCCTTGTGATCCTGGGAGGAGGGAAGGGGCAGAACGGTCTTGCCGTCCGTGAATGCCAGAAAAGAGGCCTCCTCGCCCGTGAGCCGCTCCTCCACCAGCACCCTGTCGCCCGCTTCCCCGAAGGCCTTTTCCACCATGATCCGGCGCAGGGCGTCCAGGGCTTCCTCGGGGGTGTCGCAGACCATGACTCCCTTGCCGGCCGCCAATCCGTCCGCCTTTACCACCACGGGGACCTGGATCTGGCGAACATAGCGTTCGGCTGACTCATAATCGGTGAAGCTCTGGCCCGCCGCCGTGGGGATTTCGTATTTGACCATCAGGCGCTTGGCAAAGGATTTGCTGGCCTCGATCTGCGCGGCCGCCCGGCTGGCGCCGAACACCTTCAGGCCCGCGGCTTCGAAATCATCGACAATGCCCGTGGAGAGAGGGCCTTCCGGGCCAACCACGGTCAGATCGATTTTCTCTTCCCTTGCAAAGGCGAGCAGGGCCTCGTTGTCCTCGGCGTTGATGGGAACGCACTGCGCCAGGGCCGCAATGCCGGCATTCCCCGGCGCGCAATACACCTTTTCGACCCTCGGGCTTTGTGAAATTTTCCAGACCAGCGCATGTTCCCTGCCCCCACCGCCGATGACCAGCACTTTCATAGGTTCCCCCTTCCGCGCAGCACCCCGTACCGCATTGTATAGATTAGTGTGATGGAGAAGTTCCATATTGCTATCCGATGCGCCCCCGAGACGGTGTGCCTTCAGAATTGCCATCGGTATCGAAATCGTAATTGTCGCCAATCCCTCTATGGTTTTCGGTGGTCGGCGATGGCCAGCCCGATCAACTCGTCGAGCAGCTCGGAAAAACCGATGCCCGCGGCCTGGGCGGATTTTGGCAGAAGGCTGGTCTTTGTCATCCCCGGGATCGTATTGGTCTCGATGATGAAAAGCTCGGTTCCCCTCAATATCATGTCCGTCCGGCTGTAACCCCGGCAGCACAGCGCCGAGTGGGCCAGCAGGGCTTGGCGTTGGGCCTTTTCGGCCAGCGCGGCGTCGATGCGGGCCGGGCATATTTCCTGGGCCAGCCCCGGCGTGTATTTCGTTTCATAGTCAAAGAAGTCGTGATGGGGATCCGGAACGATTTCGATCAGGGGAAGCGCCCGCAGCTCGTCGTTGCCGATGACGCCGCAGGTGAGTTCGATGCCGCTGATGAAGGCCTCCAGGAGCAAGGTATGATCATGGGAAAAGGCGGTGGCTACGGCACCCTCCAGCATCTCCTCCGATCTGACGATGGACATGCCGATGCTCGACCCGCTGCATGCCGGCTTTACCACCAGGGGCAGGCCCAGACGCTCGAGGCACCGCCCCGTATCGAGCTTCTCCCCCCGCTCCAAGACCTGGTAGGGCGGAACGGCCAGGCCCACGGATTCATACATCCGTTTGGCGGCCGCCTTGTTCATGGCCAGGGCGCTGCCCAGTACGCCGGAGCCCTGGTAGGGAATTTTCAGAAGTTCGAGAAGGCCCTGGATGGTTCCGTCCTCGCCCATGGGGCCATGGAGGATAATGAGGGCCGCGTCGATGAGTGGGGCATCGGTGACGAGGCGGGCCAGATCGGTTTTCGGATCATAGCGCCGGACCTGGTATTTATCCCCGTCCAGTGCCTCCTGCACCTGATCGCCACTTTTCAGGGAGACCTCGCGCTCCGAGGACACCCCGCCGCAGATCAGTGCCAGGGTCAACTTGTTCATGGATTTTTCCTGATCGGTACGCTGCTATGCCTTGAGCAGGTCATCCTTGATCCTGCTGAATTCGTCCGGGGTAATCAAATTTTTTTCAAGCAGCCGCGATAACTCGGTCAGTTCCCGCAGCCGTACGGTCTCGGGGTCTTCCAGTTGAAGCGGCGGGTTCGCCGACGGAAGGGCCGCGGCCGAGTTCATCCCGGCGTTTCCGACCTTGAAGGACACCATGCCGCCAAACATGCTGATTTCGAGTGATTTCCCACGTAAATCCGGTGAGTCCAGCGAGTCCCGCAAACTTCTGCCCTGGGCCCTGAGACGTCGGAAGAAAAGATATCCGGATCCAAAGATGAGCGAAAATCCGATCACCAGAATCCAGGACATGTACGATACGATGCCGTGGAAAAAAATCACCACCATCCCGATGACCGCCGCCAGAATGACGTGCAGGATCAGGATAAAATAGGCCAGCATGACGCCCTTGAACAGGCCGGGATCATTCTTGCCGGGATCCTTCTTTTTTCGTTTTGGTCTCATTGGGTTGTTGCCTCTAACGCGACGGTGTGCGCTTACCTCTCGGTATGCCCGGTCCCCCCGCCGAAGTGTTCCGTCAGCTTGCTCCTGTACTGCTGGGGCATTTCAAGGGAGAACGAACCGCCACGCAGCATGTTGAATTTCATGATCAGAAAATTGAGTTTTTTTAAAAGCCGATAGGATTCAGCGGTGTCTTCCATGCCGGCGAGCAGTGATTCGGTCTGTACGATCTCCTTTTTCAGCTCGATTTCAGGAGGCGTGCAGTCAGCGTTTTTCAGGATTTTGTAGGTCAGACGCAGATCTTCGGGAATGAACCGGTCATCCGAGAAATCCAGCGGCTTTCCGGTGCCGACCAGATCGTCAAAGCTCCCGTCCTGCTGGGCCCGTAAGATCCGCTCCTCGATGATTTTCTCAAAACCTGTAAACATATGCTATATTCACTCTAATATAAGGTGAGATCCGTTTCAACCCCTCACTGCTCACTGGCCACCACGATTCCGCGCTTGAAAAGGTCAAAGGCGAAATCGAGGGCCGCCTCCATGTCCTTGCCGTTCCGGTCCATGATCTTCTTGCTGGCCTCCCACAGGATGACTCCCGAAAAGAGGGACCAGTAGCAGTCAGCCAGCGCCCTTGAGGGAAAATCGGCAAAAGCGCCCGCCGCGATTCCGTCTTTGAAGATATTGGCAAGGATGTTCATGGAGGTGTCCGAGAGCCGGTCGAACTCGGACAGAACCTGGGGGGATAGATTTTTCAGGGTTTCGCTCGATTGAAGGTGCAGCATGCTGATGATGGATGCCGCATCGAAGCCGTATACATCCAGCATGGCCGCCTTCAGGAGGTTCAGCTTGTCCTTGGGACCGTGCCCGGTGTCGCTTTCCACCTGCTCCAGGCGAATGATCATGTACTGTAAAATGCGCAGGGAAAGGGAGGCAAACAGCTCCTCCTTGTTTTTGAAATACAGATACAGGGTGCCTGGGCTCAGCTCGGCGGCATTGGCGATATCTTCCATGGTGGCGCGGCTGTACCCCTTTTCGGAGAACACCCGTTTTGCGGCAACGAGGATCTGCTGTCTGCGTCGCTCCTTTTCCCGTTCTTTTCGTTCCTGGATGCCCATGTCGATGCCCTGTCTCGTGGTTGCTGAAACCCATTCATATAATGTAACAGTTTCATCCGGTCAAGGGGAAAATAAAACAGGGCCGCCGGAGAAATCCCGGTTCGTTTCCAATTCAGGTGGATTGTGATAGATTTTACGGAACCGATGCGGGGCAGGGAAGGGGGGTGTGAAAGGGTGAAAGTTCCCCGGACATTTTTGCTGCTGGTGCTCTCGGGACTTCTCTTCGGGTACCTGATGGGCCTTCGCACCGGTGTTTTCCGACACGAGGGGCATTCCCCGACCGTTTCCCGGCCCACTCCTGCGGATCGGGAGGAATGGATGAACATCTATCAGGGGACGCAGAAGACCGGGTACAGCCATACACGGCTGGTGCGCCGGAAGGGGGGATTTCTGCTGACCGAAGACACCCTGATCCGCCTGAATACCATGGGGATCGTCCATACCGTGCGGATGCGCTCCTCGGCCGGGCTCGCCCCGGATTTCAGCCTCTCGGACTTCGATTTTTCACTGCAATCCCAGAAATTTACCTTCCATGCCACTGGCCGGGTCGAGGGGGGGCAGATGCGGGTGACCGTGGATGGCCGCCGGCAAGCCCGGATCCCCCTGGACGGTCCGGTCTATGCCTCCGGTGCGTTGCTGGACGCCGTGGATGCGGCTCGGTTGAAGCCGGGACAGGTGGTTCGGATCCCCATCTTCGACCCCTCCAGCCTGGGCCGGCAGATGGTGGCGATCCGCTCCGAGGGGCCGGAACGCATCCGGTCCATGGGCCAGGAGGTTTCGGCGCTCAAGCTCACCCTGACGGTCAAGGGCGCCACCATGAACGCCTGGCTGGACAGAAAGGGCAGGATTCTTCAGGAAGACGGACTGCTGGGAATGTCGCTAAAGCGCGTTTCCCGGCAGCGTGCGCTGGATCGCCGGAGCCTGGGCGGCGGCAGGGATCTGACCCGGGAGGTATCCGTGGATGCCGGCCGGATCATCGCGGCTCCGGAGCGGCTCTCCAGGCTGAGGGTGCGAATCGGAGGGGTGGGGCCGGGGCTTTTTCTGAACGGCGGCCGACAGCGGTTTGACAGGGGCGTTTTGACCGTCAAGAGGGAGTCCGTGCCGGATCCGGACCGCATCGATGTGCCCCCCGCCATCCGGAAATTTTTGCAACCCACGGCATTGGTGGAGTCGGACGCCCCGGCCATCGTGAAGACGGCCGCCGCCATCACCAAGCCTGCGGTCCGGGTGCGCGAAAAGGCCCGGCGTCTGGTTTCATGGGTGTTTTCACATATCGATAAAAAGCCGGTGATTTCGGTCCCCAGCGCCCTACAGACCCTGATCCACCGTGAGGGGGACTGCAACGAGCACGCAGCGCTCTTGGCGGCCCTTGCCCGGGCCTCCGGCATTCCGGCCCAGGTGGAGGCCGGGCTGGTCTACGTCAACGGCCGTTTCTACTATCATGCCTGGGATGTGCTCTATCTGGACCGGTGGGTGACCGCCGATGCCCTGATGGACCAGATGCCCGCCGATGTGACCCATCTGCGCCTCGTGCGGGGGAATCCGAGCCGGCAGATGGATATTCTGGGCGTCATCGGGAAGATCAAGCTGACCGTCCTGGCGCCACACGAGGGAAAGTCCCATGATCGAGCTGCAGGGAATCCATAAACGATACGGCCGGTACGAGGCGGTAAGGGATCTCAGCCTTACGGTGCGCCGGGGAGAGCTGTTCGGGTTCATCGGCCCCAACGGGGCCGGCAAGACCACCACCATCCGGATTATCAGCGGACTTCTTGCCCCCACCCGGGGCACGGTCCGCATCGACGGCATCGACATGGCCCGGGAGCCGGTTCGGGCCAAGCGCAGGATCGGGCTGATCCCGGACCGTCCCTTTTTGTACGAGAAGCTCACCGGCATGGAGTACATGCGGTTCATCGCGGACCTCTACGGGGTAGAGTTGGGCCGGACCGATGGAAGGGCCATGGAGCTGCTGGAGATGTTCCGGCTCTCGGACCGCGTCCATGAGCTGATCGAATCTTACTCCCACGGCATGAAACAGCGGCTGGTCATGGCCTCGGCCCTGCTTCACGCCCCGGCGGTGGTGGTGGTGGACGAGCCCATGGTGGGCCTCGATCCCGAGGGGATCAAGATGGTCCGGGATCTATTCCGTCGCCTGGCGGGGGAGGGCACGACGCTCTTTATGTCCACCCACACCCTGTCCCTTGCCGAGGATGTGTGCGACCGGATCGGCATCA
>CAYOXD010000101.1:0-11715 GCA_964407825.1 uncultured Desulfobacterales bacterium | reverse complement strand
TGTCCCCGTCGTTGGGGTAGTTCTTGGCCGCGTTGATGCCGCCCTGGGCGGCGATACTGTGGGCCCGCCGCGGGCTGTCCTGGATGCAAAAATTCTTGACGTGATAGCCCAGCTCGCCCAGCGACGCCGCGGCCGATGCGCCGGCGAGCCCCGTTCCCACCACGAGGATCTCGAACTTTCGCTTGTTGGCCGGGTTCACCAGCTTCAAATCGAACCGGTACCGGTCCCACTTTTCCGAAAGGGGGCCGCCGGGGATTTTGGCATCCAACGTCATTTTCATTTCCTTTTCGTTGTCGCTATCGTTGTCGTAGTCGGTCCCTGTCCCCAGTCGGTATCGTAATCACCCTATCCATGCAATATCCTCTGCCCTTCGGTTACGACAACGACAACGACAACGAAAAGGCAACGACAACAACAAGGAAAAAGGCATCAGAACGACGGGGCATGGGGTCCCGCTGCAGCCGGTTAATAAATAAACGCGATATAAACGGGCAGGCACCCGAAGCCGATGCCCACCACCAGCGAAAATACCAGACTCAGCCGGCGGACCAGCGGCATGTATTTGGGGTGATGGATCCCCAGGCTCTGAAAGGCGCTCCAGAGGCCGTGGCTGACATGCACGGCCGCCACGATCATGGCCGCCACATAGAGGCCCACATAATAGGGGTTCTGAAATGTGCCGGCAACCCGGTCGAAAAGAGCGCTCGGGGAGGTGTCCCCGAATCGGAAATTCACCAGGTGAACGGCCACAAAGACAAGCAGCACCAGCCCGGTGTAGGGCATGGTGGCCGATCCGAGGCTGCGGCCCCCCTCGCGCCGCTTCACGGCGTATCGGACGGGCCGGGCCGCCAGGTTCTCCATAAAGAGCGTTATGCCGGTCACCACGTGGACCAACGCCAACAGCAAAAGGCCCCATTCGGCCACCGTCACCAGTGCCCCCAGGGAGTGGAGCTTTTGGGCGTAGGCGGTAAAGGCCCCTGCACCGCCGTACAGGCTCAGGTTCCCCATGAGGTGAACGCATAGAAAGCCGACAAAGCAAAGCCCCGTCACGGCCATGAACGATTTCTTTCCCACCGATGCGGGCATCGACTCCATCCACCAGCCCATCTGCCCCCTCCCTCCTGATTCCTGATTCTTCACCTGATATTTTTATAACATTGTTACCAGTTTATCTTTAATATGCCCCCCTGTGTCAATATAAAAGGCACTATAAATCCTGGAGCCACCAATGATTCCAGTCGGTTTCCAGAATGCCCTGGGCCAGGCGCTCTCCGGTTTCGGTTTTCATCCGGGGGGCCACATGTTCAATCCACTGCCCGGGTGAGGTATAGCCCACATCCTGTAATGATTTCAGGTCGATCAGAAGGGCCAGCTGGTCCGCGTCGTGAGCCAGCCGGGCCTCCAGGGACGTCTGGGCTCGAAATTCCGCCAGAAGCGAACGCATCTCACCGCCAAAGGGAAGCCGGCGGGACATGTGGGAAATGGCCTTGGTTTCATCGGCGGCCAGGTATTTTTTCTGAACGCTGTTCAGATCCCCGATTCTGGCCTCCGGCAGGTCATGGAGCAGGCACATGCGCAACAGCTTCAGGGCATCCACCGCCGGTTCGATCCGGCTCATCACATGGGCGATAAAGGTTACCATGAAGCTGTGCTCGGCCACCGATTCCCGTCCGGCCCCCAGATACTGGTACCCGGACCTGGGGATCTCCTTCAACAGCTTCGCCTCATACAGCAAATCCACGACGGCCTGATCCATCTTCCTCCTCGACTGTCAAACACCTTGACACGGGTTTCGTTCATCTATAATTAGTGACTTTGACCGGCGGACGCAGCCTATTTTTGAGATCCTTGGGCCGCCGGGGGGTAACGGGATTTCGCAACAGAAGAACGCGGAGAGTCTTATGGGACTTCAAGAATTCGATCTGCTGCAAATGATCCGGGACGCAAGCATCGTTGTCCAGTTTGTTCTCCTCTTGCTGCTCCTTTTTTCAGTTGCATCCTGGGCTATCATCCTTATCAAATATCGTTACATTCGAAAAGCCTATAAGGAATCGGCCTATTTCAATGAATTTTTCTGGAAGAGCCGGGATTTCTCAGAGGCTTACGCAAAGGCCAAGGAGTTGGAGGGGAGCCCCATCGCCCGGGTGTTCCGCATCGGCTATGTGGAGCTCAAACGCCTGAATCGCGCTGGCGCGCAGGTGAAGGCCCCGGAAATGGGGACCGGAGAGTTCGTCTCTCTGGCCGGCCGGTTTGCGGGGACCGACAACATCAAGAGGGCCCTGCGGCGCTCTACGGTCACGGAAATCACCCGGATGACCCAAATGGTCCCCTTTTTGGCCACAACCGGCAATACCACCCCCTTTATCGGTCTGTTCGGCACCGTATGGGGCATCATGAGCTCCTTTCATGGCATCGGCCTGCGCGGTTCGGCAAGCCTGGCCGTTGTGGCCCCCGGCATTTCAGAGGCCCTGGTGGCCACGGCCGCCGGTCTGGCCGTGGCGATTCCGGCGGTCATCGCCTTCAACTATTTCATGCAGAAGATCCGGGTTATAGAAACGGAGATGCAGTCCTTCTCCTCTGATTTCCTGAACATTGTGGAACGGGATTTTTTCAGAGACAAGGGGGGCAGCCGATGAGCCCAACCGGTTCTAAAGACGGATTCATCTCCGAGATCAACGTGACACCCTTCGTGGACGTCATGCTGGTGTTGCTGATTATTTTCATGGTGACGGCCCCCATGATGATTCAAGGGGTCGCCCTGAACCTGCCCGAGGTGACCAACGAGGCCCTGCCTTCGAAGCAGCAGCCCCTCGTCATCAGCATCGATGCGCATCGGCAGGTATATATCAATGATGCCAAGGTCACCTTGGATTTTCTGAAGGAAAAGCTCGCAAAAATCCTTGAGAACCGCCGCGGCCGGGAGGTGCTGATCCGGGCGGACAAGGATGTCCCCTATGGCATCGTGATTCGCGTCATGTCTGAAGTCAAGTCGGCCGGTGTGGAAAAGGTGGGCATGGTGACCATGCCGCCGGAGCCGGCGACCACCAAAAAGGGCTGAGATCATCAGACTGTCGATGAAGCATACGAAGCCCGGTGAGAACCGGGTGGCCGGCACCATCCCGTCCGAGGGAGGACCCAGTTTCCCGATGGCGGTTCTCCTGTCCCTGATCGGCCATCTGTCGATATTCCTTATATTTATCGCCATACCGTTTTTGCCCTTTCATCGGGCGGTGGCGCCGCGGATCATCAGCGTGGATCTGGTTTCCATGCCGGTCAAGGCGGTGGCGCGGGCCCGGCCGCCGGCGGTGGTTCACGAGAAGCGCGTGACCTCCAAACCACCTCCGAAACGGGCAAAGGAGAAAGCACTGGTGAAGGCGCCGCCGCCGCCAAAGATACCGGCGCGCAAGGCCATCTCTCTGGCGCATCCAAAAACGCTTCCGGTGCGGTCTATGAAGGAAAGGACGTTCAAGGCCACCCGGGTGGTTGAAAGCGCCATCAGGCGTATCGAGCACGAGAGTCGGCACGCCCAGCCAAACCCGATCGATAAGGCCATCGAAAAAATCCGTTCGGAGGTTCAAAAGGAGGAGGCGGCCGGAAGATCGGATGCGGTTACCGAGCAGGGCAAGGAGCGGGCCCAGAAAGCGGAAGATCGGTACAGGGTGGAAATTGCCGACGAGATTCAACGCAACTGGGCCTATTCGGAGCAGATGGCAGGGGATCCGAAGAAGCTGTCCGCCTGGGTGGTAATCAAGGTGGCAGCCAATGGAAAGATCCTGGACTTCTGGTTCGAAAAGCGTTCGGGCAACGCCATGCTGGATGAATCGGTCGCCAGGGCGATCCAAAAATCCAATCCCCTGCCGCCCTTTCCCCAGGGGGTTACCGACAGCTCGATCCATCTGGGGCTGCGTTTCTCGCCCGGCGGGATACAGTAACTCATGCAAGGAAAGTGGAATGAAACTCTATAACCGTATTTTTTGCGCGATGTGGCGCAGCGTGTGGCTGGTATCCATCGCCGTCGTTTTGGTGGCCCCGGCCAGGGCTTGGGCCGGATACCAGTATATCGATATCACCAATCCGTTTTTGCATAAAATCCCGCTGGCCGTTCCGGTTTTCAAGTCCCTGACCCCCAACCCCGCAGAGAAAAAGATCGCTTTGGAAGCGGCTGACCTCCTCTCCCACACCATGGCCTTTACGGGCTATTTCAAAATTCTCGACCGGGGGACGTTTCTCGAAGATCCCCGGAAGGTCGGTATTGTTCCGCCGGGTCTCAAGTTGTCCAACTGGACCGCCATCGGCGCTGAGCTTCTGGTGACTGGCGGCGTTTCGGTCTCGGGCAACACGCTGGAGATGGAACTGCGGCTGTACGACGCCTTCAAGGGCCGTCTCCTGGTGGGCAAACGCTACACGGGAGGGCTGGATGACGAGCGGAAAATTATCCACCGGTTTTGCAGCGAAGCCATTTTCAAGCTGACCGGCAGCAGGGGGATATTCAACAGTAAGATCGCTTTCGTTTCCACGGGAACCAAGCACAAGGAGATCTACCTGTGCGACTTTGATGGCTACGATCCCCAACAGTTGACCCACGCCCATTCCATCGCCATCAGCCCCGCCTGGTCCTCGGACGGCAAGTGGCTCGCCTACACCTCTTTTGCCACGGGAAAGCCGGATCTGTATATCCGCAATCTGAAAGAGAATCGCGGTATTATTCTGGCCAAGACCGGCTTGAACATCACGCCCGCCTGGGTGCCCCATCAGTTTGAACTGGCTGCCACCCTCTCCTTTACGGGCGACCAGGAAATTTATCTATTGACCGGTAAAGGAGAAATTATTAAGAGATTGACTAGGCAATGGGGAATCGATGTATCCCCCACCTGGTCCCCGGACGGAAAGCAGATGGCCTTCGTCTCAAACCGTTCCGGGTCGCCCCAGATCCATATTATGGATATGGCCACCGGTAAGGTCCGGCGGTTGACCTATGAGGGGACCTATAACGCCTCGCCCAGTTGGTCGCCCAAGGGGGACAAAATCGCGTACGAATCCTTGGATAACGGCAACTTCAATATCATGGTGATCGGTGTGGACGGGTCAGGGCCTTACCAGCTGACCCATGCCGCGGGTAGCAATGAATCCCCCACCTGGTCTCCAGATGGAAGCCTCATCGCCTTCAGTTCGACACGGGAAGGGCCATCGAGAATCTACGTGATGACCGCCCTCGGTACGGAACAACGTTGTTTGCTCAAATTGCCGGGCGAACAGACAGATCCAAGCTGGTCGCCCCATTTAGCACCCAATTAACCCAATTCAAGCAGGAGGGAGCAATGCACAAAACAATGTTGAAATATGCGGTTCTGTTGTTGGTGATCCCTAGTTTATTGGTGACCGTATCATGCACGAAGAAAGAGGTTCAGTCCCAGCCGAGCATGTCCGAGCAACAGGCGGCGATGCAGGCGGCAGCCGAACAGCAGGCGAAGCAGAAGGCCGAAATGGAGCGGCAGCAACGCCTGGCTGAGCAGCAGAAGTTGCAGGAGCAGACTCTGGAGGCCCAGCAGGCCGCCGAGCAGGCAAAGATGGCGGCCAAGACCCATTTCTTGAACGACGACGTTCACTTTGATTTTGACAGTGATACCCTGAGCATGAACGCCCAGGACCTGCTGAAGGATAAGGCCCAATGGCTCATGGCCAACCCGAATGCCCACGTGCAGATTCAGGGCAACTGCGATGAGCGGGGCAGCAACGCCTATAACCTCGCCCTTGGGGAGCGTCGCGCCCAGGCCGCAAAGAATTTTCTGGTGACCCTCGGGATTGCCGCCGATCGGATGACCACCGTCAGCTTTGGCGAGGAAAAACCCCTGGATCCGGCGCACAACGAAGCGGCATGGGCGAAAAACAGACGTGACCATTTTGTACTTCAATAGGTAAACAAAGACTGGAAAGCCCACCGCTGCCCCGTGAGAGGGGGGGGCGGGGCTTTCCGGCTGGCCGATGGGTGCGACGCCATGAAAATAAGACATATTATCACTATGTTGTGTGTTTTGAGCGTGGCGGGGTGTGCGCCGATTGCGGATATGAACAGGCTTGCCTGGCGGGTGGACCAACTGGAGCGCCAGAACGCGGATCTTTCAACGAAGCTGAATGCCACGCAGGAAAAAACGAAGCAGATACGTTCTGAGCTGGACGCGTACAGGAAAACCAGTAATCAGTCGCAACAGGGGATCCGCGGGGACACCGCCACCTTGTCGGCCACTGTGGATCAGTTGCGCAAGGATCTCCAGGTGGTGACGGGAAAACTCGAGGAGGCCGATTACTCCATCGAAAAGAGCCGTTCCAGCGCCGCCAACATCGCACAGGATAAGGAAAACCGTCTGAATCGGATCGAGGAAACGGGTCGCCAAAACCGAGAGCGCATCGCGCAGATCGATCAATATCTCAATTTGGAGCCTTCCGAAAATGGCATTCAACCATCCGGATCCGTAGAAAAAAAGGCCGCGTCCCAGAAGAAGCTGCCGGAAAATGAGCTGTACAGCTCTGCCAGGCAGGCATTTGACAGGGGCCAATTCGAGGTTGCCAGGGAACAGTTTCTTGAATTTCTGAAGCGCTTTCCGAAATCGAAGATTGCCGATAACGCCCAGTTCTGGATCGGCGAAATCTACTACCGGGAAAAGTGGTATAAAAAGGCCATCATGGAATACCAGAAGGTTATCGAGCGATATCCGAACGGGAACAAGGTTCCCGCGGCGCTGCTGAAACAGGGGCTGGCCTTTTTCAACCTGAAGGAGAAAGCCAGTGCCCGTCTCATCCTGAAGGAAATGATTCGGAAATATCCGAAATCCAACGAGGCGAAAATCGCCCGGAAAGAGTTGAGCGGCTTCCATTAAGCCGCTTCGGCTCATATCCTTTCATGCGCTCCAAAGCAACCCGGCAAATCACGATCATCGGCATTGATCCAGGACTTGCCGACACCGGCGTCGGGATCGTCAGCGGGTGGGGCCGGCGGGTGGACCGGTTCGCATACGGCAGTATTCATACCCGTGCCTCGGAGGAGACCGCTCAGCGCCTGCATCTTATTTTCACTCGGCTGCAATCCATCATCAAGGAAGAATCCCCGGACATGATGATCGTGGAGGACATCTTTTCCCTGGGGAAATACCCCAAGTCCGGCATCACCCTGGGGAAGGTGTCCGGTTCCGTTCTGCTGGCCGCCAGCCACAGCGCCATTCCCGTGAAGGAGGTGCCCGTTCGGGAGATCAAGCAGGTGTTGACAGGGAACGGGAATGCCAGTAAGGAGCAGCTGGAAGCCGCCGTGAGGCATACATTGAACTGCCGGACCCCCATCCGTCCCTTTCATGCCTCCGATGCCCTGGCCATTGCGCTGATCGGGCTTTATCGGTATGGGGCCTGAGCCTGCGCGTCAAGTGTTATGATCGGATACCTTCGAGGAACCCTTCTTAAAAGCGAGTCCGACCGCATCCTGCTGCTGGTCAATCAGGTGGGCTATGAGATTCTGCTGCCGCCGACGGTGATGAGCGCTGTTTCCGGCCTCCAGGAGAAGGAGGAATTGTCCCTTTTCATCTATTATCACCAGACTGAGCGCCAGCCCAAACCGGTCCTGATCGGGTTCCATAACGAGGATGAAAAAGAATTTTTTCAGATGTTCATAACGGTCGACGCCATCGGTCCCCTGAAAGCCGTAAAAGCGCTCACCCTGCCCATACAGGACATCGCCCGCGCCATTGAATCCAAGGACATCGCGTTGCTCAGCAATCTCAAGGGGATCGGCAGCCGGACGGCCCAGAAGATTGTCGCCAGCCTTCAGGGAAAACTCGAGCGTTTCGTCGCATCCAGTCCATCCGAGCCGGCGGTGCCGTTGGCTCCGGCATCCGCCGACATCATGGAACCGGTGCTGTCGGTGCTGGTGGAACAGCTCGGTCACCGGGCGGCCGATGCTAAAAAAATGATTGCCGATGCCTTCGCCCGCAACCCGGGCCTGTCGAGCCCGGAAGAGCTGTTCGATGAGGTCTATAGAGGGGAGAGGGCCCCATGAGCGATGAGATGCTGACCCGGTTTCAGGTGGACCAGGGAATTCTGGCCGGTCAGCGCCTGGCGGTGGATCAGGAACCGGAGATTCAGTCCCTGCGTCCGGAGCGGCTCTCGGAGTACATCGGCCAGGGGGACGTGGTGGAGACCCTCAAGATCGCCATCGAAGCCGCGCTGAAGCGGGCAGAGCCCCTAGACCACGTGCTGTTCCATGGCCCTCCGGGCCTGGGAAAGACCACCCTTGCCCACATCATCGCCAATGAAATGGGGGGCAGGCTTACCGTCACCTCGGGTCCGGCCCTGGAAAAGGGGGGCGATCTCATCGGCATCCTGACCCACCTGGAAGACTCTGACGTATTGTTCATCGATGAGATTCACCGCACCCCCAAAGCGGTGGAGGAGTTCCTTTATCCGGCCATGGAGGATTTCGCCGTGGATTTCGTCTTTGACAAGGGAGTTCATGCCAGAAGCCACCGCTACCAGCTGCGCCGCTTTACCCTGGTGGGCGCCACCACCCGGGTGGGACTCCTTTCCGCTCCCCTCCGGGACCGCTTCGGGCTCTTCAGGAACCTCGACTTTTACGACCAGGAGGAACTCGTACGGATCACCTTGCGTTCGGCCGCTCTGCTGGGCACCCGGATCGACGAGAATGCTGCCGGGGACCTGGCCCGGCGGTCCCGGGGGACGCCCCGGATCGTCAATCGTCTGCTGAAACGGGTCCGGGATTACTCCCAGGTCCGAGGTGACGGGACCATCACCCCCGAGATGGTCTCAGCGGCGCTTCTGCTGGAGGGGGTGGATGAGATGGGGCTGACCCGTCTCGACCGGCGGTACCTCACAACCATTATCGATTTTTACCGCGGCGGGCCCGTGGGGATCGAGGCCATTGCCGCCACCCTGCAGGAGGAGGCCGATACCCTGGTGGACGTGGTGGAGCCCTATCTTTTGAAGATCGGGTTTGTCTTCCGGACCTCCTCGGGCCGGAAGGCGGCGGAGCGTGCCTATCGGCATTTGGGCCGCCTCCCGGGGGGAAGGGGGAAACAGGAACAGATGTTTTGAGGATGCCTATTCGGTAGCCTCCCCACAAGTCCCCATCGTTGTCGTTGTCGTAATCGAAAAACAGAGGCCATTTGGTTAACTGCAGCCGGATGGTTGCCCGCTGTCGATGGCAAAAAGGGTGTCGGGTTGCGCCTCGGTCCGACCACTGAAATCTTTCTCGATCTCGATCCCGACAACGACAACGACTAAACGGCAACGAAAGGGGCAGGGCTATGCCGGAGCCCATCATAACGCTGTTGACCGATTTCGGTATAGACGATGCCTATGTGGGGATCATGAAGGGGGTGATCCTCTCGGTGGCACCGGATGCCCGGATTGTGGACATCTCCCATCAGGTGTCCCCCCAGGACCTGGTCCAGGCCGCCTATCTCATCGACTCGGCCTACGCCTATTTCCCCAGGGGGACCATCCATGCGGTGGTGGTGGACCCCGGTGTGGGGGGGCAGCGGCGGATCCTCGCCATCGAAGCGGACCATCATCTTTTTCTGGTGCCGGACAATGGGGTGTTGACCCGGGTGCTGGAAAAGGTCTCCGTTCATGCCGCCGTAACGGTGGAAAATTCCGATTTGTTTCTTTCCGATGTCAGCACTACCTTCCACGGCCGCGACATATTTGCACCCGTGGCGGCGCATCTGGCAAGGGGGGTGCCGCTCCATCGGCTGGGGCCCGACATTTCTCCCGAGAGCCTGATGCGTCTCGATCTGCCCATCCCCCGGCGTTTCGGCAGGGGCGGGTGGATCGGCCATGTCATCGACATTGACCGGTTCGGGAACCTGGTGACCAACCTCGATGCCGCCCTCCTGGGCCTCTCCGGCCACCGGGAGCCGCCGGACATGACGATCCAGGTTGGACAGGAGCGCCTTTCTGGACTTGCCGGCTCCTACGCGGCGGTGACCCCGGGGGAGCCCCTGGCCATCATCGGTAGCCGGGGAACCCTCGAGATTTCCGTCAACCAGGGCAGCGCCAAGATCCGTTTTTCGGTTTCCAGGGGGGATACGGTCCGGGTTTGGGTCAAGGGGACGGGGCGCCGGGGGATAGATCGAAGGTAGCGAAGAGGGGGTAGTGATCCGACGGATAGCGTCCGTCGAATACCTGCTGTATCGCGGCGCAGGAGGTGGGGGCCAGGGCGCCGTTGTACAGGATCCAGTCGATATGGTCCCCATCGGTCTTTCCCGTGAATCCGTGATAGGTTGCCGGGTAGGGCCGGCAGAAAACATCCTGGAAAATCCGCGTGCCGCTGGGCCGTTCGGGGGCGTTACCGGTCAGGATCCGGTGGCAGGCACTGCCCGGCTTGGCGTTGAAGTCACCGAACAGGATGACCGGCACCTCAGCGGGCAAA
Source organism: uncultured Desulfobacterales bacterium (assembly GCA_964407825.1). GTDB lineage: Bacteria > Desulfobacterota > Desulfobacteria > Desulfobacterales > JAFDDL01 > CAYOXD01. The sequence continues at coordinate 1,283 of CAYOXD010000101.1, read as the reverse complement.
CCGCTGATGCGCTCCAGAATGATGCGGACCGAGGCGGCCTGGACGGCCGGGTCAAAATCCAGGTGGGTGTTGATGCAGATGACTCGATCACCTCCCCTCTGAAACATCCCCACGGTGCATTGCCGCGGCCAGCGGCTGTCACGAAACCGGCTGGGGATGTCCGGCGTGGGGCTCAGGAAAAAATGATCCCCATGCACACACTGCCATCCTTTTCGGAAAAAGATGACGTTGCTCTGCCAGAAGGCCGGTGCAGGGATGCGACGGCCGATATACCCATAGTCCGGCAGGGCATCCGCCAGGTAGTCGATCTGGAAATCATTGGCCTCCTGGAATCCGGCGAAGTCAGCGGCATACTGGCCCAGCAGATCCCGCAGGCTCTTTTTCCGCATCTGCCAGTCGTCCGGTCCGTCCTGGGCCAGGCCGAATCTGAGGTTGAGGGTCAGAATGGATACCATGGGCCCTTCTTCGCAGCTTCCCATCCATTTTTCAAGGCCATTTCTGTGGCTGGACAGGGCATCGCATGTAGCCCAATGCCGCTGCGCGGGGAGGGGCGCCGGATTTCAGCTTCCGTCCGCGCCAAACTCACACCCAAGGGCCTCTAACGGGAAAGCAGCCGTATGTGGCGAATGGAGCCTTACAGGTGCTCCAGACGGCAGGTTGCCACCCCGTTTTCAGCATTCACCATGCCGTCCTCCTGCCGCAGCCAACGGTCGTCCGATTCGTTGTATGTGTAGCAGGTCATGGTGATGTCCGGATCTGCCAGGTGGCTGCCGTCGATGGGCACCCTGATTTCCACCGGGTACTTGAACCGGAGGCCTTCCGGGGAGATCTTGACGGTTGGGGTAAGTCCGAAGGAACAGGCATGGGCGCCTACCTGGATTTGGATGTGGGTGGGGGTTGCCAGTGCGCCGGGAGGGATGTGCAGGCTCGTCCCCCGAATCGGGCTGGCCGGATCGGAAACCCGAAGGGTGCCGCCTTCCGGGCCGATTACGGCGGCGGTTGGCATCGGCCGGGAGAAGGATAGGGGGCTCGGAGGGAGGGCGCCTGCCGGAAGTGCATGGATCTGAATCATGGGATCTCCTCGTTCGGGTTTTGAACTTCATAATGAACGTTTCATATCCCACATGACAGCAAAAACTACGCCATTGTCGAACCTGGAGCTATCTAGTGTCCATCCATAAATAGGCAAATTGGGTCGAGATCAAGGCGCACGAAAAATTTAACCGCAGGCATATGGTTGATATTCCGAGGATTAAATTTTTCGCGCAACGCAGATATCGGGC
>CAYOXD010000100.1:0-12035 GCA_964407825.1 uncultured Desulfobacterales bacterium | reverse complement strand
AGAACATCTGGGACTGGTGGATGGAAGAGGGCAAGAACCGCGAACGCGTCGGTGAATTGATCAAGCGCCAGGGCTTCCAGAAGCTGCTCGAAGTGACGGGCATCAAGGCGGCACCGCAGCACGTGCAGGAACCGCGTCATAATCCGTACATCTTCTGGAAGGCCGATGAGGTACCGGGCGGCTTCGAGCGGGATGTGACTGAATTCAGAAAACACCATCTACGATAGGAGGGGGAAAAATGGCTTTTATTTCTTCTGGATACGATCCGAACGAACCGATGAAGAACCGGATTTCCGACATCGGCCCGAGAAAATACGATGAATTTTACCCCCCCGTCATCGCCAAGAACAAGGGGAAATGGCTGTATCACGAGATCCTGCAACCCGGCGTCCTGGTCCATGTGGCCGAAAGCGGCGATGAGCTCTATACCGTTCGCGCCGGCGGCGCCCGTCTGATGGGTACCGAGCATATCCGCGAGATCTGCGAGATCGCCGAGAAGCACTGTGACGGTTACGTGCGCTTCACCACCCGGAACAACATCGAATTCATGGTGGATAAAAAGTCCAAGGTCCAGCCTCTGATCGAAGACCTGGAAAGTCGCAAATTTGACGGCGGCAGCTACAAATTCCCCGTTGGCGGCACCGGCTCCGGTATCTCCAATATCGTCCATACCCAGGGCTGGATCCACTGTCATACCCCCGCATCCGATGCCTCCGGTACGGTCAAGGCCACCATGGACGTTCTTTTCGATGATTTCAAAAACCATCGCATGCCGGCCCACCTCCGGGTCTCCATGGCCTGCTGCCTGAACATGTGCGGTGCGGTCCATTGCTCCGATATCGCCATTCTGGGCTATCATCGCAAGCCGCCGATGATCGACCATGAGTACCTGGACAAGATGTGCGAGGTGCCGCTTGCCATCGCTGCCTGCCCCACCGCGGCCATCCGCCCCAGCAAGGTCGATCTTGCCGACGGCACGAAGGTCAACAGCGTGGCCATCAAGGAAGAACGCTGCATGTTCTGCGGTAACTGCTACACCATGTGCCCCTCCCTGCCCCTGGCCGATACCGAAGGTGACGGGATCGTGCTGATGGTCGGCGGCAAGGTGTCCAACCGCGTCAGCCGGCCGACCTTTTCCAAGGTCGTCGTGGCCTTCATCCCGAACGAGGTGCCCCGCTGGCCGACCATGACCGACACCATCAAGCGGATCGTCGAAGCCTATGCTTCTGGTGCCAATAAATATGAGCGTCTGGGCGAATGGGCCGAGAGAATCGGTTGGGAACGGTTCTTTGAAAAATGTGAGCTTGAATTTACCCATCATCTGATCGATGATTTCCGTGATCCGGCCTATTACACCTGGCGGCACACCTCACAGTTCAAGTTCTAATTTCGGATGATTAACGTTGGGTTCGGGCGCCTGCGGGATGCCCGAACCCACTCCCATAAAGGATGAAACGATGGATCTCGCCGAAGCCAAAACCAAAGTCGTGGAAGCACTGACCAAGAAAAAGGGAAAGAGCAAATTCTATTTCAACGATCTTGCCCATATTCTGGAACTCAAACCCCGTGAAGCCAAAAAGCTGGTAAACGCCCTGGTTCAGGACGGTACCCTGGAATACTGGTCCAGCGGCAGCACGTCCATGTACGGACTCAAGGGGGCCGGGAAACAGGCCGCTGCCGAAGACGAGGCATAAAGCGCCACTGTCAGGGAGAGCAGCCTTTCCGGATCCGCCCGGTGCCCAATTTTTTGCCTATGCATAAGAAAATCGAGGAAATCCCGAAGGTGATGGTAACTGCCCTTCGGGGCGGTTCCGGAAAAACCCTTCTCTCCCTTGCCATTGCCGCTGCCCTGAGAGACCGGGGCATTGGCATCTATCCCTTTAAAAAGGGTCCGGACTATATTGATGCAGGCTGGCTTGCTCTTGCAGCGGGCCGGCCCTGCTACAATCTGGATCCCCACCTCATCGACAGAGAAGTACTTTTACAGTCATTCCAGGATCATACTGACGTATCCGGCCTGGCCGTCATCGAGGGCAACCGCGGCCTCTATGACGGCTCGGACCTGGCCGGCGCCACCAGCACGGCGGAGTTGGCCAAGATGCTCCAGGCACCGGTGCTGATGTGCCTGGATGCCACCAAGGCGACCCGGACCCTGGCCGCCCTGGTGCAGGGATGCATCGGCTTTGATCCGCAGGTGGCGATCCGGGGGGTGATCTTGAATCACGTAGCCGGTGCCCGCCACGAGAAAAGCATCCGCCAGAGCATCGAGACATTCTGCAAGGTGCCGGTCCTAGGAGCCGTTCCCAAGCTTTCCCGTCAGGATTTTCCGGAACGTCACATGGGGCTGGTGCCCACGGACGAGCATGCCTGGGCAAAGGACTCGGTGGCCGCGGCCGCGGATTTGGCCCGCCGCTACCTCGATCTGGACGCGATTCTGGAGCTTGTGGGATGGTCCCCGCCGGAGAGGGCCGGGGGACACAAGACGGCCGCCCCACCCAAGATCGATGCCTCCAGGCCGGAGGGGAGAAGTGCCGGCGAGGCCGGGGATCCTCTCCGGCCTGTCATCGGTATTATTCGCGATTCCGCCTTTCAGTTCTATTATCCCGAGAATATAGGGGCGCTCGAGAGCGCCGGGGCCAGAACGGTTTTTCTCTCTCCCCTCTCCCAGGAGGACCTGCCGCAGCTGGACGGGCTGTACATCGGCGGCGGATTTCCGGAAACCCACGCGGCAAGACTCGCCGGAAATCAGCGGTTCCGGGAGCGCCTCAAGCAATTGGCGATGGACGGTCTTCCGGTCTATGCCGAATGCGGCGGGCTCATGTATTTGGGGGAATCCCTGGTTCTGGAGGAGGGCGTTTTCCCCATGTGCGGCCTTCTGCCCATCGTGTTCGGCTTCAACCGCCGTCCCCAGGGGCATGGATATACCGAGGTGACGGTATCGGGCAAAAACCCCTATTACCCCATCGGTACCCGGTTGAAGGGGCACGAATTTCATTATTCCAGTGTTCTCGAATGGCGCGGCGGCGAGTCGGACCTGGCCTTTACCATGACCCGTGGCGTTGGCCTCGTGGGTGACAGGGATGGCGCCTGCTTCCGTAACGTGCTGGCCACTTACACCCATGTCCACGCCCTTGGAACTCCCGAATGGGCCCCGGGATTGGTTCGGGCCGCTGCACGGTATAAGGGTGGTGAACTATGAAGGGCGGAATTTAGATAAAGGGATCTTTGATTCTCCTCACGGCGCAACGGTGCAAACAGTAGCGGCCGTAATAGAGGGATCAAGGCTAAAAAAAGGGCAGCCGGCATTGCCGGTTGCCCTTTTTTATTATCAGATCCCGATTTTGGTCAGGGTGTTACTATTTTTTGGGATGACACTTGGAGCAGGAGGTAGGGGCGGCCTTGGTGTGGTGGGCCTTGTTGAAGGCCTTGTGGCATCCCTTGCAGTTCTGGTGATACGCCTCGGCATTATAGGTGAGCTTTTCCTTTTCATTTAGCTTCGGCATGCCTTTCACCCTGGGCACCATCCCCGGCTTGCTGTGGCAGGCGATGCAGGGCTGGACATCGTCGCCAGGCTTCAGGTTCGTCAGGGGATGACCCTTCTTGTCGTGGTGGCATTCTCCACAGCCGTTCTTGAAAAGCTCGGGGTATTTCTCGGCGTACATTACGCTGTGCTTCTTGTGGGAGAATTCGATGATCCCCTTTTTGTAATGGGTATATGCCTTGTCCTGTAACTTGATGACATCCTTCGCCACCATTCTGGCTGACAGCACTGAAGCCATGAAAACAGAGGCCACGGCAACCGCAACATACAACAACCATTTCTTTTTCATGCTCTTTCTCCTCCTTTGTAAACGGTGTTATCTATGATGCCCTCATAAAAAGGTCCTGTATTTCTTCCCTGATATCATTGCTGGAAAGCTGAAATTCAGCTAGGAGGTAACTGATGTCTGCCCCTGTGCCGTTTTCTTTCCAGAAATGGCCTGGGAGTGGCCTTTTCTAGGGCTTCTGAGCACCTTGATTGCTTGGTTGTCTTTCTTCCCACGGAAGGAAAATTTTTATCAGTTCTCCTGTCACGTGTCAATGGAAATCCATTGTCACCCTTCTTCCGGCTCTGGTTCGGACTCGGATGGCTTTTTCGAGAAAAGCCGGGCGCCGATAATGCTGATTTCGTAAAGCACCATCAGGGGCAGTGCCATCATGATCTGGGAACCCACGTCCGGAGGCGTCAGGAGGGCGGCTACGATGAAGGCGATCAGGATGGCATATTTCCTGTTTTTCTTTAAGAAGGGGACGGTGACGATCCCCAGGCGTGCCATGAAGGTGATGACCAGCGGCAGTTCGAACACCAGGCCAAAGGCCAGCAGCAGGGTGGAGGCAAAGGAGAGGTACTCCCGCATGGAGGGCAGGGGACGAATGGTCTTGGTGGCAAAGCTCATGAAGAATTTGAACCCGATCGGAAACACGACAAAATATCCGAACAGGGCGCCTCCCACGAAAAACACGGTGGACATAAGTACCACGGGAATCAGGATCCGGCGTTCCTTTTTATAGAGGCCCGGGGCCACGAATTTCCAGAATTGGTACATAATGACCGGTGAGGCCAGACCGATGCCCGTTATGAGTGAGACCTTGAGGTAGGCGAGGAAGGCCTCCGGCAAGCCGGTAAAAATGAGGGTTTCACCGTTTTTCATCACGGAAACCAGGGGCCGCGTAAGCACTTCAAAGAGCTTTTCCTTGAAGCAGTAAGAGACAACGAAGCCGATCCCCACCGCAATGAAACAGATGATCAGCCGCTTCCTCAGCTCCTCCAAATGCTCGGTGAAGGGGATCTTGTCGTCTTCTTTCATATCGGCCATCAATCAGGGGATTTCCCGGATTCCCTGGGGGGAGTTTCCCCATCCTGGTGTTCGGAGCTCGACGCTTGATCCGACGGGCCGTGGGACGGGGTTTCAGCGGTTTCTGATTTTCTATCGGCCGGGGGCGTCGTCTCCTTGCCAAGGTTTTCGAAGGAGGTTTTCACACTCGACACATCGCTTTCCGCCGATATGGAATCCTTTATGTCAGTTGCGGCTTTGCGAAACTCGCCGATGGCGCGACCGAGCGATTTGGCGAGATCAGGGAGCTTTTTGGGGCCGATCACGAGCAACGCGACGACCAGGATCAGTATCATTTCGGGCATGCCGATGCCAAACATGGCAAATCTCCATTGTAATGCGTTTCATTCTGTTCCAGGCCCGTTGTCACGGGATCTTCCTCAATTGAAGCGTCCCCGGCAATCGAACCCTGGGGAACCTCATACGTTCTTTGGTGGAAAGAGTCAAGGAGGATGCGGGAGCCGCTGCCGAGTCTATCCGCCGGTGAGCTGTCGCGGGGCGCGTGGTTTCAACACCAGAAAGTAGAGCGCTCCGGGCTGCTTCATATAGCCGGCAGCCACTGCCGCGTACTCACCGTTCCCCCAGAAAAGGTCCGCGCGGCCCGGGCCCCGGATGGCGCCCCCCGTGTCCTGGTCCAGGACGAACCGGGTGCATTCGGTCCAGGAATCGACAGTGCCGTCGCCGCTGACCAGCGGTTTTTGGGTTTGGATAAAGGACAGACCCGCCAGGGGGAATATCCTCCGATCCAAGGCCAGGGAGCGGCCCGGCGTCAATTGAACCCCCAGGCATCCCAGGGGGCCCTTTGGCTCCAGCTTGAAAAAGACATAACTGGGATTGTGGGAAAGAACGGCGTCGATTTCACCGGGGTGCGCCTCGAGGTAGGCGCGGATGCGTTGCATGGACATCTCGGCGGCCGGCACCTTGCCCTCCTCGATCAGGAACTTGCCGATACTTCGGTAGGGCCTTCCATTGGAGACTTGATAGTGAACATTCAACACCCCTCCCGTGTTCAGGTAAATTTTCCCGGACCCCTGGATCTGAAGGAAAAACAGATCCACCGGATTGTCCACCCAGGCAAGGACCGAGGCCTTGTCCGCCAGGGAGCCGCTTTCGATGGCGGCCCTGTCGAAATAGGGAACGATGGTATGGCCCTTGATCCGGCCGACCAGGGTTTTCCCCTTGAAGGCGGGCGAGAACAGGGACAGATCGATGGTGGCCAAATCCCGCGGGCGGGTATAGACCGGAAAGGAATACCGTTGGGTTGGGTGGCGGCTGCCATGAAGAACCGGTTCGTAGTATCCCGTGAAAAGGACCCGCCCCGGCGGATCGCTTCCCACAGATCGGTAGACGATGTAATCCCTGCGGATCACATCGTTCAACACCGCCGCGGACGGCGCGGTGCGGATAAGGGCGCGGAAGTGGGACAGGGATGCCATGAGATGCGCCGCACTGTAATGATCCTTCCCGAAGGTGAAGCTCCGGTCGGCTGAAAGCGTCCCCAGGTACGCAAGGCTCCGGTCGATGGCATAGCCCAGGCCGTCATAGCCCATGTCGTCCCAGAAGTCCGGATAGGCTCCCGGCCGCAGCCGAATCATGGGTGCGGGCCGTACTCCGGGGGACGGGGGGCGGCGGGGTGGACATGCCTGAAACAGCAGGATACAGAGCGTTGCGATCAGCAGGCACCCCATGGTCCTCAGCAGCTGTCGCAAGGAAGTCTTCTCAAACATACGGTCGCGTCAGGTGTTCATCCTTTCTTGAAGGTACCGCTTTTCCCGCCGGTTTTTTCGATCAGCTCAATGTCCGTGAGGGTCATTGTCCGGTCATAGGATTTGCACATGTCGTATATGGTCAGGGCGGCGACACTGACCGCTGTCAGGGCCTCCATCTCGACGCCGGTCTGCCCCTTGAGCCTGACCGTCGCCTCGATCCCCATGGCGTTCGCCTCCGAATCGGGAATAAAGTCCACGGCGATGTGGGAGATATACAGGGGATGACACATGGGGATCAGGTCAGCCGTTTTCTTGGCAGCCATGACGCCCGCGATGCGCGCGGTTTCCAGGACATTGCCTTTTTTCACCTGATGGCTTCGGATTCTCTCGAAGGTTTCGCGCTGCATGGTAACGACACCCCGGGCTCGGGCCGTCCGAAGGGTGTCGGGCTTATCGGTGACATCCACCATCCGCACCCGTCCCTCATCGTCGATATGAGTGAACCTGTCCAAGGCCTCTTTCTCCCTATGCAAAATATTCGGTTTTATGGGTCACGCTGGTCTTGACGGTGTTCAGCGTCGCTTCGAGGGTGGCCAATACGTTTTCCCTGATATCGCCGGCCACGGCCAGAAACATGACATCCTCGCCCACCGTGAGGTCCTTATCCTCGTTGATCCAAATTTGAATGTCCACGATGCCAGGGGTCGCCCTGTACTTTTCCACTACGGACCGAAGCCTTTCGTGATCCACCTGGACCCGAAGGCCTTTGACCGGCCTGCCATCCCGGGAACTTCCCCGGACGATGCCGTTGTGGTAGAGCACCATGCCGGCTTCGGCGTACCTGGGGTTGCTCTTGATGGTTTCCATAATGGTGGTGATATTCATACTGTCTCCTCCGGGTCCGCCGGGAGCATGGCAAGGGCCCTTTCCAAATCCTCGGGGGTATTCACGTTGAAAAAGGAGATCAATTCCGGGTCGAAGGGCGTGAGCTGCTCCTCACCGATGGTCTTAACCCGGACCCTTTTGAAAAAATTACGGATCCGCAACGATTGATTCAGTCTCCTGGGGCCCTGCCTTTCCCGATCCTTTTCGCCCGCCAGATGATTCAATAGCATACGCTCGATGGGGAGCAAACATTTTTTCGAATACGCCGCGCACAGGGGTTCCATCCCCTTGTGCGTGACAGGGATCACAACGTCGGTCGCCGGATCCATGCTTCCGAGAACCGCCTTTACCACCTCTGCCTTTAAAAAGGGGGTGTCACAGGCAGCGGCAAAGATGTGGGAGGTCTGGGTATAGAAGAGGCCGCTGAAAATACCGGTAAGGGGGCTTCGCACCGGATATACGTCGGTGACGATGGAGACCTCCCATTTGGAAAACAGCAGCGGTGAGTTGGTGACGATGATGGTCTGCTCGAAAAGCGCACGGAAGGTGTTCAGGATGTTGCCGATAACCGTGTTTCGGCCGAGGCTGGCAAGGGCCTTTTGCTCCCGGTTGAATCGGGTATTGAGTCCCCCCGCCAGGATGACCCCGGTGCAGGAGACCGGACTCATGGACGGCATCGGATGGCACCCTCCAGGCTGTGTTTGGCCCTGGTCGTTGTTTTGGTCATTGCTGTCCTCCGGCACCCCTAAGCGTCCCTATGAAAGGCGCTGCAATGGAGATGACAAGAACCCCGCGACGGCTCACCTGCGCCGTGGCAGGAATGCGATACCCTTCATCGGGGTGTGTTGCAAGGGACGTCGGAGTTTGATAAGTGTTCGAAATATCCCGTGCAAATGCAGATGGTAGATAAAACAGGCCTCAAAATCAAGACTCTTTAGACCGGAAGACGCTATGGGAACAAAGGAACATAAAATGACGGCGCCAGCGAGCGTTACGGTGGGCATCATCACGGCCTCGAGTACCCGCACCCTGGCAGAGGATAAGAGCGGCCAGTGGATGAAAAAGCAGGCTGAAAAAGAGGGACATACGATCGTGGCGCACACGGTGGTTCCCGATGATAAGGCGCTGATTCGCGACACGGTGCTGGGGGTGATCCGGGATCGGCGAGCGGATGTGGTCCTGCTGACCGGCGGCACGGGAATCAGTCCCAGGGATGTGTCCATCGAGGCGGTAAAACCCCTCTTCTCAAAGGAATTGACAGCCTTCGGCGTTCTTTTTACCCAGCTGAGCTTTGATCAGATCGATTCGGCGGCCATTTTGTCCAGGGCGACTGCCGGCATCATTTTCAACAGTGTCGTTTTCTCCATGCCCGGGAGCCTCAAGGCCTGCCAACTGGCCTGCAACGCCCTTATTTTTCCGGAATTGGGACACCTGGTGCGGCACCTCCGGGAGTGACCCCGGCGGAGCAGCCGATTGAATTAGGAGGAGGAGAGCAAAGGCATGGAGGACAGGAGCCAGTGGAAATCGAACGCCGGCTTTTTGCTGGCGGCCATCGGTTCGGCCGTAGGGCTGGGGAACATATGGCGCTTTCCCTATGTGGCCTATGTGAATGGCGGGGGAGCGTTTCTGATTCCTTACGTGATCGCGCTTTTTACGGCCGGCATCCCCATCCTGATGCTGGAGCTTTCCCTGGGGCATCGGAAGAAGGCCTCTGCCCCCATGGCCTTCGCAAGGATCGACCCCCGTTGGGAGTGGCTGGGCTGGTGGGCCGTGACCTTTGTGATGTTCGGTATCGTTCTTTACTACATCGTGGTGATCGGCTGGTGCGTCAACTATCTGATCTTTTCCTTCACCAAGAGCTGGGGAGCGGATACCAATGCGTTCTTTTTCAAGAGCTTTCTCAGGGTCTCAGACGGTGTCTGGGATCTCCGGGGGCTGAACTGGCCTATCGTGATATCCGTTTTATTCGTATGGCTCGTCAATTGGTCCATCACTTACCGGGGGGTTCAGCGGGGAGTGGAACGCGCGGTCAAGATCATGATGCCGGTTCTTTTCATCGTCACCATCATCATCATCGTATGGTCCCTCTTTCTGAAGGGGGCGGGAGAGGGGATCCGGGTATACACCACTCCGGATTTTTCCAAGCTGAAGAACATCCAGGTCTGGATCGATGCCTACGGCCAGATATTCTTTTCCCTGTCTCTTGGGTTCGGTATCATGATTGCCTATGCCTCTTACCTCCCCAGAAATATCAATCTCTTGAAGAACAGCCTGATTGTCGGGTTTTCCAATAGCTGTTACGAGGTCTTTGCCGGCTTCGGTGTTTTTTCCGTGCTGGGATACATGGCCCTGCAACAGAAGATTCCCGTGGAGAAAGTGGTGACAAAGGGGATCGGTCTGGCTTTTGTCGCCTATCCCAAGGCCATTTCCCTGCTGCCCATGGGGGGGCTGTTCGGGGTCCTGTTCTTCTTCCTCCTTACCATTGCGGGGATTTCCTCCTCCATCTCCATCATCGAAGCCTTCACCTCGGCGGTTATCGACAAGTTCGATGCCTCGCGCCAGCGCATCGTCACCATCATCTGCATCATCGGGTTTTTCGGCTCCCTGCTGTTTGCCACCCGGGCAGGGCTCTTCTGGCTGGATATCGTCGATCATTTCTTGAATCATTTCGGCCTCCTGACTGTCGGCGTGATGGAGGCCTTCATCATCGGATGGCTCTACAGGACCGACCGGCTGAAAGACCACATCGCGGACAGCCTGGGCTTCGAGGGACACAAGCACCGGTTTTTCAAATACGTGGTGCTTCAGGTGTGGGCCTATTGCATCAAGTTCATCACCCCCCTGGCCCTGGGACTGGCCCTTATCTACAGCCTTATCGAGGAGTTCAAGAAGCCCTATGGGGGATACCCCGTTTCGGCGCTGATCGTGCTGGGGGTGGGCTGGCTTCTGGTGACCCACTTCGTGGCCTTTGGCGTCAGCGGGTTGCCCTGGCGCAAGGGCTCCACGGTCTTTAAGGAGGTGCCATGAGTACACGGAAAATGACCTTTGCCGGCAGCTGGTACCCGAAGGATGCGGCCTCATGCCGGCGGGAAATCGAGGGATTCATGGAGGAGGGAAAGCCGTGGCGGGTTCCGGCGCGTCCCTATCTCGGCGGCATCGTGCCCCATGCGGGCTGGTTCTATTCCGGCGCCATTGCCTGCAATGTCATCGGGCATCTGGCGGCGGCCCCGGCCCCGGCTCCGGAGGTCCTTCTCATTTTCGGCATGCATCTGCCGGCTGGCGCTCCCAATTTCATCATGACCTCCGGCGGCTGGGAGACCCCATTCGGTGAACTTCCCATTCACAAGGAAATTGCCGGGGCCCTCAGCGAGGCCTTCCCCTTCAGGGTCGAAACCGCCACGCGATTCACCCCGGACAACACCATCGAACTCCAGCTTCCCTTCGTTAAATACTTTTTCAAGGATATCGCCATCGTCCCCATGGGACTTCCACCGGAGAGCAGTTCCCTCGAGATCGGCAGGCGAGCCGTTGCCATCGCGGGGAATCTGGGGCTGACGACTCGGGTGCTGGGCTCCACCGACCTGACCCACTACGGTGCAAATTACGGTTTTATGCCGAAGGGAAGCGGGCCGGCAGCCGTCGACTGGGTCAAGGACGAGAATGACCGCCGGGTCATCGAGGCCATGGGCCGGATGGTGCCCGAAGAGGTGCTGGAGACGGCCTTTGCGCATCGGAATGCCTGTTGCGCCGGTGCGGCGGCCGCGGCCATCGCGGCGGCCAAGGCCCTGGGAGGGGGACCGGCCGAGCTTGTGACCTATGCCACCAGTTACGACAAAGCGCCCGGGGACAGCCTGGTGGGTTATGTGGGCATGCTGTTTTAGAGCTTCAGCCGGTGATTGTCTTGCCGGGGTTTTTATGCTAGAAGAGAGACTTGCAGTAGACATCCAATAACACAAACGAAAAGATCGAGCCATGGCAGAGGATACCATCAACGCGTCACCGGAGCAGACGCCGCCGAATTTCATCAAGCTCATCATCGAAGAAGATCTCGCTTCCGGAAAAAACGGCAGCCGCGTGGCCACGCGGTTTCCTCCGGAGCCGAACGGATACCTTCACATCGGCCATGCCAAATCCATATGCCTCAATTTCGGCCTGGCCGCGACTTATCGCGGCACCTGCAACCTTCGCTTCGATGACACCAACCCCACCAAGGAGGAGGTCGAGTACGTGGACTCCATCCAGTCCGATGTGCGCTGGCTCGGCTTCGACTGGGAGGATCGGCTCTACTATGCCTCTGACTATTTCGATCGGTTGTACGATTTCGCGGTGGAGTTGATCAGGCGCGGCAAGGCCTACGTGTGCGAGCTCAGCGCGGAGGAGATCCGCCGATACCGGGGAACCCTCACCGAACCGGGAACCGACAGCCCCTACCGGGACCGGCCGGTGGCCGAGAACCTGGATCTCTTCACTCGGATGCGGGCTGGTGAATTCGAGCCGGGCTCCCATGTGCTTCGGGCGAAGATCGACATGCGATCCGGCAACCTGAACATGCGCGATCCGGTGATCT
>CAYOXD010000099.1:8406-12163 GCA_964407825.1 uncultured Desulfobacterales bacterium | reverse complement strand
GGTAAACCGGAATTCAGTGTCCCTTTTCGATCAACTATCCCCTGGTAACCTTCGAAAGCCACGGCCTGGATGCGGTGACCCGCGGGTGCCTCGGCGGCGTGGGCTTTTGCTTCAACTCCCACCGGTTGCGGGTTCCCGTGATGCCTAAGATCCCTTCAGCGGCAGCAGCAGTTTGAGGTGATTTTTCTCCTCCAGCACCAGGGCCTCTATCTGGGCCGTATTTTCGGAAAGAATCCCCTTCAATTCGCTCAGGAACAAAATGGTATCCTTTTCCAGCTGAATGCCGATGTCAAGGGCCTCGTCAAAGCCGCAGGCCTTGACATCCATCCGCTCCAGATGGATGTTGCTGCGGATCAGCTCATTCAGGTAGTCCAGATACTCCTCTTCTATTTCGGTTTTCAAGGTGAGCCTGTCCTTGAATTCCGTATAGATCTCCTTGTGCCGCAACTCCTGCTTGGCGAGCGAGGTAAAAAGGTTCCGGGTCTCCAGATCCCCGGCCCTTTCCGCCAGATCCAGATAGAGGGCATTGCCATGGGTTTCCAGGGCGATCAAGGCGTTGAGGATATCCTCCAATATAAACACTTCTCTCATGGGCTCCCCCTTATTTCAAGCTTGCATCACTCTTGTAATGATAGCCGTTCCAGTCGATATGTTCGGCCACCCGGGCCTTGTCATTCAATTTGACGTCCTTCAGGACTTCTTCCTTGAAGGTCTGATAGCCGACCCGGTCGACGATGTAGCCGATATGCTCCTTTTCCAGGCTGCGATCGATGTGGCGGTCGACGAAGTCATAGGTGTTTTGAATGATCCGGATCATGGAGGCCTTGTCCCCCCACTTGATGAAGGTTCTGGCGATCCGGGGATTCTTCTTGCCCGTTCTTCCCATGATCACCATCCGGTAGGATTTCGTTGCCGATCTTGTCATGGCCTCGGTGGGGCACTTCCGGATGCACTCCCCGCAGCCGATGCATGCGTCGGGATCGCGCACCACGGAAAAATCCTTCATGCTGAGGGCATGGGTCACCGCCTTGGCGCAATTGTCCACGCAGGCGCTGCAGCTGATGCAGCGGGATTCATCGTAGAGGGGCTCGATGGTGCAGATGATACCGAAATCGTTCATGACCGATTTGATACAGTCATTGGGACAACCCGTTATGGCGATCTTGAAGTGCAGGTTGTTGGGATAGACCACCCGTTCCAATTCCTGGGCAAAGCCGGTGGTGTCATCGTTGCCGAAGGGGCAGACGCGGTTGCCGATACAGGCGCAGATGTTCCGGGTTCCCGCTGCCGGGTATCCGGCAGCGCCGGTCTCCATATCCAGGCCCAGCGAGGCGATCAGGGGCCGGATCATTCGGTTGATGTCCGGGATTTTATCGAAATCGATCCCGGGCAGCTCGAAGCCCTGCCGCGTGGTGATATGGGCCGTCCCATCGCCGTACTTCCGGGCGATTTCGTTTATCAGGGCAAAATGTTTCGTTTCCATATGGCCTCCGGGCACCCGGATCCGAAGGGCCGTTTTCCCGCGTTCCTTGGCGACGCGATAGGCATTCTTGATGATTTTCTTCGTGTTGACGCTCATGGCATCTCCCCTCTGGTCATGTACGGTTCAGGACGCGCCGGATCTGAGGGCGCCGGACCGTGCCGCTTTTCAATCGAAAGGTCTAATCCAGCAGCCTTTTGGCCTTGGGATATCGGAAGACCGGGCCTTCCAGACAGACATAGGTTTCATCGATCTTGCAGTGTCCGCATTTGCCGATTCCGCAGCTCATCTTGCGTTCGAAGGAGACCCAGATATTCCCCTCCGGGACCTTGAGTTTTAAAAGTTCCAGGGTCACAAACTTGATCATGATGGGCGGACCGACGACGATGAACCGGCTGCCCTCAAGGTTGTCCAGATTGAGGGTGGCGATATAGCGGGTGATGAGCCCGGTGTTGCCCCTCCACTGCGCATCGCCGGTATCGACGGTCAGGGTGGCGATTCCTGAGTCCACCCAGGCCTGAATCTCTCTTTCATACAGGATATCCTCGGGTGTCTTGAATCCCAGCAGCACCTCCAGACCGGTGAGCCGATCGCTTCTCCAAAAGTGCTTGATCACTTTTTTGACCGGCGCCAGCCCGGTGCCGCCGGCGATCACCTTGAGAGCTGAACCGACGTAGTCGCCGTACTCGAATCCATTGCCGTACGGGCCCCGGGCAAAGAGGTGGTCCCCTGCCTTGAGGGCGAACAGGGCATCGGTCAGGCGGCCCACCCTGCGGATGGTCATGAAGAGCTTTCCGTCCTCGAAATCACTGACCGATATGGGGGCTTCCCCGACCCCGGGGATGGAAAGCTGCAGGAATTGTCCCGGCTTGAGGGGCTTGTCCCAGGCAAGGGTGTAGGTGCGGTCAATGGCCGTCTCCGGGACGACCTCCAGTATTTCGATTTTATCCATCAGATAGGGGTTCTTCATTTGCGCTTCCTCTTCTCGATGACATCCGACAGGGTATTGATGCATCGTGCGAATGAGATGTATTGGGGGCAGACATCATCGCACCTGCCGCAGCCGACACACTGGTGCTTGCCAAAGCGCCGGTGATAGTCATTGACCTTGTGCATCGCCTTGAATCGCAGCTTCTCGCCGTTCTTGCCGCGGAATTTGTGGCCCCCGGCCATATCGGTAAACCCCTCGATCTGGCATCCCGCCCAGCGCCTGCGCCGCTCTCCCATCTGTCGATCCGTCCCAAAGGCCACATCCTGCATGGTAAAGCATGAACAGGTGATACACGAGGTGTTGCAGCGTCCGCAGGCAATGCACCGGGCGGTATACTCCTGCCAGAGCTCATGTTCAAAGAGGTCCGCGGTGACGTCCGCCACCTTCGGAACACGCACCTGCCTGGCGTTTTGCTGCACGAATCGGACGTCGAAGGGCTGTTGGGGAAGGGGCGCGAAATAGGAAGAAAATTCGTCGCTCTTCACATCGGCCAGGATCTTCTCCCCGAACCGGAACGCCACGTCGTAGCGATCGGTCCGGTTGGCGTTCATGGCCACACACCAGCAGCTTTCAAATCCCGTGGCGCACTCGATCATGAAGAACCGGACCCTCTCCCGCCGCCTCCTGTAGTAGAAATCCGGCTCGGGGCCGTTTTCGAGAAAAAGGGTGTCCAGGCGGTCAATCCCGTTGATATCACAGGGCCTGAGCAGGATGGCGATCTTTTTGTCATCGAGCGCCGGCACCCTGGCCTCCCCGCCGGCAAACTGGAAGAGAACCTCCCGGATGGGGTAAAAGATCTCCTTGGGGGAGAAATAGCTCTTGCGGTTCAGTTCGAGATCGTCGAACCGGTGGATTTCCCTGTAGGTGATCCGATCTGTATCCGAATAGTTGCCCCTGTCGACATCCACCACCGGGCCAAAGACGCTGTATTTGTCTTTGAGCCGATCGAGGAACTGGTCGAACTGTTCCCGTGACAGCTGATATCCCATGCATGACCTCCTTTTATGTCTTAAGCGTCCCCCCTCGAAGCTTAAGGGCTTTAAATCGTTTTCCATCATAGCACACCTGATGGCCTGGGAATTGACCTGTATCAATTCCCCATGGCATTTCCCAATGAATGGCGGCGGCAGGATCGTATTGGCGGGCGGAAAAAATTTCGGCTATTTCCCTCTTTTTTGGGCCATCCTGCGGGGGGGAGGAATTGGTCTGCATCGCCCTTTTGCCGCAACACGATGGCCCCCATCTGGCATCGGTCCGGGCAGGTTTCGCAGGCCATGCACCGGTCC
>CAYOXD010000099.1:0-8306 GCA_964407825.1 uncultured Desulfobacterales bacterium | reverse complement strand
GATGGCCCCCATCTGGCATCGGTCCGGGCAGGTTTCGCAGGCCATGCACCGGTCCTGGATCACCTGGGCATAATACAGCTACACATGCTCGATGTCGGTATGCCCGGAAATCTCGGAATTGGTGGTACATAGATCGTCCAGTGAAAGCTTATGAATGTCATCATTTCCCGTGAGCCTGGCAAAATCTTTTAATTCTTCGTTGGTCACCCTTAGAAAGGTCTCCAGGCGGGTTGCCGCCGAATGGATATCCAGACGCTGTCTCAACAGGGGATCCTGTGTGGCGATGCCCATGGGACACCTGCCGGTGTTGCAGATCCGGTACTGACGGCACCCCAGGGCGATTAACGCCGTGGTGCCGATGGCCACGGCCGTCGCCCCCAGCGCGAGCGCCTTTGCAAAATCCGGCGATATCCGAAGCCCCCCCGTGACAATCAACGATATATCCGAAGCACCGCTGGCGTCCAGATACTTCCGAGCGCGATGGAGGGCAAATATCGTCGGGATGGATGCCGCGGATTTGACGAATTTGAGGGCGGCGCCGGTGGCGCCGGCTCTTCCATCAATGGTGATAAAATCCGGCCGGGCATGGATGGCGACCGCAAGATCCGCTTCAATGTGACCGGCGGCAAGCTTGATCCCGATGGGTCTTCCATCCGACACCTCCCGCAGCCAGTTCACCTTCTGTTTCAGGTCCTCCCGATTGAGGATGTCCTTGAAATGCGCCGGGCTGATAATATCGGTGCCTTCGGCATAGCCTCTGATCTCGGCAATTTCCCGGGTCACCTTATGGCCCGGCAGATGCCCGCCCATACCGGGTTTGGCGGATTGGCCGAACTTGATCTCGATGGCGTCGGCACGCTTCAGATTCTCTTCGGTCACGCTGTACTCGTTGGGCACATACTCGAAAATATACCGGTGGGCGCTTTCAATTGCCTCCGGAAGAATACCGCCTTCCCCGGAACACATGGCGGTTTTGACACCGGCACTGCCTTTGGCCAGAGCGACGGTGGCCTCCCTGGACAGGGCTCCGAAGGACATATGGGAGATGTAGATGGGCGAGTCGATCTCCAGGGGCCGCGCTGCGCCCGGGCCGATGCGGGTCTTTGTGTTGACCGGCTGTTCATGATTGAGCGGCAATTTCGCAAGCTGGGCTCCCTTGATCAGGATGTCATCCCACGAAAAGGTGGACTGGCGGGTCCGCATCGGTTCGATGATCGAGCGGCCGGTTTCGGCCATCCGGTGAATATCGACCATATAGGCCTCGAAGTCATCACAGGTCTTTACCGGATCCGGTCCGGAATCCGCTGATGCGGCCGAGACCTCATCTGCCGGCGCTTCAGTTTTTCTGAAGGCGGATTTCGGCGCCTTGCAGACAGGGCATACCCAGTCATCCGGCAGATCTTCCCATCTGATCCCTTCCTTTTCCTCATCATAAGGGGCCTTGCAAACCGTGCAGATATAGACAGCCATGGTGACCTCGATAGTATCCTTGTGGACGGGTTCATCGTTTTGCTGCGGAAGGTAGGACGCTTATTTTTTACTGAAAAATTCAGATCATTGCAATAGTGGATCCCGCTATTTGTTTGAACTTCACCGGGCCGCCTGCCAACGATAAGGGCAAGGGCAAAATCACCCTGGTTCCCGGGGCTGTCCCCGGCGGATAATGGGCAGCAGCTCCGACAGGTGCCGGATACGGAAATGGCAGCTGGCCTCCTTCACCCTCGGATCCCGGCCCGGATCGAGCAGGGCGGTCAGGGCGCCGGCCGCGGCGCCGGCCTGGGTGTCCAGGACAAAGTCACCCACCACCAGGATCGTCCCCGGATCGATCCCCCAGCGCCGGGAAGCCCAGGCAATACCGTCTCCGCTGGGTTTGGGCGGGATCGGATCGTCCCGGCAGACGATCAGGTCGAAGTTATCCTCCCGGAGCCCATGGAAATTCTCCAGGGCCCTTCGAACGCAAGCCCGTGTGTTGCGGGTGAGGATGCCCACAGGCAGGTGCTGCGCCTTTAACCAGAGCACCAGCTCCTCCGCACCGGGATTGGGCTTGGAGGCGGCCGCTGCCTGGAATTCGAAATATAGCAACGCGGCCAGGGCGGATTCCCGTTTGCCCGGGTCTTCTATCGTCTCGATAAATTCCAGGATGGCCTCTTCCAGGGGACAGCCCAGGGACTTTTTAATGGCCGGGAAATCCAGGATCCCCGGCTCCGTCAGGGTTCCGTCAAAATCCAGCAACACCGCGCGAATCTGATAGGATGGGGGCATCACCGATCAAGCCCTCTTCAGCTGTGTTTAGAGATAATGCTTCATGATCCAATCCACAATGGCGTCCATGTTTTCGATGGTTGCGCCAAGATCGGCGCATCTCGCCTCCGCGCACCGGCGCTTTACAGGATCTGAAAGGTCCGCCAGCCGGGACAGGCAGCGGGTTCTGCGGCCGATACAAAAAACAGTCTGCTCCCGGGGGCTGAGTCGAAGAAACTGCCGGATGGGCGCTGTCATCCTCGCCACATCCCCGGGGAGTCTGCCCTCGACTTCGGAAAACAGGTTCAGGGAATGGTCGCTTTTGACGGTGCTTTCGATGCCCTTCAGGGCCTCCAGAAAAAGGAGCAGCTCTTCTGCGGTTTCCACCTCTCCCATCTTCTCGAAGCCGCCGCGCCCATGCTGCTCGGCAAGGGGGGTGCCATCGGCCACGGCCAGTGTTCTCAGGCGAATGAAGTCCGGGTTGATCCGGTTCAAGGCGTCCGCGCTTTCCAGGGCATGTACCCGTGAGAGGCGCCGGCCGCCAAGACCTGGCATGAAGTATTCCGACAATTCCATCCCGGAGCGCTTCACCTTTTGGCCCGCCAGAATCTGCCTGGCCTTGTCCGTCCCCTTTTGGACCTGTTTCAGAACCGCGTCCGCACCGGATTCCATGCCGATGTGGATGCGATTCAGCCCCGCTTCTGCAAAGCGCCGCAGAAGAGGATCGCCGATTCTGGCGACCGTGCGGGATCGCGCATAGGAAGTCACCCGTGCCACCCCGGGGAAGGCTTCCTTCAGATACAGGAGAATGGTGAGCATATCATCGGGTTTGATGATGAGGCTGTCGCCGTCCTGAAGAAAGATCGATCGCATTCCATTGGATACAAAGTGAAAGGCCGCGTGAAAGGCCCGTCGGTCTGTTTCACCGCCGCTTTGCAGGAGCCGGTGCAGGTCCCTGTGGGTGGGACAGGCCTCGGGACTACCGGCACCCTGGAGGGACGCGACGCCGCGTCGGATCCGATCGATGTCCTGCAGGACGTGCGCCACGGGCCGAAGGCTGAAACGCGTCCCCTTGTATACGGGGCAAAAGGTGCAGCGATTCCACGGGCAGTTGCGGGTGATGCGGATGAGCAGGCTCCCGGCCTCACTGGGGGGGCGAATCGGTCCCTGTTCATAACCGGTATAGGGTTCGGTGGCGTTCATGCGGGTTTCTCTCTCGGCATCCGAATCTGGCCCTACCGCCCTGGGAGGGAATCGCCGTCCAGCACCTGTCGTATTTTCCGTGTCAGAGCCTCCGGCGTAAAGGGTTTTTGGAGAAAGGCCGCCCCCTCCTCCATCACGCCGTGATGCTCGATGGCGTTCTCGGAATGGCCTGAGATATAAAGCACCTTCATCATGGGGCATTCGGGCCCGAGGAGGCTCGCCAGTTCGCACCCGCCCATCCGGGGCATCACCACATCGGTGATGAGCAGGTGGATTCGGCCCTCCTGTTCCCGGCAGAGCTCGATGGCCTTATCGCCGTCTTCGGATTCCAGCACGGTATAGCCCGCCAGGCACAGGGTGGTGTTCACGAGCTCGCGGACGATGTCGTCGTCCTCCACGATCAGGATGGTTTCCGAGCCCCCCGAAAGCGATACGGCGGGACTGTCGTCCGGTTCCGCCACGTCCGATTTCTGTTCGGCCCGGGGGAGGTAGACCTTGAAGGTGGCGCCACGGCCGGGCTCACTGTCGCCCCAGATATGTCCCCCGCTCTGTTTCACGATCCCATACACCGTCGCCAATCCCAGGCCGGTGCCCTTTCCCTTTTCCTTGGTGGTGAAGAAGGGCTCGAAAATATGAGATCGGGTCTCGGCGTCCATGCCGATGCCCGTGTCACTGACGATGAGCACCACGTAGTTTCCGGGTGCCACGTCGATGTGATGCCGCGCATACGCCTCCCCCAGATGCACATTGGCCGTTTCAATGGTGAGTTGGCCGCCCTGGGGCATGGCATCACGGGCATTGAGGGCAAGATTCATGATGACCTGCCCGATCAGGCCCGGATCGGCCATCACCCGGCCGAGAAGGGGGGCGGGCCTGCTGACGAGGTGGATGTTCTCACCGATCAACCGTTTGAGTATCTCTTCCGTCTCGGCAATCACCTGGTTGATGTCCAGTATTTTCGGCTGCGCCACCTGCTTTCGGCTGAAGGCGAGAAGCTGCTGGGTGAGGCTGGCGGCGCGTCTGCCCGCCTTGCTGATCTGCTCGATATCCCTGCGCCATGGGTTCTCTTCCGGAATCCGTCGCAGGAGAAGCTCGCTGTACCCCATGACGGCTGTCATCAGGTTGTTGAAGTCGTGGGCGACGCCGCCGGCCAGGGTTCCGACAGCCTCCATCTTCACCGCCTGGCGCAGCTGCTCCTCGAGGATCTTGTGTTCCGTGATATCCCGTATGATGGCGACGATGTACTGTCGGCCCCGCTCGTCCGTGTACAGCGTCTTTTTCAGGATGATGCTGCGGGCGGTGCCGTTTGCGGCAGTGGTGGTATGTTCCATGACACTCTCCCGCCCGCTGGCTAAAACGCGCCTGTCCTGTTCCCGGATGGCACGGGCTTCGTGCTCCGGGAAGACGTCATCTGCGCATTTGCCCAGCAGCTCGGCTCGTTCGCGGCCGATGAAGCTGCAGGCGGCATCGTTTAAGAGCACCCAATGGCGGCTGGTATCCTTCACAGATATCGGATCGGAAATGGAGTTGATGATCTTGTCCAAATAATTTTTCGATTCTGCCAGCGCCTTTTCCGCCTGCATGCGCTCGGTGATTTCCGCCTGCAGTTCCTGGTTCGCCCTTTCGAGCTGCGCGGTACGTTGTTCCACCCGATTCTCCAGAAGCGCCTTTGCCTCCTGGAGGTTGGTGGCCAGCTCCCGTATACGCAGATGCACCCCCACCCGGGCCAGGACTTCCTCCCGCTGGGAGGGCTTGGTTACATAGTCCACCGCACCGGCGGCAAACCCCTTGATCTTGTTATCCGTGTCCGAAAGGGCCGTCATGAAGATCACGGGAATCTCCCGGGTCGCTGCATCGGCCTTGAGCCGGCGGCAGGTCTCGAAGCCGTCGATCCCCGGCATGAGCACATCGAGCAAAATGAGATCGGGCCGGGCGAAGCGGGCCCGTTCGATCCCGATCCGCCCGTCTTCCGCCACCAGGATGTCATAGTCGCCGCTTTTCAGATAGTCGGTGACAATGGCCAGGTTGGACCTATCATCGTCAATGATCAGGACGGCCGGTTTAGATTGACCTGGATCGTCGGTGGGGCTCTTCTCTGCGATCATGATTCGACTCCTTCCAAATAGTGTTCAACCAATTCAAGCAGCGCCTTGGTTCGAAAGCTCCCGGCCAACTGGAGGAGCCTGTCGGCAAAGGGGTGATGGAGATTTGTCTGCGTCTTCAGATCCGCAGCCCAGGCCTGGATTTTTTGCATGTTTCCCATCAGGGCCAGTTCATGCAGGACTCGCAGCCTTTCGGGCGGTGGCACGCGCAGGGGTGCCGCCGGGGGGCGGTCTTCGGCCTCTTGGGAAGGCCTCGCAGCCGTCGGTGGCTCCCTGTAGACCCATTCCAGGTGGAGCCGATCCCCTATCACCTGGAGCAACCGCTTCATCTCCACAGGTTTGTGAATGAAATCATCGCATCCGGCGAGCCGGCTTTCCTGCTCATCCTGTTCGGAAACGCTGGCTGACACCCCCACGATGACACAGTCCGCCAGTTCCGCGACGGCTCGGATCCTCCTTGTCGCCTCGTGTCCCGTCATGACCGGCATGTGAAGGTCCATTAAAATGAGGTCCGGGTGGAGGGCCCCGGCCTGGACCACGGCCTGGCTCCCATCGGCCGCCTCGAACAGTTCGAACCCCAGGGAGGAAAGCATGCTCACCAGTACCGCCCGGTTGTGTTGGATATCATCGACCACCAGGATCCGCATGCGGTCGCTATTCCGATAGCCGATGATGTCCGCCTCCCGGTTCGCCGCCTCCAGGCAAGGCTGCATCACCACCGGCATGTCCAGTTCGAACCAGAAGACACTGCCCCTGCCCGACTCGCTTTGAACCTGAATCCTGCCCCCCATGGCCTGGACCAGCTCCTGGCTGATGGCCAGGCCCAGCCCCGAGCCTTCCGTCCGGAACCGCGCGGCCCCCACCTGCTCGAAGGGCAGAAAGATCCTTTCCAACTGCTCGGCCGCAATTCCCGATCCGGTATCCGTCACCTCGAACTTCAGGCGAATCCCGGCGCTGGCATCTTCGAGAGGCGAGATTTCCCCCTGACGGGTCACCTGAAACGACACCGTCCCCTCATCGGTGAATTTGACCGCATTGCCCAACAGGTTGAGCAGCACCTGCCGCAACCGCACCTCGTCGATGCGCACCGCCCGCGGCATCAGGGGGGGCGGATCCCAAATGAACCGCAACCCCTTCTCCTCGGCCCGCATGGCGATAATCTCGGCCACCCCCCGGAGGAAGGAGGGCAGTTCCATGTCCGCCGGTCGTAACTCGAGGCGCCGGGCTTCGATCATGGAGACGTCCAGGATGTCGTTGATCAAGGTGAGCAGGTGCCTGCCGCTGTCCCGGATGGCGCTTACCGCCTCGGCCTGGTGCGAGGGGCTCAGGTCCTGTCTCATTTCCAGGATCTGGGCATAGCCCAGGATGGCGTTCAGCGGTGTTCGAAGCTCGTGGCTCATATTGGCCAGAAACTCGCTCTTGGCCTGGTTGGCCACTTCAGCCTCCTCCTTGGCCCTCACCGTTTGCTCAAACAGGCCGGCGTTGGTAAAGGCGATGGCCATCTGGTTGGCCAGGGAGCGCAGCAGGCCGGCATCGCCTTCGTCCAGGCCGGCCACCCTGTCGGAGTGCACATCCAGGACACCGATCACCCTTTTTCCCATCAGGATGGGGACCGCCATCTCGGCCCGGGTTTCCGGCGGCAGACGTTCGGGGGTACATGCCGGCGCTCCCCGCACGTCGTCGACCCCCACGATTTCAAACTGGTCTACGGCCTGCGCCACCAGCCCCGGAAGGGATCCGAGAGCATCGGGGGGCACGGCTTCCGACTGGCTGCAGGCGGGGTCCTTTACCAGTTGCCGCCGCTTTTCATCGAGAATATAGATGTGTACATGAGCGTAGTGGAAGCGTGTCTTGATCTGATGGACCACCTCCTTCAGAAGCGAATCAAAGTCGAGGATGGCGCTCAACCTGCCGCTCAGCTTCGCCACGGTTTCAAGTTGCTGGGTGCGGGCCGCAACCCGCTCCTCCAGGGTTTCGAAAATTTCGCGCAACTGCGCCGCCATTCCGTTGAAGACGCCGGCCAGTACCCCGAATTCGTCTCCCGTGGTAATGGTGATGTGGGCTTCGAGGTCTCCCTGCCGAATCTTCTCGATTTCCATGCTGAGGGCATTGAGGGGCGCCGTCAGCCAACGGGCCAGGAAAAGCAGCGCCAGGGTGGCCAACACCAGGCTGGCGGCCAGAAATTCCAAGGTATAGATCCCCAGGCGATTGATTCCGCTGGTCAGTTCAGCATCCGAATCGCTGCTGATGAGATACCAGTTCAGGGGCTGATGGAACCTGAAGGCGGCCTGCCGGAGCTCTCCCTCCCAGGTAAAGCGCAGCTGGCCGCCGCCCTTGCTGACCATGCGTCGAAACCACGGTTCGGTGCTCACGTTACGGCCGATCAGTGCGGAATCGGGGCAGGACCGGATAACGCCACGGGAATCCAGGGCCAGGATATATCCGGAGGCGCCGAAACGGATCTCCTGAAGGGCCTCGGCAAGCCCCTTGGGGACCTTCCCTCTGCGGATGGGCCCCTGGACCTGCAGGTTCGTGCCGGCCCCCGCTTCCAGATGGGCAGCGGTCTTGATCGCCTCTCTCAGGCCGAATTGCAGCAGATTGCGCATCGCGGATTCGTTTGCCCTGTCGGCAACATGGTAGGCGGCGAAGCCGACCAGCAGGGCCGGCAATATGATAAGCGGCAGTGCGATCAGCAGGATTTTGTAAAACACCTTCATGTGCACACCGTTCAATAGAGGTTTTATTCCCACATCCTATCTA
>CAYOXD010000098.1:5767-12252 GCA_964407825.1 uncultured Desulfobacterales bacterium | reverse complement strand
CTAAAACAACCCCAAATTTTTACCTCAAAATACCCCACATGATGAACTCTCCTTATTGTACCTCAACCCCCTTTGGGGAAAGCATATCAATGCCTTCTTCAATCGTCGCCGATCCGCAAGGCTGCCCCGCGGATTCGTCTTCTAAGGTACTATCCTTAGGTTGTCATGACGCTCTCGACGATCGTGAGCTTTGTTGGTTAGTCAAATTGCTTCTGACTCATTTCTTCTTTCTCCTTGCTTTATCAAGGGAGAAAGTGTTATTCGCTCCAAGTCGATTTTGCATGATTTCTTACTGGCGCAAACATATAGGAACTTTCTTTTTGATTGGAATCAAATGCCAGCAAAGCCCCAGGATCACTCCCGAGGCCGATCGACGTACCTGCGGTACCCCACTCACCCGCACCCGTCCAGCGCATTTTGCTCCCAATTGTTAGGCCAAACACCGGTGACACTGTAATACATTTTGACTTGACATCTAAACATTTAATATTTAAATTGAAATCCAGTCATTATCAGGGACGGTTTCTCCTGCCACTTGCAAAAGCCGCTCGCTTTAGGCCATAGAATACCGGAAACCATAGGCAACTTTTATGATAACTGAAAGGCTTTATTAGAATATGATGACAGATCGGAACATTCTGCTGGAACTACAAAAAGAACTTAATTCGGTCGCCAAGACCATCTTGCAGCTTGCAGGCAGCATTGAAAATATTGGTGACTTGATTGGCAAATTACCGCAAATGCAATCACCAGCGGATTGGCCGACCACAGAGCCAAAGGCAACCCCCAAAAGGGCGCCTGCCAGGAAAAAGGTGATCATGAAAGACGGGGTGGTCAAAAGAGTCAAGAGGATCCCCGCTCTCAATATCGTTCATGATGTTATCAAGAAATCCGATCAGGGGATCGACACCTCTGGGCTTATGAAAGCCACGGGATATGACAGAATAAAGATCCAAGGCATTCTTCACAGGTTGAAAAAGCAGGGTCGCATCGAATGCGTCAAACGCGGAATCTATAAATAGAATCCAAGTCTTAGTAATGGGGGCCTTCTATTATATATTGACTGCTGTTGTTAAGAGCTTCCGGTGCGCAATATCGAAACCCCTTTTTAGTCTGGTCAGCGGCAAGCCCCAGGCGCAGGGCTTGAATTCCCGACAACGGTGATTAATTTTTGCCCATATGGGTGTATTCAACCCGTGGGACGCTCATTCGTTCAACGATTGCAGGGAGGCTGCCATGGCTCAGCGAGAGATTCCGAATAAAGACCGACGATGCATCAGCGAATGTATTCTTAAACACTGGGGCGAACAGAGTCAGACGCCGCTGAAACGCCGCGACGAGGAATACGAGCGTTGTCTCAGCGACTGCCGTGTCTGCTCCTGACGGCCTTAATCCCCCGGCTCAGGGGAGCCGGGGGACCTACCGCCTCCCCACCTGGACCTCCTGGGACCGTCTTCCTATCTGTAAAGCGCGGCCCTTTTGCGGCCCGCTCCGGGGAAGAAGACGCCGCCTGCCCTATCCGCCGCTGGATCCTTTGATATATTCCCGTGGTATATTCCCGGTACCTTTAGGCGATCGACTGATGCCAGTATATTCTGAACTGGCAGTCTCGCAACCAGAGGTGCACCCAAAAACATTACTTATATCCGAAATATGTTTTTTGGTAATATTACTTTTATTGACATTCACTGTTCGCGTCCTATCTTCTGTTGTAACGAACCGCGGGCTTGTGTACCCACAGGCCAAATAGCGATAGGAATGAATTTGGGAACAACCAAGAAAGCGTGGACGATGTCCTGAAGCAACGGCTCGGGGCCACGTGGATCCGTGTGAGCAATGGAGGTATTCGGCGATGGATATGAACAAACTCACCCTTAAATGCCAGCAGGCGCTTCAGGAGGCACAGTCCAAGGCCGTGAGTTTCAGCCACCAGGAGGTGGATGGGGAGCATTTGCTCTTGGCCCTGGTGGAGCAATCGGACGGATTGGTGCCGCGGCTGCTCAAGCGAATGGAACTCCCGGTGGATGGGTTTCGGGAAGAGCTTCTGCAGGCCCTTCAAAAAAAGCCTCACATCAGCGGCCCGGGTACCGAGCCAGGGAAGGTGTATATCACGCCGCGTCTGAACAAGCTGCTGCTTCAGGCACAGAACGAGGCCAAAAACCTGAAAGACGAGTATATCTCCGTTGAGCACATCCTCCTGGCATTTGTCGAAGAGGGCGGCCGCACACCGGCGGGAGCCCTTCTGCGCCAGTTCAACATCACCCGCGATTCCCTGCTGCAAACCCTCACCGCCATCCGCGGGCACCAGCGGGTGACCAGCGCCGATCCGGAAGGCACTTACGAGGCCCTTCAAAAATATGGCCGTGATCTGGTCGAAGAGGCACGATCCGGAAAGCTCGATCCGGTGATCGGACGGGACAGTGAAATCCGGCGGGTGGTTCGGATTCTATCCCGCAAGACCAAGAACAATCCGGTCCTGATCGGCGACCCCGGTGTGGGCAAGACGGCCATCGTCGAAGGATTGGCCCACCGCATCGTGCGCCAGGACGTGCCAGAGGGGCTCAAAGACAAGACCATTTTCGCCCTGGACATGGGCGCCCTGGTGGCCGGGGCCAAGTATCGCGGTGAATTCGAGGAACGCTTGAAGGCCGTTTTGCAGGAGATCAAGCAGAGCCAGGGGAAAATTCTGCTGTTCATCGACGAACTGCACACCATTGTGGGAGCGGGCAAGGCCGAAGGCGCCATGGATGCCGGCAATATGCTAAAACCCATGCTCGCCCGTGGGGAGCTGCATTGCATCGGTGCAACGACATTGGATGAATATCGAAAATACATCGAAAAGGACAAGGCCCTGGAACGGCGTTTTCAGCCCGTGGTGGCCAGCGAGCCCAGCGTTGAGGACACCATCTCGATCCTGCGCGGGCTAAAGGAACGTTACGAGGTTCATCACGGTGTCAAAATCCAGGACGGCGCCCTGGTCACCGCGGCGGTCTTGTCCCACCGGTATGTAAGCGACCGCTTCCTGCCGGACAAGGCCATCGATCTCATCGACGAGGCCTGCGCCATGATCCGAACGGAAATCGATTCCATGCCCACGGAGCTCGATGAAGTGTCACGCAGGATCATGCAGCTGGAGATCGAAGAGGCGGCTCTTAAGAAGGAAAAAGACCGGGCCAGCAAGGAGCGCCTGGAACACCTGCAAAGGGAGCTGGCCGAGCTTCGATCCGATGCGGACGTCATGGGCGCGCAGTGGGAAGCAGAGAAGCAGGCCATCAAGAAGGTGCAGTCCATCCGGGAGGAGTTGGAAAGGATCAGGTACGACATCGAGACGGCCGAACGCCACTATGATCTGAATCGTGCCGCGGAATTGCGACACGGCCGGCTGCCGGAGCTGGAACGCCGGCTCAAGACCGAAGAGGAGATGCTGGCAAAGGAGCACAGCGGCGAACGCCTGCTGCGGGAAGAGGTCACCGATGAGGAGATCGCTGACATCATCTCCCACTGGACCGGTATTCCCGTCACCCGGCTCATGGAGGGGGAACGCCAGAAAATCCTTAGGCTTGACGAGGTACTGCACGAACGGGTCATCGGCCAGGATGAAGCTGTCCAGTTGGTGGCCGACGCCGTCATCCGGGCCCGTTCCGGAATTAAAGATCCCCGTCGCCCCATTGGAACCTTTATCTTTCTGGGACCCACCGGGGTTGGAAAAACGGAACTGGCCAAAACCCTGGCAGAGGCGTTGTTCGACTCCGAGGAGAATATCGTCCGGATCGACATGAGCGAATACATGGAAAAACACTCTGTCGCCCGACTGATCGGCGCGCCTCCCGGTTATGTGGGGTTTGAGGAGGGGGGACAGCTCACCGAAGCCGTGCGACGAAAACCCTATGCCGTCATCCTTTTTGACGAGATCGAAAAGGCCCATCAAGATGTGTTCAACGTGCTGCTTCAACTCTTCGATGACGGCCGGTTGACGGACGGCCAGGGCCGGACGGTTGACTTTAAAAACACCGTCATCATCCTCACCAGCAACATCGGATCACACTTCCTGCTGGAGGGAATCGACAGAAGCGGTGAGCTGCGCGAATCCGTCAAGAATCAGGTCATGGGCGAGCTGCGTCACCATTTCCGACCGGAATTTCTCAACCGGGTCGACGACATCGTCCTGTTCAAACCGCTGACCCTCGAGGAGGTGGAAAAAATCGTGGCCCTTCTGACCGGAGAGCTGTCCAAACGCCTGGCGGATCGGCAAATCAAAATCCAGATCAGCGATGCGGCGCGGCACTATATTGCCGAGACGGGCTACGACCCGGTCTACGGTGCCCGGCCGCTCCGCCGATTTATACAACGGGAGCTGGAAACCCGAATCGGACGGGCACTGATAGCGGGAGATGTGGCCGACGGGGCCACCTTGAGCGTGGATCTGAAGGACGGTGAGCTCAGCCTCCGCCATGATCCGTAAACATGGCCAGCTCGGTCTTGGCCGCCTCCAGGGCTTCGGCCCTGTCCGCGATGCGGCGCACCTCCGCCTCGATGCTTCCGTCATGGGCCTTTCGCCGCGCATGGGCCGATACCATGGCGCCCTTTGTGGCGGCCACGGTTTCATCCAACCGTTCCCTCGTCCTCCGGGCGAACCCGGCAAAGGAGAGATTCAGGTTCTGGAGCGTGGACCAACGGATATTTTCCACATTGCGCCGGACCAGGCCATCCAGACGTTGGTCCATGCTCTTGAGCGCCGGCAATGGATCGGTGTTCCAGGTGCTCAACACCCAATAGGGCCTTCGCCTGATCTCCAGGACCTCTTCCGATGAGAGGGGTTTGTAGGGCACCTGGAACATGTCCGCGGCGGTTCGCCGCAGGGTTTCCAGAAGCTGGCTAAGGCGCTGCTCATGCGGTGCCAGGCTCTCCAACAGGCGCTCTTTGACCCGTTCATTGAGCGACTCCCGCTGCTGCTCGAAAAATTCGGGAATCGCCTCTGCCCAGGCCTGCTGGATGCCGGCTTTGGACGACCGACCGGGATTTCGGAACACGGGGCCCTGGTTCATGATCTCCTTCAGGAACTTTTCGGCGCTCCTGGCAAGTTCGCGGGCCTGTTCTTCTACAAGTGCCGTGACGCGCTTTTTGTCGCCCTCCAGAATGTCCTGAATCATGCGGCGCTCGATTTCAGCCTGTTTCAGGCTCTCTTCGAAGACGGCGATCTTCTCTTCAAGCGCCTGCTGTGGCAGTTGCAAGGCTTGAATCGCGATGCCGGTCTCCATCAGGACGCTTTCGAGGTACGCCAGCGTCCGACGGCAGACCACATCGGTCAAGGCGCTGAATTTCTCCCTGGCAAGATACCCCAATAGAAAGGACTCCAGCTGTGCCATGCCGCTGCCAGTCCACTCCGCGTCATCACCAGCCGCCTTTGCCTCCATCCCCTTGCGAGCTGAAACGCAAAAGACCGGTGAATCGTTGTTCCAGTCGGCCTCCTCGGCCAATACGCGCTTGTAGAATCCAAGCGCCTCTTCGAGTTCCCCTTCATCCAGATAATCGATTTTGTTGAGCACGAAAAACAGCCGCGGCACCTCTTTCTTCACCTGGCGCAGGAAGGCCAGTTCCACTTCGGTGATGGGCGGATCGGCCGACACCAGAAACAGGGCGGCATCGCATTGATGCAGGAAATTGAGGGTGGCCGTGGTATTGTGCCGATAGGTCGAACCGATACCGGGGGTGTCGATCAGCACGAGCCCGCCGGAAAGTATGGGAGCCGGCAGATCCACCTGCACCTCGGTGATGCCGCGCCTGTTTTTAGGGTTGCCCTTTTCCGTTACGAAGCCGGCCAGCCAGGCACTTCGCTCGGCTGTGGAGGCGCCGGTGAACTCGTCCTCCGGTCGAGCGCCCTCGTATTGGACTCGGATCTTCGCTGGTTCACCGTATTGGAGGAAGGTTGGCGCGGCGGTCAGGGGAACGACCCCCACGGGCAGAATCGGCTCACCCGCCAGGGCGTTGAGCAGGGTACTCTTCCCGCGCTTGAACTGCCCCAGGACCGCCAGGTGATATCGTCCCTCGCTATGGCGTGCCGCCAGTTCCTTTAACTTGTCGCCGTAATGGGTGAATTGGGGACCGATATCCGAGACCGTGCGGGCGGTATTTTCCAGCAGGGTCGGAAGTGAAGGATGTTCAGTTAGAGAGGGTGATGGTGATGCCTGCGTCATTGATATCTCCCTGATGCCATGTGAAAAATTTCATTTCCAGAAAACCCGCATCCAGAGAGACCGCCGGCGCCTTCAGGGACAAAAAAACCGCCTTCGGGCCTCTCTTTCCGCGCGCACCCCACGTGCATTGCTGCACGCAGGAGTCATCAGCCCAGCCCGGGCGGTTGACAGGGGGACTCCATCCCCGAACCATAATTCATTAGTATGACACCGGCCGCGACAAGTCAAGACGCCAGGGCCCATGTCCTCGGGCAATCGCATGTAGAATGTTCAGCTACTGAATCCCGGCGC
>CAYOXD010000098.1:0-5667 GCA_964407825.1 uncultured Desulfobacterales bacterium | reverse complement strand
ACCATGGGCACATAGGGAAGCTCGTATTTTTCCAGGATAGCCGCGGCGCCCGCCACGATGTCCTCTGTCATGGCATAGACGCCGATGACCTTGCCCACGGAAAGCGACAGTTCGTCGGCGAGGGTTGCGATGATAGCATGTTTGGTGGTGCAGGAGCCCTTCTGCTCGCTGAACAGAAGCATCGGTTCGTCCCGGTTGGCGTTGTATCCATAGGGCAGTTCATGCACATACCGGCAGGCATCCACAAACCGGACGATTTCCATGGATACGAAGCGATTGGAAACGGGCCCGCCGGGGCGGATCTCTCTGTCCGGCAGTAAGGTGTATGAGTCCAAGGGAATCGCCTCCGTGAGAACGTGCTATTCACTGTCGTCAGCATTTCAGTCAGATCGATGCCGGCCTCTTTCGCCAGACACCAGCTCGTGGAGTACCCTGCCGAGCTCACTCAGGGAGTAAGGCTTTTTCACCATGCCGCTGAAACCGTGCTCCTTGAAGTTGGAGAGGATGTCATCGTTGGAGTATCCGCTGGAGACGATGCTGATCATGTCCTTGTCGAGTTCCCTGAGCCTTTGGACCGTTTCCTTTCCGCCCATGCCGCCGGGGATGGTCAGGTCCATGATGACCGCGGAAAAGGGTTCGGCCGATTCCATGGCGGCCCGATACAGTTCAATGGCCGCCCTTCCGTCACGACAGACCACCGCGCTGTAGCCGAGATGCTTGAGCATCTGGGCCGCAACCTTGCGGATAACCTCCTCGTCGTCCATCACGAGGACTTTCCCTGAGCCGAAAGGGGGATTTTCCTTTTCTTCAGAATCCTTCTGCAGCCCTTTCGTGGTGGCGGGAAGATAGATACGGAACGTGCTGCCCTCGTCTATCCGTGACTCGACCCCCACGAATCCGTCATGGTTCTTGATGATGGAATAGACTGTGGCCAGGCCTAGGCCGCTGCCCTTATCCTTCGTGGTGAAATAGGGATCGAAGACCCGATTTATAGAATCTTCCGGAATGCCGCTGCCGTGGTCTCTGATGGAGATCTTGACGTATCGGCCCTCCTTGAGCCCCATCTCGTTGGGGTTGTCAAGGGAAACATTGTCAAAACCCACCTCTATGATACCGCCCTGTTTCATGGACTGGGCGGCATTGATCATGAGGTTGTTGATGACCTGGTTCATCTGGCCTTCGTCCACCTCGACAGGCCATATCGCCTCGGATGCCATGAATTCACATCGGACATTGGCTCCGCGCAGGATGAAGGAGGCAGAATCTTTTACAATCTGCTCGATGGAGGCGGTGCTTTTAACGGGAGCTCCCCCCTTTGAAAAGGTCATCAGCTGCTGGGTCAGGTCCCTGGCTCGGTATATGGCCTTTTCAGCCTCTCCCAGCTTCTTGCATGCATCAGAATCCGGCTGGGTCGTTGTCTTTGCAAGGGAGAGATTGCCCAGGATGCCAGTTAAAAGATTGTTGAAATCATGGGCAATGCCGCCGGCAAGGACGCCGAGGGACTCAAGCTTCTGGGCCTTTCGCAGCTCCTCTTCCATCCGCCGTTGCTCGGTGATGTCCCGGATATACTCGGCCACCATGACCACCTGACCCGAATCGTCAAAAATCGGAAACGCACGGGCTTCGATACGACCGATGCGCGGGTTGTCCTTTTCCCTGGACACCATTTTGCCCGTCCGGAAGACCTCGATGGCGTGGCAGTCCTTGCAAGGCTTTCCCTGGCCTGGGTAATAGGCGTCATAGCAGAGGATGGGACGGTGACGGTCCGCTTCGGCCACATACTCATATCCCCCCTGCCAGTTGGAATGAACGATCATCATATTGCGGTCGATGACGGACACCATATCGGGGATGGCCTCGAACACTTTTCGCAGGATCTTTTCGGATTTCCAGAGGGCCTCCTCAGCCTTCTTTCGTTCGGCCATATCCACCAGCAGCTGCTGATTCACCCTGGCCAGTTCGGCAGTCCGCTCAGCGACACGGGATTCCAGTTCTTCATGGGCCTTCTGAAGCGCCTCGGCGGCGACCCGCCGCTCCTCCTCCACGCCCAGGGCGCTGGCGAGGATCCCGAGGAACTTGCTATCCTCCTCGTCCGGCGCAAAATCCCTCTGGAACACCACGCACAGCGATCCTACGGGCACATCTTCGCACTTCACGGACATGCCCACGTAAGTGAGGAGCCCATAGCGCTGCACGTTCGGATCCGATTTCGCATACGAGCTCTCGGGCAGGTTTCTGATGCAAAAAGGATCCTCCTCTCCCAGGCGGATGACATCAGTACATAGATGCCCTTCGGCCCGATCTATGCGCTGGAGGTCGGCCGGTGCGTTCCAGTCCGCCAGGGTATGGAGCATCTCCCCCTCGATCCGACTGTACAGGGCACACACGCCGCCCATGAGCTCTCCGCAAAGCCGGGTGAGTTGCATGATATTGTCCTGATGGTGCTCGGAAAACCCGAGAAAACAGTCGTTGAGCCGGGACATTCTTTCCTCAAGGCGTTTGCGCTTGCTCACATTGCGCAGGCTGACCAGCAGGCGATCCTCACCGTTTATGAAGGCGATATGGGCATTGCCCTCCACCCAGAACCGGTTCAGTCCCTCAGGCGCGACTATCCACTCGAAGACCCAGGGGTGTCCGCCTGTGACCCACTCTCGCCACTGGGCCCCGGGCTCCGGTGCCAGCCTGGTAATCAGCTCCTCGATGCCGATTTCCCGGATCTCTTCATGGTGCAACCCGAACATCTGGCGCATTTTCCGGTTCTCGCCAAGGATGGCGCCGCTTTCCGGGTCGATGATGATGATCGCCTCGCTTACGGAATCAAAAATCTCATGGAAACACGCCTCATTCTCCCGAAGGGAATCCTCGGCCCGCTGTTTCTCGCCAAAGGCGGTCTGAAAGATTCGGAGAAAGACAAGAACGAAAACCGCCCCACCGAAAAACACGCATGCGATCACCGGCTGGAAGGGTAATGAAAGATCGGAGATAAGCGACAGATCGTAAAGGAGATACCCGATGAGAAGAAACACTATCAGGCCGTAGAGCGCATGCCACCTTTTGTTGAGGCTTTCCGCGTCCTGCAACCCCGCTCGAATCTTGCGGGCAAGGTGGAGAGACAAGAAGAGCAGGAACGTCCCTATAAAAACCAGAATAATGGAAATAGTTTCGATGAATGCAACGTCTGTGATCATTTACCGTGCCTTGGAACCGACCCCTGGCGCAAGCCTGAACCCCGCGGAGCTCGGAGCGATTCAATTGATAATACATTCTCCCTGTTGGTATATGCGTCGAAAATGTCTAAAACTTCTGGAGAAAGAAATCAAGTGATCCCCAAGGCATGTCCCAGGCACGGTTACTGGACTGTTTCCGCGACACGCACCGTGCCGGCGTGATAGGAAAATACGAGCTCTTCCGCTTGCAGATCCACAAAAATTTCCCCACCGCGATCGATTTTCCCGAAAAGAATTTCGTCCGCCACCTTGTCCTTGATCTCTGTCTGAAGGAGTCTCGACAGAGGCCGGGCTCCGTAAATGGGGTCATGGCCCTTTTTAGCCAGCCAGAGGCGCACCTCGTCGGAAATCGTCAGTTTGACCCGCCGGAGGGAAAGTTGCTCGTTAATTTCCGCGATGAATTTATCCACGATGCGCGCCATGATCTCCACGTCAAGGGGATGGAAAGAGATGATGCCGTCGAGCCGGTTTCTGAACTCGGGGCTGAAAAACTGTTCGATGGCCTTTTTGCCCTTTGCTGCAGGGTCCTTGGTTACTTCCCGGAATCCGATGCTCTGGGTGCTCATTTCCCTTGCACCGGCATTGGAGGTCATGATGATGATCACGTTCCTGAAATCGGCTTTTTTGCCGTTGTTGTCGGTGAGGGTGGCATGGTCCATCACCTGCAGCAGGATATTGTACATGTCAAGGTGGGCCTTTTCGATCTCATCCATGAGCAGCACGCTGTAAGGATGCTTCCGGATCCCGTCCGTCAGCAGCCCCCCCTGATCGAACCCGATGTATCCCGGAGGCGCGCCGATGAGCCGCGCCACTGCGTGTTTTTCCATGTACTCGCTCATGTCGAAGCGCATGAACTCGACCCCCATGGCCGCCGCCAGCTGGCGGGCCACCTCGGTCTTGCCGACGCCGGTGGGTCCGGTGAACAGGAAGGAGCCCACCGGTTTGCCCGGCGCCCCCAGCCCCGCCCGGGACCGTTTGATGGCGGTCACCAGGGAATGAATCGCCTCGTCCTGGCCGAAGACCACCTCCTTTAACCTGTCCGCCAGGGTATTGAGCTTGGTCCGGTCGGAGGCCGATACGCTGCGGGCCGGAATCCTGGCCATTTTGGATACGATCTTCTCGATATCGCTGGGATGGATGCGCTTCCTGCGGCCGCCACCGGTGAGCCGTAGGAAGGCCCCGGCCTCGTCGATGACGTCGATGGCCTTGTCTGGCAGGTACCGGTCGTTCAGATGCTTGGCGGAGAGTTCCACTGCCGCCTTCAGAGCCGCGTCCGTGTAAATG
The DNA here is from genome assembly GCA_964407825.1 of uncultured Desulfobacterales bacterium. Taxonomy (GTDB): domain Bacteria; phylum Desulfobacterota; class Desulfobacteria; order Desulfobacterales; family JAFDDL01; genus CAYOXD01. The sequence goes on along the minus strand of CAYOXD010000098.1, from coordinate 1,156 downwards.
ATGTTGTGGTAAACCTCGTAGGCCCCTCGCAATCCCTTAAGGATCTGAACGGACTCGGCAGGACTCGGCTCGCTGATCTCGATCCTTTCAAAACGCCTGGAAAAAGCCCGGTCTTTTTCGAAATGGTTCTTGTACTCCTCGTAAGTTGTGGACCCGATACAGCGGACGTCGCCGGATGCAAGGGCGGGCTTCAGGATGTTGGACGCATCCATGGAGCCAGAGCTCGTGGCGCCGGCGCCGACGATGGTATGAATTTCGTCAATGAAGAGAACCGCATCCTTCCGGCTCTTGAGGGCGGTGATGACGTCCTTGAGCCGCTGCTCGAAATCCCCTCGGAACTTGGTGCCGGCCAGCAGCGCTCCCAGATCCAGGGAGTAGATGCGCACCTCCCTCAGCAGCTCGGGCACTTCCTGCTCGTGGATCCTGATGGCCAGTCCCTCGGCCATGGCGGTCTTGCCGACCCCCGGATCTCCTACGAAGACCGGATTGTTCTTGCGGCGGCGGCACAGCACCTGAACCGTACGTTCGATCTCGCTCTCCCGGCCGATTAAGGGATCGAGTTTACCCTCTGCGGCCCGGGCCACCAGTTCCATGGTGTAGAGGGCAAGGGGGTCATCCTTCTTCTTTTTGTCAGCTTTGGCCGTCTTGGAATGGGGATCCGCCGGTTCCTGAACGATGGGCACGGATGTGTTCTGGGAGATGTAGGTCAGCACATCCAGACGGGTGACCCCCTCTTCCAGCAGGAAGAAGGAGGCATGGCAATCCTTTTCTAGAAAAATCGAGGCAAGAATATCGCTGATGCTGACCTCCTGCTTTTCAGCCGATCGCACGTGGTTCACTGCCCGCTGAATGACGCGCTGGAACCCGATGGTCTGCTGAAGGACATATTCCTTGCCCTCGGGAATGACCTCCATCTTTTCGAAAAAAAATTTTTCCAGTGTGTTTATAAGGTTGTTCGGATCTCCACCGCACTTTTCCACGATGTCGACGCCGTCGCTATCGTGCAGTATGGCATAGAGCACATGTTCGACCGACACATATTCATGACGTCGCCGCTTTGCCTCCTTGACGGCAAATCCCAGTGTCGTACTGAGTTCTTTACTGATCATAGTGTTAGTCCTCCATGGTACATCTGAGGGGATAGCCGTTTTCCCTT